>QZKR01000176.1 GCA_003598065.1 Myxococcales bacterium | reverse complement strand
TTTACAAACACCGCGACGAGCCTTGTCTGGTGTGTCCTGTGGCCGAAACCTTCAAGGACGGTCGGAGCCGCCAGAGCGAGGAGGTCGTGACTTCGAACTCGGGCGAACACATGAACGTCCTGGTCCAGACGGCCCCCATGCGCGGCCTGGACGGAGAGATAACGGCCGTCATCGAGATGTCGACGAACATCACCCTCATTCGCCAGCTTCAGGATCAACTCGCCTCCCTCGGGTTGCTGGTCGGCTCGATTTCCCACAGCATCAAAGGGGTCCTCGCCGTCCTTCATCGGCGACCTCGACACCTATGACAAAGGCTTGTTGACGATGTAGTTGCTTGCCGCCGATCAAGAGCACAACCCAGGTAGCGCCGTCCTGTCCGAAGTACACTCGATACCCAGGGTCCGTCTCCCGCTTATCACACTCCGCCAACGCTTCCCTAACTTTTTCAAAACCTAAAACTATCGCTCAATTCGCGATTCATTCATCAAATTCGAACGCCGCGACCCTACCTTGGGTTGACGGCGACGATATCGGCCGGGGATCCGCCAAGGCATAGAGAGGCTCGCCGGCCGATTGAAACCTTTTGTGGATGACGACCCATGTTCGAAGATTTCGGCGCGAAAAAAAATTCCAGCTCCCGGTGGCGGTTCGCCGTCACGACAGGGGTGTCGGTCGTCGTCTATTGTCTGCTGGCCGGCGGAATTCTCTTCGTCGCGCAAGGCGCCAGCCGCCCGGAAAGCGAAAAGGAAATCGAGGTGAGGTTCGCCCCTACGCCCGCCGCGCCTCCCCCTCCTCCCGCGCCCGCGCCGATGGCGCCGGAAAAAATGAAGCTCAAGCGCGTCGCCGCTCCCAAGCCGGCTCAGCCCCTGATCGCCCCCAAGGAGATTCCTACGGAGAGATTGGCCGAGGCCGATCCGTCCAAGGAAGTAGTGGAAGTTGGCGAAGGCTTCGGCGAGGGAGACGGCGGGATGGACCCCGGGCAAAAGGTGGCGTCCCTTACCCCGCTTCCACCGCCTCCGCCGCCTCCGCCGACGCGGAAAAGACAACCGATCAACCTCCCGGAGTCCTCTGTTCCGCCGCAGACCCTGGGAGGCAACGCCAGCCCCGACTACCCCGAGGAAGCCCGCGCCAAGGGGCTGGAAGGCATGGTGATCCTGAAAGTCGTCGTTACCGAGGAAGGAGCAATCGAAAACATCCAGGTCATGAAAGGCGAGGAGCCTTTCGTGTCGGCGGCGGTCGCCGTCGTCAAAACCTGGCGCTACAAACCGGCCCTGGTGGAGAACCAGCCGACGGCGGTCTATCGCATCGTCAAGATTCCCTTCCGGCTCAAGGCTTAGCCTGAAGGCGCATTCGAGCGTGGGGCCGATTGGAAATTCAGACAAAGGAGAACGACCATGAACTTCGATCTGATCAAGATTTTCGGCGAGATGGGGGCCTTCGCTTTGGCCATTGTCAGCCTGTTGTCGGCGATGGCGGTCGCCAGTCTCGCCGTTTACCTCGAACGCCTGTGGGCGTTCAACCGCGGAAAAAAGCAGTCCAGGCGTTTCGCCGCCGCGGCCGACGAACTGATCGAACGCGAGGATTACCCGGCGCTTCTGGAGCAGGCCGAGAAGCACCGCCATAGCCCGCTCGCCAGCCTGTTCGCCGCCGGCCTCAGGACTTACTTGAAGGAATCCGTCAATCGGCGCGGCGCGCTGGGGGCCGCCGATCTGGCCCGCCGCCAGCTCAACCGCAAGTACGACGCGCTGGAGGCGGAAACCCGGCGGGGCTTCGGCGTTCTGGCGTCCGTCGGCTCGATCGCGCCGTTCGTCGGCTTATTGGGAACGGTGGTCGGCATCATCGACGCCTTCGAGGGCATCGCCCGCGAGGGTTCGGGCGGCCTGGGCGCCGTCTCCGCCGGCATCGCCGAGGCGCTGGTCGTCACCGCCATCGGCCTGTGCGTGGCCATTCCGGCGGTGCTCGCCTACAACAGTCTTTCCTCGGCCGCCGACTCCATCCTCCTGCGCCTGCAGCATTCGGGATCGGAACTGGCGGACTTCCTCGAACACCGCCACCTCCCCAGCCACATGCCCGCGCGCGGGCTCGCCGACTCGTACGAGGATTCCGACCCGGACGACGGCGAGGCGCTGATCGCGGGCGAGCTGGATCTGCTTTCCGGCGAGATCAACGCCAATGCCTAGCCGCCGCATCGCGCCCGAGATCAACGTCACGCCGTTGGTGGACATCGTTTTGGTGCTCTTGATCATCTTCATGGTGATCACGCCGCAGATGGAGTCCGGCGCGCAGATCGATCTGCCCGGCATCCAGAACCCGGACAAGTCC
The DNA here is from genome assembly GCA_003598065.1 of Myxococcales bacterium. GTDB lineage: Bacteria > Myxococcota_A > SURF-8 > SURF-8 > SURF-8 > SURF-8. The sequence goes on along the minus strand of QZKR01000176.1, from coordinate 75,866 downwards.
TCGAAGGGCAAGCTGGAGCCGATCACCGTCAGCCTCACCGCCGCCGGCGAGCTGTACCTGGAAAAGGATCCGATCGGCCGCGACGCGCTTCTCGTCCGCCTCAAGGAACTTCGCGAGCTGGACCCGCGCCGCAAAGTGGTGCTCAAGGCCGACAAAACGGCGCGCTTCGCGGAGGTCCGCAAGCTCTTCGGCGACTGCCGCGAACTCGGCTTCTCCGGCGTCTCCCTCCAGGTGGGCGATAAACGCAAAGAAAAAAAGAAGGAGCCCGCATAATGGCTTTCACGCTCGGAACCGACCGCCGCCGCGTCCGTCCGGCGATCAACATCACCCCGCTGGTGGACGTGGTTCTGGTGCTGCTGATCATCTTCATGGTCGTGACGCCGCTCTTGACCAAGCAGTTCTGGGCGCACGTCCCGCTCAAGGAAGACGCAAACTCACCGCCGCCGCCGAGCGACGGGCCGCCGCCCATCGTGCTCTCCTTGCTCAAGGACGGACGAATCGAGATCAACCGCGACCCCGTGACGCAACAGGAGTTGCCCGGACGGCTGGCGCGGGTGCTCGCGGGCGCCAGGGACCACACCTTGTTCTTCACGGCCGACGATGACGTCCCTTTCGGCCGGACCATGGAAATCATGGATCTGGCGAGAAGCGGCGGGGCCTTGACCATCGCGGTGATTACGGACGAACCGCTTCGTTGAGCTTCGCGGCTCGAAGCGCCAAATGCAGTCGGGGGGAACTAAGGATGAACGCGGCTTCGCCGCCGCCGGGAGATTGAGAATGTCGAGAATCGCCAGATCGAACCGATCTTTCGCCGATAAAGCAGCGCTGGCGCTGTTGGCGACGCTGGCGGCCTGGAGCATCTTTCTTCCCTTTGCTTATGCGCAAGACTCCGTCGTCGAAACGCCAACCTCGCCGGTGGCGGGAAACGCGCCGTCGCCCAAACCGCAAAGCGGAACGGGCATCGCGGGGTCGGTGACGGACTCGAAGACTGGCGAGGCCTTGATCGAAGCCACCCTCCAGCTTACTCACGGCGGCGAGCAGAAGACGCTGACGGACGTGGACGGCAACTATATTCTCGAACTCCCGCCGGGCACGTACGATTTGAAAGTCTACTACGAACTTTACCAGGGACGGCGCATCACGGGCGTCGTCGTCGAGCCGGATCGCCTGACGACGCTCAATATCGTGCTGACCGCCGACAAGGACGCCGTGGAAGAAGTCGTCGTGGAGGCGAAGGCCGATACGCGCAAGGAAGCCGCCGTGCTCAAGGAGCGCCAGCGCGCCGTGGCGGCCTCCGACGTCATCAGCGCCCAGGAGATCGCCCGCACGCCGGACTCCAACGCCTCCGACGCGGTCAAGCGCATGGTGTCGGCCACGGTTGTCGGCAACCGCTACGTCATGATCCGCGGCCTGGGCGGCCGCTACAGCACCACGCTCTTGAACGGCGTGCTTTTGCCCAGCCCCGACCCGGACCAGCGGGCCGTGCCGCTGGATCTTTTTCCCGCCGGCCTGCTGGCCAACATGACGGTGGACAAGACCTACAGCGCCGATCTGCCGGGCACCTTCGCCGGCGGCGCGCTGAAAATCGAAACCAATTCCTATCCGACGGCGCTGGAGGCCAAACTGAAAGCGTCGGTGTCCGCCGATACCGTCTCGACATTCCGCGACCGCTTGACCTACCGCGGCGGAAGCGCGGACTACATCGGCTTCGACGATGGCACGCGCCGCCTGCCGGGAGGCGTGCCGAAAAGCCAGCCCGTTCTGCTTAGCGAGACGCTGGACGCCAAAAAGATCGAGGAGATCGGCGAGTCGTTCAAAAACGTCTGGACCACGCGGCGGGCCACGGCCTGGCCCAACTGGGGATTCAGCGGCTCCGTGGGCGACACGCGGGCGGTGGGGGGCGCGAAAGTCGGCTACACCTTCAACCTGGGGATCAGCCACAAAGAGGCCATCGAGAAGGCCTCCGTCGCCAAGGTGAAATTCGAAAACGACGAGTTGCAGTACCGGGAGAACGTCGCCAGCGAAGCCGGCGTGGAGAGCGCCGGCCTCAACGGGCTGGCGAACGTCGGCGTCAAGCCGGACGGCCGCAACGAGCTGAACCTTTTCCTCCTCTTCACCCACACCGGGGAGAAGCGCGGCGGAAGGGTCACGGGGTACAACGAGACGGACGGCAAAAACATCGAGGCCACGCGGCTGGTGTTCACGGAGCGCTGGCTGGTCTTCACCCAGCTCGTCGGCGACCATCGCCTGCCGTCCTACGACGACATCAAGCTGCGCTGGCAGGGCAACTATTCGTTCGTCAACCGCGACGAGCCCGACACCCGCGACATCGTCTACCAGCTCATCGACGAGGAAAAAAGCCGCTACAAGAACGAGCCGGGAAGCGGCGAGCGTTACTTTTCCTCCATGACGGACCATTCCGGCGGCGGCGGCGCGGACCTGACGTTCCCCTTGCCCAAGGTCGGTTCGCTGGAGGTCGGCGGCGGCGCGCAGTATTCGGCGCGCGACTATTGGTCGCGGCGCTTTCGCTTCAATTTCGTCGGCAGGCGCGACCCCGCGCCGCTGTTTTTGCCGGCCGACCAGATCTTCACACCCGAGACCATCGGCCCTTCGTTCCAATTGAACGAGCGGACCCTGCCCCAGGACGCCTTCGACGCCGGGCTGCTGGTCGCCTTCGGCTACGCGGCGCTCGATCTGACGCTGCTGGACCCGGTCCGCATCGTGCCGGGCGTCCGCTACGAGCGTTCGGCGCAGACGCTGCAGGCGGGAACGCCCAACGCCATCACGGCGGAGGAGCCGGGCGACGTGGACCGCACCTACGACGACGTGCTCCCGAGCCTCAACGTCATCTACGCCATCCGGCCGGACATGAACCTCCGGGCGGCCTACAGCTACACCCTCGCCCGTCCGCAGTTCCGCGAAATCGCGCCGTTTCTGTACTTCGATTTCATGCGCCGCCGCAGCCTCTCCGGCAATCCGGACCTCGTCGAAACCCGCATCCACAACGCGGATCTGCGTTGGGAGTGGTTCTTCGCCGAATCGGAGCTGCTTTCGGCCGGTTTCTTTTACAAGCACTTCGTCGATCCCATCGAGCAGGTGGTGGTGGACGCCACCCAGGGCGACGTGAGTTTCACCAATACGCCGGCGGCCAACCTTTACGGCGGCGAGATCGAAGCGAGGGCTTCCTTCGGACATTTCACGCCTTATTTGCAGGATCTTCACATCGGTTTGAACACGACTCTGATCTACTCCCGCATCGACGTAGGCGACAGCCAGGGCCCCCAGACCAATCGCACGCGGCCCCTGCAAGGCATGTCGTCCTACGTCATCAACGCCTCGCTCGGCTATCTGAACGAACGAATCGGAACGGAGGTTTCCCTGAGCTACAACGTTTTCGGGCCGCGCATCGCCGAGGTCGGATTCGACCGGCTGCCCGATGTGTACGAGCAGCCTTTTCACCGCCTGGACCTGAGCGCCAGCCAGGCGCTGGGCGCGGGCTTCAAATTGAAGCTGTCGGGCGCCAACCTGCTGGACCAGGCCACAACGTACAAACAAGGAGGATTGACCGTGTATCGGATCAAGCCGGGCTTCACGGGAAGCCTGGCGCTGGAGTGGTCGTATTGAAGCATTCCAACAAGGAGGAAGAGAAATGAAAGCGAAGAGAATTTGGCTGATTGGCTTGTCGATTATGTTTGGTCTCGTCTCGCTGCTGTCCGCGTGCAACAGCGACGACGAAAATACCGAGGCGACGGACGGCGACGCGCCCGCCGACGGCGACAACCCGACGGACGGCGACGAGTGCACGGACGGCGAGACCATCGAGGTGAACGCCGACATCACGGCCGACGCCACATGGGCCGCCTGCAACACCTACATCCTCAAGAAGCACATCTTCGTGGAAAACGCCACGCTGACCATCGAAAAAGGCGTCACCGTCAAGGGCGAAAGCGGTTCCTCGCTGGTCATCGCCACCAGCGCCAAACTGCTGGCCGAGGGCGACGCAGCCAACCCGATCGTCTTCACCAGCGCGCAGCCCGAAGGTTCGCGCGCGGCGGGCGACTGGGGCGGCGTGGTGCTGCTCGGCCTGGCGCCGATCAACGTCTCCGGCGGATCGGAGAAGATCGAGGGCTTCCCGGCGACGGAGGGGCGCACCAGCTACGGCGGCGGCGACGGCCAGCACGATTGCGGCACGCTGAAATACGTCCGCGTCGAATTCGCCGGCTTCGAGCTGGCGCCGGACAACGAACTGAACGGCGTCACGCTGGGCGGCTGCGGCTCGAAAACCCTGCTGGACCACGTCCAGGTTCACATGGGCGCGGACGACGGCGTCGAGTGCTTCGGCGGCTCCGCCAACCTCAAGCACGTCGTCATCAGCGAGCCCGATGATGACGGTCTCGACTGGGACTTCGGCTGGACCGGCAAGGTGCAGTGGATGGTCGTGCATCAGAACGGCGTGGTGGGCGACAAGGGCATGGAATGCGACAACAACAAGAACGACAACGACGCCGCGCCGCGTTCCGCTCCCGAGCTGTGGAACGTTTCGTTGATCGGCTCCGATTCCGATCCTGGCACGGCGGGCAAGGAACAGAGCGGCATCCATTTTCGCCGCGGCACGGCGGGCAAAGTCAACAACATGATCATGGCCTACTTCACCGATTTCGGCATCAACGTCTCGGACGGCTCGACGGTGTCGCAGTTCGACGGCGGCGCGCTGGCGGTGAAGAACAGCCTGTTCTGGGACATCGGCGACAACAACAGCGCCTTCCCCGCCGAGCCCGCCCCCGCCGAGGGCGAGGAGCCGGACGACGGCGGCTTCGACGAGGCGGCGGCGTTTGCGGGCGGCGGACTGAACAACGCCTTCGCCGACCCGCAATTGACGGACATCTCGAACTACGACGATCCGGACTTCCTGCCCCAGAGCGGTTCGCCGGCTCTCGACGGCGGCGCGACGCCTCCGAGCGACGGATTCTTCGACGCGTCGGCGACCTACATCGGCGCGTTCGGCGCGGAAGACTGGACGGCGGGCTGGACGGCCTATCCGGCCAATTGATGGGCTTGTACAAAACCGGTTACGTTCGGCGGCAGGGGGGAAACGCCCCTGCCGTCTTTTTTCTGGCATGGGTTCGTGGGCGAGAAGGCTAAAACGCCTGCCCAGGCATCGGGTTGAAGGCGCGAATCATGGCCCCTCCCGCACACCGGGACGATTCGTGGCGGGAAGACTACCGCAGGTACGAGACCGTGCGGCGGGAAGCCCAGACGCCCGACCCCTGCCGCCTGCTCGACTGGCAGTACTTGATCGCCTTCTGTTTCGAAACCATCGAGCGGCGCTGGGCGAAGCAAAATCCCAGGATCGCCGAGCGGATGAAAGCCCTCTTTCAGTTGCGGCTCATCGACGATAAAGACGTCGAGGAATGCAGCGCCATCCTGGATATGGCTTGCGAACGAGTCCGACAGATGGAGGCTCTCCTCGTCAAGATTATCCGTAAGCGTTTGCGCCGCTTGAGTTGGAAGCAATGAAACATGATCGGCGTTCACCATGAATTTCTTGAGCTTGTGTCGCGCTTCCCCCGCTTTCTAAGGCTGGAAGCCTTGGGAGAGGTCCAGACGCTCAAAGGCGTCGAACCGATCTATTCCTTCTCCATCTGCGATCACGAGCAGCCGGAGTGCGGAAGCTTGCCGGTCCTGGCGCTTTTCGGGGGCGTGCACGGCGTGGAGACGATCGGCGTGGACGTCCTCCATGCCTGCATAGAGCACCTCGCCAGCCAGCTCTCCTGGAACGAACATCTAGGCGAACTCTTCCGCAAGGTCCGGCTGATCGGAATTCCCGTCGTCAATCCGGCGGGGCATTGGGCCGAGACGCGCTGCAACGGCAACGGCGTCGATCTCATGCGGAACGCGCCGGTGGACAGCCCGACGCCGACCTTTCTTTTCGGCGGCCAGCGATTCTCCGCGCATCTGCCGTATTACCGGGGCGGCGGTCTTGAACTGGAATCGAAGCTCCTGATCGACCTGGTGCGGAACCTTGTTTTCCCGGCGCCCTTCGGCATCTGCCTGGACATTCACAGCGGCTTCGGCTGGGACGACTCCCTATGGACTCCCTACGCGCGCCAGAAAGGCTATCCGCCCAACTGGCCTTGTTACATGCGCCTCAAGGCCACGCTGGACATGGCGCTGCGCCATCATGTCTACAAGTTCGAACCGCAGTCCGAGAACTACTGCGCGGCGGGCGACCTCTGGGACTACCTCATGGACGAACACCGCCAGTTGAACCCCGACGCCCAGGGCGTTTTTCTGCCGCTGACCCTGGAGATCGGCGCCTGGCGCTGGATCAAGAAATCCCCCACGCGGCAGATCAGGGCGCTCGACCTGTTCAACCCCGTGCCTCCCCACCGGCGCGAAAGGGTGCTGCGGCATCACATTCCCCTCCTCGATCTTTTGCTTTCCATCGCCGCCAACTACAAACGCGTGTTTACAAACGAGGAAACCGAAAGCAGCCCTGCGCGGAGAGAAACCTTCAGAATCATCAATTCAAAAACGCCTTCGCAGAATTGACGCAATTCAAATCATCTTCAAATACCGCGCAAATATCCGTTTGGTACACAAATCATGGGGACAGTGGATAAAAATTTCGACGAGGCAAGATGGCGCCTACGCAAGCCCACGCACAGATCGAATGCGAATCGACGCCGGAGCAATTCCTTTCCGCAGAGGAAGGAAGCTTCATCCGCTCCTGCCGGGCCGTCGCCAGGATGTTTCTTTTCCTTTTCCTCACGCTGGCCTACGCGGCCTGGGTCGTCTGTCTATCGCTGGTCGGCAAGGCCGATTCGCGCCATGTCGCGCGCCTCGCGCAGCGCTGGGCCGCACGACTGATCGAGGGAATGGGCATACGCTTGGAAGTGGAAGGCGTCCCTCCCCCCGACGGGGCGCTGCTGGTCGCCAACCATCGCTCCTACATCGACATCGTGGCCGTTTTGTCCCAGGTCCCCTGCACCATGCTGGCCAAAGCCGAAGTCGGCCGCTGGCCTTTTATCGGCTGGGCCGCGCGCTTGGGCAACACGGTCTTCGTCTCCCGGGACGACCGGACAAGCAGAAAGCTGGCCCGCGCCTCGATCGCGGAACTGATGCGCCAGGGCCTTTCAACCGTGGTTTTTCCCGAAGGCACGACCAGCGCGGGGCCGGGCTGCCTGCCGTTCCGTCCCGGCGTGTTTCATCTGGCTGCCGAAAACGGCATTCCCGTCGTCCCCGTGGCGATCGAGTATGCGGACCCCGAGGACTGCTGGGTGGGGGACGATACGTTCATTCGCCACTTCTTCGACCGCTTCGGACGAAGGAGCCTGTCGGTGCGCGTCGGCTTCGGACCGGTCTTGCGCCCGTCCGAGGCGACCATCCTGAAGGAAAGCGCGGAAAGATGGGTGGCTGAAAACCTTCGAAAACCGACGACAACGTTGTGAAAGGAAAAACGACATGGGTAAAAAATACCAGCTTGAATTTCTCTACCGGCCCGGCCTTCGTCTCTCGGATGAAGCCCTGGCGGACTTGGTTGCGGACGTGCGGGCCGTTGCCGCCACGTGCTTCAAGGAAATCCCGGATTACCAGGTCATGCGCGGAACGCGCAAAGAGCTGTCGGATAAAGTGCTTTCTTTAGCCCGCCGCGAGAACGGGCAACTGGCGGGATTCTGTTCGGCGGTCCTCTTGCCGGTAGAGAACGTGGGCGACGTGCTGCATCTCGGGCTCACCTGCGTCCGCCCGGAGGACCGGGGAGCCAAGCTCACCCACCTGCTGACGTCGAAGGTGGTGCTGAATTACCTCCTCCGGCGCAAGCCGGTCGGCCGAACCTGGATCAGCAACTGCGCCTGCGTCCTGAGCAGCCTGGGCAACGTGGCCGTTCACTTCGACGGCGTTTATCCCTCGCCGCTCCGCAATCAGCCGCCCACGGAGACGCACCGACAGATCGCCCGGACGATCGACCGCGAGCACCGGGACAAGATGTACGTCATGCCCGAGGCAGTGCTGGATGAAGAGGCGTTCGTCTTTCGCGGCAGCGTGAACCGGACGGTGTTTCAAAAGGAAAAATCCGACCGCCGCTATCATCACCGGGTGGCGGACCTCAACGCCTACTACCAGGGCCTGCTCGATTTCGAGAACGGAGACGAGGCGCTGCAAATCGGGCACGTGAGCCTGCTGACCAGCTTCCGCTACTTCATGAAAAAGCGCCGCCTGCGCGTCGCCCTGCAATCGCAGGTCCCGCAGCCGGAATATCCCTGAGGCGGCCCGCGCCGTATTCGATCCTGCACCAGTTTTGTGGTCGTTCGTCAAAGCTTTTGGCGCGTCTTCCGCTCCGCTGCGTCGCTTTTTGGGCGTCGGCCGGGAGCTTCGTTTCGCTTCCGGATTCCTCGCATTTCGGTGACAACCGGTGACAAAGTTGCCGGGACATTGCCGTCATTTTCCTCTTCAGTCGAGTCACAGGACGGCAGGGTGAAGACCTCTTCGACCTGTTTCTGCACGTAATCCGGAAGCAAGTGCGTGTATCGGTCGGCGGTCGTCTGGATGCGGGAATGGCCGGCGATCATCTGGGCGAGTTTCAAGTCGCCCTTCATCACCAGATGGCTGATGCAGTTGTGGCGCAGGCCGTGCATTGACGCAGAACGGTGAGCATCAATCAGGTCGCCTCATCCAAGGCGATTCGCGGACCGGAAAATTCAATTTGCAAACCCCCGTACGGCGAGCGGCCAAGCTGAAATTTCCAATGGTGCAGAGTCGCCAATTGATAGGCGATGTTGAGTCCGAGCCCCTGCCCTTGCGGTTCGCGGCTGCGGGCGACGTTGCTCCGGAAGTATCGCTCGACGAGGCGGGAGATTTCCTCCTCCGGGATGCCCGGTCCGTCGTCGATGACGCGCAGTTCGAAGTCTCGCTCGCCCACCGGTTCCAGGATCACCGCCACATGGCCTTCCGCCCGGTTGTAGCGGATGGCGTTGTAGACGACGTTGTTGACGGCCTGCTCGATAAAGGTGACGTCGCCCTTCGTCCATAACGGCTCCTCGGGAACCGCATGATCGAGCGACACGTTTTTCTGGCGGGCGATCGGACGGTGCCGACCCGCCACGCGCTCGACCAGCTCGTTTAAATTGACCGGCTCCCACTGCAGCGCCGGCTCTCCCTCCTCGATCTTGGCGGCGATCGAAAGATTGTGAATCAGCGAGGAGATATATTGCGTCTCACCCATCGCCGAGGCGACAAGCGGGCCGTCCACGGAAGTTCCGGAGTCCAGGCGGTCCGCCATGTCGCTGAGATGGCCTTGCAGCACGGTGATGGGAATCATCACGTCGTGCGTGGTGTTCTCCAGGAAGTTGCGCAAAGTCCGCTCGCGCTGCTCCTGTTTGGCGATCTGCGCGCGCACTTCCTGCCCCGCCTCTTCGAACGCCCGCGCCAGCTCGGCGATTTCATCCCTGCCTTTCACCGAAATCTTGGGTTCGTAACGGGCGTCCTTCGAGGCCTTCACCTCCCGCGTCAGCCGGCGCACCCGGCTGACGATCGGGCCGACGGAAAGAAACAGCGCCACCAGCACGGACAGCATCGGCAAAAGCCAGAACTGGATCGGGAGAAACAGGCGACGGTCCCGGCCGGGAAAGGGCGGCACGTAGCGATTGATCAAGATAAAGGCGCAGGGTCCATCCTTCCACGGCATGCGCACCAGAAATTGTCGGACCGGATCGCCCTCGGCGGAAGAAAAAATCTCGCTCACGAGGTCGTCGGCCTCCATCTTCGCCAATCGGGATTTGTCCAGGACGGGTGCGAAGGGGTTCTTCGACGCCAGGTTGGAATCGTAGGCGAACATTTTCGACCTGGGTATCGGCGCGGGAAATGGACTGTCGTCTCGCGGTTCCATGGGCGGTCGCCCATGCTGTCCGCCCCGCCAATCCCCCTCGAAGCCGTCCTTCGGAGGAGGCGGAGGCGGCTGCCCCCGATCCCACGGAGGAGCTTCCCTAGGGCCCGGCGGCGAGTTCATAGGAAAAGGCGGACCCGCCGGTTCGTGCGGCGGCTTGGGGCCCGGCCCCTCCATCACCCACGTTTCCGGCGATGCTTCGCATTCCTCGCGGCCCCCGTTCTGCATGGAGTCCAAGACAAACTGGACGAGCGCGTCATTGATGGTTTTGGCGATCAGGAAATACTGAAACAAGGCGAGCGCCGCAGCGACCGGAATGCAGACCGCGAAGGTCGTCAGCACCAGTCGAAACCTGAGTCTCACGAGCGGGCTCCCGTCCGCAACCGATAGCCAATTCCCCAAACGGTTTCAATGAGGTTATCGATTCCCAGTTTTTTCCGCAGGTGGGAGACGTGTACGTCGAGGGTGCGCTCCGTCCCCTCCTTGTCGGGATCCAGCACGCTGTCAACGAGCCAGCGGCGCGTGACCGCTTCCCCGGCCCGGCGCGCGAGCGCGGCCAAAAGGTCGAACTCCACGCGCGTCAGACAGACCGACTTTCCGCGAACCGACGCCAGGCGACTGGCCACGTCGAGCTGGAGATGGCCGAATTTCACCGGGCCGGTTTTCTGTACGGTGGGGCGTCGAAGCCGCGCGCGGACGCGCTCGACAAGCTCCTCCGGCCAGAAGGGTTTGGTCATGTAATCATCGGCCCCGAGTTTGAAGGCGCGCACTCTGTCCGTCGTCGCATTGCGCGCGCTGAGAATGAGAACGGGCACATCGGAGTACGTGCGCAGATGTTTTAAAATGTCCATGCCCCAGACGCCGGGAAGCATCAGATCGAGGACGAGCAGCGCAAAGCTCGGCGACACCCCGGGGAGGATGCGTTCGCCCTCGGTCCACCATATCAGATCGAAGCCCGCTTTCGTCAAATGATCGACGATTTGCACGCCTAGCTTCTGATCGTCCTCGATCAGCAGAATTTTCTCTCCCATGCCGGTGGTCTCCTCTCAACGCGTCGCGGGACGAACCGGTCGCTCCATTTCAACCACCAGAATAATATTCGGCTTTGGTTAAGAAAATCTTAAGACCAGCCTGTTACATTCCATTTCAGGCGACCGTTAGCGGCCACGACCACGGGAGATCAGGACGATACGGCCGGGCGATTCCGGGAAACCGGCGCCAGCCGATCGCGCCGGAGAGACCTCGATAATTCCTCGAAACGCTGCAGGCAAACGGCAAAATTCAAACGAACGATGGTGACCTCCATGACGATCCGTACGCAAAAATCCACGTTGGCTTCACGGCTTATCCTCGCCGGCGTCGCAGCGATGCTGTGTTTGCCGGTCTCGGCGTGTTCGTCGGCCTCGGACGACGCCGATGTCGGCGACGACGACGGGACGGACGGCGACGCCGACGAACAGCTCGATCAGGACGCCGATTTCCCCTCGGAAGAAGAACATGACGAGGTCTCCGACAATTCAAGCGCATTGGTCGGCGCTTTTCAGGTATCCATGATCGCTCCCGTGGAAGCCACGGAAACGACCGAGGCGAAGGCGGGATACACCTCCTTTTTCGGCAAGGTCTACGACGGAGCGACGCCGGAGCAGGTCGTCTGGGAAGAGAAAATCAGCGACGGCCCCTGCCGGCTGCTCAAGCCGCGGATTCCGTTTTGCAGCACGCCTTGCACGGGCGGCGCCGTCTGCGTCGAGGACGAGCGGTGCCGGGATTATCCCGTTTCACAGAACATCGGCGCCGTGCATGTGACGGGCGTCGCGAACAACGCCTCGGAAACCGAATTCGATCTGGAACCGATCTCCAACGGCTACCAGACGACCGACCTCCCCTATCCGGCTTTTTCGGAGGGAGATCCGATCACGGTTTCGGCGGCGGGGTCCGATTTCACGCCGGCCTTCGCGCTTGAAGCCTACGGCATCGCGCCCTTCGGCCTTTCGAATTCCTCCATCGTTCTTTCCGCCGGCCAGGCGCTGACTTTGATCTGGACGCCCGCCGGCCAGGCCGACATTTCCATAGTCAAGGTGAAGCTGGACATCAGCCACCACGGCGGCAGCAAAGGGAAGATCGAATGCGAAGCCGAGGACAACGGGTCGCTCGTCATTTCGGCGTCGTTGATCTCCGAACTGCTCGATCTGGGCGCGACCGGCTTCCCGACGATCGTCGTCGCGCGGCAGGCGACCGGATCGACGGAAATTTCAAACGGCCGGGTCGATCTGGTCGTGTCCTCCAGCGTGGAGGTCGCGGTCGAAGTCCCCGGCGTCATCTCCTGCAACAGCGACGACGATTGCCCCGAGGGTCAGACCTGCGAGACGACTTTTTTGATGTGCCAGTGAAAGGAGGATTCGCAAAATGCCGGCGACTCGATTCATCGTTTTCATTCTTCCCGGGATTCTGTCAGCCTTGACGGCGGCAGGCTGCGGCTCGCAGATAGACGCCTCAGACGATATCCCATACTACTACGACGATTCCACCGACGGGGATGTCGAATTCGACGCGGACGGCGACGTCACCGGCGAAGGGAGCGACGACGGCGACCCGGCGAACCCCGATGGCGACGCCGAGGATGGAGCCGACGGAGACGAAACGCCCATCGACGGCGACGAGCCGGACCCCGATGGCGACGGGACGCCTCCGGACGGCGATGAAACGATCAGCGACGGCGACGTGGAAGAGCTTCCGCTTTTCAGCTTTTTCGTAACCAGCCTGGCCGCTCTGCGGGAACTGTCGGGCAGCCAGAACGGTTTCGGCGGGGATCTTCGTTTCGGCGAGACGGGGCCAGGGGCGGGATTGCGCGGCGCGGACAAAATTTGCGCCGCCATCGCCGAACGCAGCATGCCGGGCTCTTCGGTCAAACAGTGGCGGGCCTTTTTAAGCGCCGCCGACGACGGGAACGGGAATGTCGTCAACGCCATCGACCGCATCGGCGACGGTCCCTGGTACGACCGGCTCGGAAGGAGGCTCGCCCGGACGATAGACGATTTGCTGAACGAGCGTCCGGAAGGCGGGGATGCGACAATCCGCGACGATTTCCCGAATGAAGACGGGACCCTCAACCATCGGCCCGATCCTACCCAACCTGAAGTGGACAACCACGACATGCTGACCGGGACGAACGATCGGGGCCGGCTCTATAGCGCCACGGCGACCTGCAAGGACTGGACGAGTTCCTCGGGCTCCTCCGGCAGCGGCAAGCCGCGCGTCGGACATTCATGGCCCAGGAGCGGTTTTCCGGGCAAGGAAAATCCCCCTCCAGGCGACGACAGCATGAACAACTGGATGTCCGCTCTCGACGAGTCCGGTTGCGCTCCCGGAGTCAACCTCGCCGAAACCGGCGGCCCGGGACACGACGGCACGGTCGGTTCCGGCGGCGGTTACGGCGGGTTTTATTGCTTTGCGCTGACGCCCTGAACGGCTGCGAAAGCGCGGCGGCGGCCGGCCGCCGTTTTTCCTTTCTCCTTTGCTTGAAGGAGAATGAGATGTCGGTAGCTCAACCGGCTGGACAATCAGCTTTTATCGCCTTGATCGGCGCGCTGCTGTTTATGGCATGCGCTTCCCCGAGCCCAAGCGAACAAACCTCCGACGGAGATTCCGAAGCAGACGATTCCCTCGTGATCCCCGCCGTCGAAGACGGAGTCTGCGTAATTTCCGAGGGCGAGGAATATCCGGAATTCCTCCAGCGCATCGGATGCGCGGCGGACTTCGGGGCCTTGGCCTCGGAGCCCATCAATTCGACCTTGCCGGGAGCGCGGTCGGTGAAGATCGTGCTGGACCAGGCCGACGAGAACGCCCTGTACTTCCAAAACAGCGTTCTTTACCAGGTTCACTACGAGTTCGCGTCGAGCCATCTGTCCGGAGACGGCCTGCCGATCGTTCCGCAGCTTTCCGAATTCAACACGACCGAGTATTACAGCCCCGAACGTCGCTTCATCCTCGGCGCCGTGACGCATTACGAAGGACCGGGCATCTGGGCGCTGGAGATCTCGCCGTACGACACCGCCTCCGCGCCGATGATCGCCACGCTGTATGAAGCAACAGCGAGCGCCGCCTTCTTCGGGCCGGGTCTCTTTTTCCATCCGACCTCGGAAGCCGTCGCCGCCGAAGCGGCCAATCTCCCCGCCGGCATTCCGGCGATCACCACCGACGACATTTACGCGGAGATCGACTATCAGCCGCTGACGCTGGCTGTCGGCATCGGGCAACTGATCTTCGCCAAGGCGGCGGATCTCGGCGCGCAGTATCTCTCGTTCACCTCCATCGTGGTTCTCGACGAAGCGCCAAACGATATTTCCGTCGTCCAGGGCTTGATCACGGAGGAATTCCAAACTCCGCTTTCGCACGTCAACGTGCTCTCTCAGAATCGCCACACCCCCAACATGGGCCTGCGGAACGCCTTGACCGATCCCACCTTGCTCGCCCTCGAAGGCAAGCTGGTCGAACTGACGGTCGCCTCCACGGATTGGAGCATCCGCGAAGTGAGCCGGGAGGAGGCGGAAGCGTTCTGGGAAGCCAAGAAACCCGAAGCCGTGACGCTCCCCGCTCTGGATCTGAGCGTCAAGGACATCGTGGACATCGAGGAGGCGACTCCCGAGCCCGAAGCGGACGAAACGCTCCGGGACAAGATCGCGACCGCCGTTCAGGCGTACGGCGGGAAAGCAGCCCACTACTCCGTGCTGGTCAGGACGGATGACGCGCCGATCAGAAAGGCGCTCGCGGTTCCTGTGTATTATTACTGGCAATTCATGGACCAGAACGGCTTCTTCGACCGGCTGGACTCTCTGCTCGCCGACGAGCCGTTCGCCTCCGACTACGCGACGCGCGACCAGAAGCTGGCGGAGCTCCGCGACGAGATGATGGCGTCGCCGCTCGACGAGGAGTTTCAGACATTGCTTAAGGCCAGGATCGCGGCCATGTTCCCGACAGACGGGAAAAAGCTGCGGTTCCGCACCAGCACGAACAGCGAAGACCTGGACGGCTTCCCTTGCGCCGGCTGCTACGAGTCGCACACGGGAGACCCTTACGTGTGGGAAAGCGTCCTCGACGCCATTCGCGAAACCTACGCCAGCGCCTGGCTGTTCCGTTCCTTCGAGGAACGGACCTATTACGGCGTCGATCACAAAACGGTCGGCATGGGGCTGATCGTCCATCAGAACTTCCCGGACGAGGAAGCCAACGGCGTGGCCGTGACCGCCAATCCCTTCGACGCCTCGGGCCTGGATCCCGCCTTCTACGTCAACGTCCAGTACGGCGGCGACGTGGAAGTGGTCGCGCCTCCGCCGGGCGTCACGAGCGATCAGTTTCTCTATTATTTCTCCGAGCCGGGCCAGCCGGTCACCTACCTGTCGCGCTCGAACCTGGTGTGCGAAGGCGATACCGTTCTCGGCGTGACCCAGATTCATCAGCTCGGTCTGGCGCTCGCCGCCATCCATGAACGATTCTCGCCGGCTTACGGTCCCGCCTCGGGCAACGGCGGCTGGTACGCGATGGACGTGGAATTCAAATTCGACGACGCTGAAAAGCCGGACGAGTCGCCGACCTTGTATATCAAGCAGGCGCGCCCGTACCCGGGAAGAGGCGAATGAGCGACCGCCGCTTCCGGTCATGACCCTTGAAAGGAACATTCCGCCGATGCGACAATCCCCGACAATCATCCGACGGACGTCCTGGCCGTTCCTTTTCGCCGTGAGCCTCCTTGTCCTGGCCTGCCCTGCCTGCGGGGAAGAAGAAAGCACGGAAGAGAGCCCATCGAGCGGTTTGGTGGCGCTCAACGAAATCTCGTGCCACGGCCGCGACTGGGTGGAAATCGTCAACATAACCGCCGCCGCCATCGACATCGGTCTGTGGCGAATCGCCGACAGCCTCACCAAAGACGGGCGCCAGTTCGCCCTGCCGTCCGGCACGGAGATCCAGCCGGAGGAACACCTTGTGATCCGGCGGCAGAAGGATCTCGAAGAAGGGTTCGCCTTCGGCCTCAAATGCGGCGAAGAATCCGTTTATCTGCTCGACAGCGAAGGCGGGATCGTCGACCAGGTCGAGATCGGAAACGCGCCATATGGCGGCACGTGGGGACGCCTTCCCGACGTCACGGGGCTCTGGAGGGAAACCTATCCCACCGAAAACGATCCGAACGAAGCGCCGACAAGCGCCTCGTATTGATTGGCGCCGAAACGCAGCGGCCGCCGGCGCACTTTAAGGGGAGGATTCAAAAATGAGCCTATCTTTAACGCAACGAAAATCCAAACCTGGAACCTTGACCGTCGATGAGGAAAACCGCAGCGTCACCCTGAACGGCAAGACCCTTCCATTAACCACGTCGGAATTCGATCTGCTGGTTTACCTGGCCCAGAACCCCGGAAAAGTGCTGCCGCGCGAGGAGCTTTATCGGCACGTCCGCGGCATTTCCTACAATGGCTTCGATCGCTCCATCGATCAGCGGATTGCCCAGCTTCGCAAAAAACTCGGCGACCGCGACGGCCGGCCCGGCCGGATCGTCACCGTGTGGGGCGTCGGCTATTTGTTCGCCAAGGACCCGTAAAGCTGTCCCGCCCGTCGCCGAACGCCATGAAGGCGGTTTGTTTCGCGGGGATTCCGGTACAAACACTTACAAAATCGATACAAACTTAAAAGGAATCCGGCCGATCATGAGACCAATGGAGTGAAGGATCGAGAAAGGAGGCTCAAAAAAACGTTCGTTAAACGCTGAAAGGAGACTGTCATGTCGGTAAGCGGGGTGAATTCAGTGTCCGGGCTGCTCTCGCTGCAGGCCATGCGCAAACGGCCCAGCGAGACCGAAATGTTCGACAGGGCGGATAAGAACGGCGACGGCGGGATCGACAAGGTGGAGTTGTCCGAGGCGGCCTCGAAGATCTCGGAGCGTTCCGGTGAGACCATCGACGTCGAGCAACTCCTGACCGATTACGATCAGGACGAAAACGGCGTTCTCAACCAGGACGAGATGAAGAAGGCCATGGATTCGCTGCGGCAAAAGATGGGGCCGCCGCCCGGGCCGCCGCCGATGGAAGGCGCCGACGCCGGGCGGATGGCGACCCAGTCGCTGTTGGAAGCGTTGAATGCTTCCAGCCAGGACAGCGAATCGGCCACATCCACTTATTCTTTGCTTGCCAACTATTTCACGTCCCAATCCGCTCGGAACAGCATCGATCTGAGCGCCTGACCATTGCGACGCCGGCCGGGCTCGCCATCGACCCGGCCGGCCCTTATCCCACAAATGCCATATCGCAACCTCCTTCCCCCGCCTTGCGTTCCACCGCATCACGCCAGGGCGTCGGTCGGGAGCTTCGTTCCTTTTCGGAGTTTCCCCGATCCCGTTGACACCTATTGACAAATCGGACGGCTCGCTCCCGATGCGCGGAAGCGGGCCGCCCGCACGTTCACTGGCTCAGCATCAGGTCGCGAGCGCAGCGGAAACCGGTGTAGCCGTTGGTCAGCAGCGGGTTGAGGCCCTCGCGGTGCGAGAGGCGCAGGTCGTTGGCGTCCGAGCGCCAGGAGCCGCCGCGCAGCACGCGCACGCTGTCGGGCGTTTCCTCGTAGCCGGTGGCCACCCACTCCTTGACGTTGCCCAGCATGTCGTACAGGCCCCAGTTATTGGGTTGTTTCTGTCCGACCTCATGCGTGGAGCCGCCTTGCAGGGGCTCGTTGTACCAGGCGATGGACGGCAGGCAACTCGCGTCGGCGCCGCAGTAGTAGCGCGTCTGCACGCCGGCGCGCGCCGCGTATTCCCACTCCGCTTCGGTGGGCAGGCGGCCGCCGATGGCCTCGCAGAAAGCGGCCGCCTCGTACCAGGTCGCCGAATCCACCGGGCAGTCCGGGCAGTTATTGAAGACGCTGGGATTCGCGCCCATGACGTAGGCGTACTGGCGCTGGGTGATCTCGGTGGGCGTCAGCTCGAAATCCATGGCGATCAGGACGTCCGAAATCGCTTCGTCCGCGTCGCAGGCGGTGTCGCCGACCGAGCATCCCATCGTGAAGTCGCCCGAGCAGACGTAGGCGAAATCGAAATCGGGCGCGTCGTCGCCCTCGTCTTCCTGGTCCAGGTCTCCGTCCACGGGCGTATCGCCGTCCACGGGCGTGTCGCCATCAACGGGCGTGTCGCCGTCCACCGGCGTGTCGCCATCCACCGGCGCGTCGCCATCCACCGGCGCGTCGCCGTCCACGGGCGTGTCGCCGTCAACTGGCGCGTCGCCGTCCACGGGCGCGTCGCCGTCCACAGGTGCGTCGCCGTCCACAGGCGCGTCGCCGTCCACAGGCGCGTCGCCGTCCACGGGCGCGTCGCCATCCACGGGCGCATCGCCGTCTACCGGCGCATCGCCGTCAACGGGCGCATCGCCATCCACAGGCGCATCGCCGTCTACCGGCGCATCGCCGTCTACCGGCGCATCGCCATCCACGGGCGCATCGCCGTCAACGGGCGCATCGCCGTCAACGGGCGCATCGCCGTCCATGGGCGTATCGCCATCCACGGGCGTATCACCGTCCACGGGCGCATCGCCGTCAACGGGCGTATCGCCATCCACGGGCGTGTCGCCATCCACGGGCGCGTCGCCGTCCACGGGCGCATCGCCGTCTACCGGCGCATCGCCGTCAACCGGCGTGTCGCCGTCTACCGGCGCATCGCCGTCCACGGGCGTATCGCCGTCCACGGGCGTATCGCCATCCATGGGCGCATCGCCATCCACGGGCGCGTCGCCATCCACATCGCCGTCCGCCGGCGCGTCGCGCGCGCAGCGGAAGCCGACGCCGTATTCGTAGACGGCCTCCGGATTGCCCGCCGCGCGGGCCGAGGCGCGCATGGTGTGCGCCGAACACACCCAACAGCCGCCGCGCAACACGCGCAGGGCGCAGTCGCTCTCCAGCCAGGAACCGCCGTCGTCCGGCGCGCCGCCGTAATTGGCGTGCGAGCAGTCGTCCACCCACTCCCAGACGTTGCCGAGCATGTCGTACAGGCCCCAGGCGTTCGGGAGCTTGCCGCCGACCTCGTGGGCCGGTCCTTCCAGCCAGGCGATGGCGCTCAGGCAGCTCAGACTGGAGCCGCAGTAATACTTGGTCGTCGTGCCCGCGCGCGCGGCATACTCCCACTCGGCCTCGCTGGGCAGCCGCCCGCCGACCGCCTCGCAGAACGCGCCCGCTTCGGCCCAGGCGACGCCTTCCGCCGGGCAGTCCGGGCATTCCGCGTCGTCGCCCTTCGGCGAGTAGCCCAAAAACCACCGGAACTGCGCGCGGGTGATTTCGGTCTCGGTCATGTCGAAGGCCGGAACGTTCACGGCGTGGCGCGGCTCTTCGGCGCCCGCGCTGTAGCATTCCGCGTCCTCCGGCGAGCAGCCCATCAGGAAGTCTCCGGCCGGAATGGCGCGCCATATCAGCTCGGGCGCGGGGGCGTCGTCCCCGTCCGTCTCGCCATCGCCGTCCACCGGCTCCGCCACGCAATCGGCCGACTCGTCGGTCGAGCCGTCGCAGTCGTTGTCGATGTCGTCGTCGCAGATTTCGGCCGCGTCCGGGCTGACAACCGGGTCGCCGTCGTTGCAGTCCACATGTCCTAAGCAGTCGCCGTAGCCGTCTCCATCGCGGTCGTTCCGGTCGAAGCTCTTGCCGTCGCAGTCCCAGTCCCCGTCGTCGCATTTTTCAGCCTGCGGGCCCTGCGCGCCGATGCAGGAAATGCCGATCGAACAACTGCTGGGCGACTGCACGCACTGGTACGCGCCCGCCCTCTCCTGGCATTGACCGTATTCGGAGGCATAGCAGGGTTCGCCCCGTTCGATCTTCCAGTAATCTGGAAGCTGTTCGCACAGGTAATAGCGGTTGTGCTCGTCGGTGAGGCCGTCGCAATCGTTGTCGATGCCGTCCTTGCAGCTCGCCTCGCTCATGCCGCCACTGTCGCAGTGGTCGTTGACCACCGGGCATTCCTCTTCCATATAGCCGTCCGGGAAGCGGCAGACCCACGCGGCGTTCTCGCAGGCGTTCTCGGCCGCGCCGCCGGCGCAGATTCCTTCGTGCGGGCAGCGCAGGTCCGGCGGCGCGTCCTGCTCGTAGAGGTCGTCGTCGGTCCGGCTGTCGCAGTCGTTGTCGAGCCCGTCGCACGCTTCGTCCTCCGGCCCGACCGCGCCGCTGCACGCGCCCCATACGCCGTGCGCACAAAGCTCCAGGCCCGCCCTGCATTCGCCCTCGTCCGAACCGCAGGCGCGCGAGAGGCTCTCGTCGGTCTGGCCGTCGCAGTCGTTGTCCTTGTCGTCGCAGCTTTCCGGCTGAGGGCCGACGATCTCGCCCACGCAGTCGCTCCAGCGACCCTCCACGCAGCTTTGCGTTCCGGCCTGGCACTCACCCGCATTGACGCCGCCGCAGTCGCGCGACTGGCCGAGCTGGCAGTCGAAACCCTCGTCGATGCGCCCGTCGCAGTTATCGTCGTAGCCGTTGAAGCTCTCTTCGGCGGCCGCGCACTCGCCCGAGACGCAGTAGCCGCAGGAACAGTCGGAGTCGCCCTGGCAGCCGGATTTGATGAAGCTGCGGATGGCCATGCCGCCCCAGCCGTAGCGCGAGATGAAGTCGTAGGTGAAGCGCCCGTAGCCGTTGTCGCCCCAGTAGCCGCCCCAGGAGTTCAAAAACAGGAATTCGCCCTTGGCGCGGTCGTATCCCACGATCAGGATCGCGTGGCCGCCGTAATAGGCGTCGCCGCTTCCCGGAACGCCGATCAGCGGAGAGGAGCCCCAGGCGCTCCATACCGAGCCGTAAACCGGAACGCCGTAGACCACGTTCTGCCCGGCGGCCAGCGCCTCCTCGATCTGGGAGACGTTCCGGCTCCAAATGTTGTAGGGGCTGACGCCGCGGATCAGACCATCGCGGGCTTCGTTGAAGGAAGCGGGCGCGCCGCTTAGCCAGCCTATGCAGGAATTGCCGCCGCCGTAGCCATGGCAGGAATAGGGCCATGCGGCGTTGGGGGCCACGCTGCGGTTGCCGCTGACGGCGGCCACCACGCTGGTGATGTAGGAGCCGTCGGTGCAGGAGAGGTTCAGGCCGCTGATGGACCAGACGTGGCTCTGGGACAGATCGGTGGCGGTTTGAAGCAGCGAAGCTTCGTAGGATTCGAGCGAGTAGGTCGCGGCGAAGACGGTGCAGGCGCCGCACTGGCCCTGGTCGTCGATGCGGCTCAGGTAGATTCCCAGATAATCGGCGCGGTGGTCCACCTTCGAGGGAAGGTCCGTGGCCGCCCGCAGGCGCGAGTCCGGAGCATCCGCATCCTCGTCGTAGCGCGGGAAATAGAGGTCCTCCACATCCGCCATCAGGTCGCCGGGGAAGAGGCAGACCCGCGTGTCGTTGCCGATGTCCACCAGGTTGCAGCCCTGCTCCATGTCCGTGTAGACACAGTGCAGGCCGATGTCCGAGTGTCCCGTGTCGCAGTCGCAGGCGATCTCGCCGGCGTTCAGGTCCAGGATGACGCAGCGGCCCGCCGAGCCGCAGTCCACGCCGCGGCAGGGATCCTCCAGGTCGTTTTCGACGCAGCTCAGGCCCTCATCGTGGTAGCCGCGCGCGCACAGGCAGCTCGGTTGCAGATCGATCACCACGCAGCGGCCCGTCCCGGAGCAGTAGACGCCGTCGCACAGGCTTTCCACCACCGGAAGGTCCGGGCGCTGCGGATCGAACCCCTGAGGGGCGTCGTAGGGCGGCGTTATCTCGCCGTCCGCGCCGTCCGCATCGCTTCCGTCGCCGTCCGGGTCCGCGCCGTCCTCGAACTCGTTGTCCGCATCCGCCGCCGGGACGTCGTCGCCCGCAAGACCGTCCGGATCGCCTCCCGCTCCGTCAACGGGCTCGCACGCGCCGCTCGCGTCATTCCACGCCTGGCCGTCCGGGCAGGTTTCGCCGTAGTCCCGGGCCGAGTCATCGGCGCCCGTGCAGGCCGCGGCCCCGATCAGGGCGAACCAAACGGCGACGATCAGGTTCAATCGGGCGGCGAAACAGGGGCGCATGACGCACTCCGTGCAAGAGGTTGCAGATTGGGCTGCCACTGGACCGCCGGCTGACGAATCGGCGGGGGAGAAAAGACCGACGGCCCGGGGACACCGCGCGCGTCCCATTCGGGATATCGGATAATCGGAAAGGAACCTTAGGTGAAATGTACAAATATAGTTTTCAATATAAATAGTAGTGTAAATATAGTATACAATTTTGGTGACGGAATTCTGGCGGCGGCGGACACGCAAACGCCCCGGCAGGAGTCCGAGGCGTTCGAGAGGCCGTCGATTCGATTCCGATTAACTCCACCAGAGAAGCCAAGGGCTTACGGAAAACCCGTAAGCCCTTTTTCTTTCGCCGCTGATGACTATTGGCGAGTTCGCGCGGACCCGGCCGCTTCACTCCGATTTCACAGGGGGTTTCGATTCGGGGGTTTGCGCCGCGATGACCGCTTCGCCGCTGCGGCCGTCGATCCAGATCGTCAGCGGCTGGTCGAGTTCGAGATGCCGCAGATATTCGGTTTCCGTTCTCGCCTCCCGCCGTTCGAGCCAGTTCCAATCCAAAAACGATCCCTCGCCGTGCGGGACGGAAAGGCAGCCGATGTTCAGCGACGTGACGTTCTGGAAAAAATGGGTTCCCTGCGCGGGGTCCACGTTGAATCCCTCCAGCCCGACCTCCACCAGGATCTTCACCCCGGAGATTTGCGCCCAGCGCACGCCGATCCCCATCCAGGGATCGGTGGAGCCCCAGCGCCCGAAGCCGATGAGCAGGTAGGGCCGTTTTTCCTCCGCCAGCTTGCGGTTGACCTGGCCGATCTGCTCGGCGATCTCGCGCGTCCGGGATTTGTCGAAGGCGTCCGGTTTTACGTAAACGACGTCCCGGACGCCGCGAAAAACGCCGTTGCCGTGCGCCAGACGGGTGCGGCAGATCGCCCCGCTCCGCTGTTCGTCGGTAATCTGCACCTGCTCCCAGCGGCGCTTGGAAGCCATGGGCCGGAGTTGCAAAAGATAGAAAACCGGCGGCCGGTCGGGCGGCAGATCCACGGCGAACTCGATCTCCACCGGCGTCCGCATCGCCGCTTCGCAACTCGCCAGGATGTCTCCCAGCAAAGCCCCGAGCTTCAGGCGGGGATCGCGGAGCACCTTGGCGAAGGTGACGATGCGCGGCCCGTCGTAGAAAAAGCTGTCCACCAAGAGATCGCTTTCGCTCTGATAAACCGAGGCCGCCTGTTGCAGCACGCCGTGCTGCTCGGCGACGGACAAGGGCAGGCGCTCCAGGTTCTCCCCCGGCGGCGCCGCGGCGTCGTGCGGCTTCAGCGCCAGCGCATAAAAATGCTTCTGGGTGAAATAGAGCCAGTCGCGGATCGAGGAAAACTGCGGCATCAGTTGCGGGTATTTCGGACAGAAACGCACGATCGCGCCGCCCTCGACCACCGTCTTGCCCAGGCCCAGCGCGATCTGGGCCACGCCGTCCTCGGCTTTCATATACGAAACGGGGTAGAAATTGTGCGACTGGGCGACGCCGGAGAAGGTGGGGTAGAAATATTCCCCCTGCCGGCCGCCGCCGAGTTTCTGCACGACGACGGCCATGTGTTCGTCTTCGACGCGGTAGGCCGTGGGCTTGAAATAGGATCGGGGGTCGTCGCCGAACACCGACGCCCAGACCATCCGGATCGCCCGCGCCAGCGAGGCCAGCCGCAGGTCGAGGGTCGGCTCGTTGTTGGGAATCATGAACGTCGAGTAAAGCCCGGCCAGCGGCAGATGCTGCGAGTCTTCAAGCAGGCTCGACGAGCGCACGGCCAGGGGCTCGCGCACCTTGACGAGATAGGCGCGCAGGGCGTCGGATAGATCGGGCGGCAGGGGGGCTTGAAGAAAATGCTCCTGAATCTCCCGGAAGGACCCCGCTTCGGCGACCGTGAAGTCGCGCAGGCCGTTCTGGCCCAGAAAACGGTCGAACTCGCCCGAGCAGACGACAAGGGTGGGCGGGATTTCGATCGACACCTCGGGATAGGCGGCGCTTGTTCCCATCCGGGAGATGAGATAGCGCAAAAAGCTGATCCCGCGCGCCTTGCCGCCCAACGAGCCTTCGCCGAAACGCATGAACTCGATCTCGTTGGGGTCCTTGTCCGGCGTGAAACGCGTCACGACGTCGCTCTGTTTTTCGTGCAGCACGCTGCGGATGACGCGCATGATATAGGCCCGGATTTCCTCCGGGTCTCTGAAGTCCTCGACGCGCTTGGGATAGAGCTGGTCGGCGATCTTCAATTCGGTGCGCGCCGCCATCCAATGCGAAAATTCCTGGTTCATGGCGTGATGCAGGATCGATTCGGCGGGCGCCTCGGCCAGCCGGGCCAGAAGCTCGCGCGGGCTGCCGGCGCGGGCGATCTCCCGGCCGTCCGGCAGGCGGAACACGAAATCGCCGAACCCGAGGCGCTCGGTGAGGAAGCGTTGCAGATCTTCGAGCAGGCTGGCGGAATTCTTGTCGATGAAGTGCGTATCCAGCGCCCGCGCCCGGCTGCGATTCTTCTCCGGATCGGCGGACTGGATGCAGATCGGCAGGTCCGGCAGATCCTCGCGCAGATGGTTCACTAGCCGGAAACCGGCTTCGTCGTCGAGGCGGCCGTTCGTGTAGAAGCGCACGTCGGTGATCGCGCCGAGCAGATAGGGCCGGTACTGGTTGTATATGTCCAACGCTCCTTCCAGGCTGTCGGCCATCAGGATTTTGGCGCGGGAGCGCATGCGAAGCTGCTTGTGGAGGTAGTTGAGTCCCTCGTCCAGCAGGCGGCGCGTCAGCTGCATCACGGCCGTGTAGATGACCGGCAGGAACTTGGACCAGTAGGCGATGTTGTCCTCCACCAGCAGCACCACCCGCACGCCGCCGACTTGCGTGTCGTTGTCAACGTTGGCCATGTCCTCGTAATATTTGATGATGGCCAATAGCAGCGCCGGGTCGTTCTGCCAGAGGAAAACGCGGTCGAGGCCGTGCGACGGATAGCGCGACGGCAAGCTGGAGAGCGACACCGGGTCCGTCGCCAGCATCACGACGGGCAGTTCGGGTTTGAGGACCTTGACTCGCCCGGCCAGCTCGAAAGCGAAATCGCTGTTCTCGTGGACGATCGTCAGCACCAGATCGATGGGATGGGTCTGGATGGCCTGGATAGCCGCGTCCAAGTCGAGAACCTTGCGAATGCGCGGCATGGCCGAGAGGCCGCGATTCGTGTACTGCTGCCAGATCAATTCCTCGAAGCTGCCATCCTCTTCAAGAATGTAGGCGTCATATAGCGTCGCCACGAGCAGAATCTCGTTGATGCGATGAGGCATCAGCGAACGGTAGGTGTCGAAACGATGTTGAATGCTGTCCAGATTAACCATGGGTTGACGTTCCGTTTCTCCAGTCAGGTTATCGCCTCTGGAGAGCAAAGACCGCGCCAAAAAAGAAATTTTCCGACGTCGGCCGCCGCCGCCGCACTTTGCCACAGAAAACCGCTTTCCGAAAACAATGATGTTCGCTGAAGACCGGCGATCAAGCGGTTCTAAAAACGGTTCCGGGTGGGGAATTTTGCACCGGTGGGTAAAAATTCACCGCTCGGCGCAATTTAATCCCCCGATTTACATGTATGCGAATTTTTTGCGTATAAACTAAAAATATAGTATTTACAGTATGTTACAAAATGATTCGTTACAAAAAGGCCTCTCGGCCAATTTGGCACGTTCTCTGCTCTACCCGCTGGCGTTCGTCCACCGTGAGCATAGATCGGTAGATGAAAGAGTGGACAGCCAGAACCCGAAAGGAGAGGATACGATGCCCGCCGCCAGAATCGTTAATCAAGCCCACACCCTCGCCCCCGAGGAAGAGCTTCGGGACGTGGAGCCCGTGTTTACGAGCCGCCTGTGCGTCAACTGCGCGCACGTCGAGGGATGCGGCTATTCCGCAACGGCTTCGACGGCCTTCGTGGAATGCGAGCTGTACGAATGCAGCCCCGAGCCGGCGGCCGCTTCGCCGGCGCGCCAGGACTGCGCCGTCCGCCCGGACGCGGACCTGGCGGGACTCCATTTGCTCGGGCTTTGCGCCAATTGCGACAGCCGTCGCCGCTGCAAACTGCCCAAGCCGCCCAGCGGCGTCTGGCACTGCGAGGAATACTGCTGACCTGCTCCCGTCTTCGGCGCATCGCGTGAACCGGGATTTGTACTTCAGTCGTCGCCATTAAGGAGTCAAATCATGTCGAAGGCTTTCAATCCGTTCGAGATGGCCCAAACCCAGTTCGACCGCGTCGCGGATATGCTGGGTCTTGAGCCCGGAGTTCGCGAACTCCTGCGCTGGCCCCTGCGTGAGTACCACTTCACGATTCCGGTGCGCATGGACGACGGCTCGGTCCGCGTCTTTCGCGGCTTCCGCGTTCAGCACAACGATTTTCGCGGCCCCGCCAAGGGCGGCATCCGCTTCCATCCCCAGGAGACCGCCGACACCGTACGCGCCCTGGCCACCTGGATGACCTGGAAGTGCGCGGTCGTCGATATTCCGCTCGGCGGCGGCAAGGGCGGCGTGATCTGCGACCCGCGCAAGCTTTCGCCGCGCGAGCAGGAACAGATCTGCCGGGGCTGGGTGCGCCAGGTGTTCAAGAACGTCGGTCCCGTCCAGGACGTTCCCGCGCCGGACGTGATGACCAACGGCCAGCACATGCTGTGGATGCTCGACGAATACGAAACGCTCGCCGGCGGCCATTTCCCCGGCTTCATCACCGGCAAGCCGATCGGCCTGGGCGGTTCGCTCGGCCGCACCGAGGCCACCGGCTTCGGCGTGATTTACGCCGTCCGCGAAGCCGCGAAGCGCCTCGGCCTCGATATCGGCAAGATGAGCGCCGCCTTCCAGGGCTTCGGCAACGTCTCGCAGTACGCGGCCAAGCTGTTCCGCGACTACGGCGGCAAGGTCGTCTGCGTCTCCTGCTGGGACGGCCGGGACAACGCCTCCTATACCTACCGCAAAAAAGACGGCGTCGATCCCGATTTCCTGATGTCGATCGTCGATAGCTACGGCGCGATCGACCGCGAAAAAGCCCTGGCGGCGGGCTACGAGGCTCTGCCGGGTTCGGAATGGATCAAGCAGGATGTCGATATCCTCGTGCCCTGCGCGCTGGAAAACCAGATCAACGCCGAGACGGCGCAGTTGATCCCGAAGCGGGTGAAGCTGCTCGCCGAGGGCGCGAACGGCCCCACGACGCCCGAAGCCGACGCCGTGCTGCGGGAGCGGAAGATCTACGTAATCCCGGACTTTCTCTGCAACGCCGGCGGCGTCACCTGCTCCTACTTCGAACAGGTGCAGGACAACATGAACTTCTTCTGGGAAAAGGACGAAGTGCTCAAGAAACTCGACACCAAGCTGACCAACGCCTTCAACGCCATGGCCGATCTGGTGGAAAAGCGCGGCGTCTACATGCGCGACGCGGCTTACATGATCGCCATCGAGCGGGTGGCGCAGGCGGCGAGACTGCGCGGACGGGCCTGAATTTAGAGCCCGTCCGCCCGGCGAGGCCGTCGGGACGGTTCGACGTTCGAAAAGCGATGATGGACGGCGCCTCCTTACCAGGCGGATTCCGAAACCAAATCCCCGCGCAGCCCGTCGCCGATCGAACGTGAGCCTCGCGGCGGCCTCGCCTTTTTTCCGTTCCGGTGGCAAAATGAGCGCCGACCCCACGCCGGGGAGAATGGAACGCTCGTCGCCGTCTCATGAATAAAAAGCAACCGCCGAAGTCGCCGCTCAGCGCCAAATCCAAGGAAGATTACCGCCTGCTGGCCGATCGCGTTCTCTCACAGGCCGCGCGGGGGCGTATGACGCTGGAGATGCTGCGCGACGTCGCCTCGCTGCTGATCCATTTCTCGGGGTGCGACGCCGTCGAGGCGATGTACCGCGAACGACGGCGGTTTTTCCATTGCGACGCGCGCCGGGGCGAAACGCCCCCCTTCTTCTGCGCCGTCACGCGGATGGAAGGAGCGCCGGACCTTTCTCTCTTTTATAAGCTGCACAACGCGCCCGCCGAGGTCGATCTGCGAGGCCTCTTCGATCCCCCCTCGGCCGTGCAGGGGCCGAAACGACGGGCTTATCAAGGCCGGTTTTGGCGTCGAAGCGACGAGACGGCCGCCCCCGCTCCGGACGCCTTCGGCGCTCTGGCCGTTTTTCCGCTGACGTTCGGCATGGAAACCCGCGGCGTGCTGGGGCTGTTCTACCGCGAGGCCATGACCATTCCCGCCTCGACGATGGAGCAGTTGAGCGAGGCGATGGCGATTATCGGCTTGGCTTTGTCTCACAACCAGGCCCAGTTCGAGTTGCGCGAGCGCGTCAAGGAACTGATGTGCATGTACGGCATCGCCGACCTGGCCGCCAAATCGCACCAGCCCATGGCGTTTCTGCTCGGCCGCATCGTCCGCCTGCTGCCTCCGGCCTACCTCTACCCCGAGATCACCGAGGCGCGAATCGTCTTCGACAAGTCGAGCTACGAGACGCCGGGGTTCCGCGAATCCGATTTCATGCAGCGCGCCGATCTTGTCGTCGGCGAGGCGCACCGCGGGCGGGTGGAAGTGGCTTACCTCGAATCGCGGCCGGAACTGGATGAAGGGCCGTTCCTCGACGAGGAGCGCCACCTGATCGACTCCGTGGCGCGCGAGGTGGCGCTCTTGATCGAGCGGCGGCAGGCGGAAAAGGAGCAGGAGAAGCTCCAGGAGCAGCTTCGCCACGCCGACCGGCTGGCGACGATCGGCCAGCTGTCCGCCGGCATGGCGCACGAGATCAACGAACCGCTGACGGGAATCCTGGGCTTCGCCGAACTGCTGAAGGACACGCCCGCCATGCCGGAGCAGGCGCTCGCCGACATCGGCCGGATCGAGACCGCCGCCCTCCACGCGCGGGAGATCGTCCGCAAGCTGCTCCTGTTCGCGCGGCAGATTCCGCCCAAGCGCAAGCCGGTCGATGTGAACGCCATCGTCGAGGAAGTCCTGTCGTTTTTCCGCGTCCGCCTCGCCAGACAGAACATCCGCACCGAATGCCGGCTGACTCCCGCCCTGCCGGCAATCTACGCCGACGAAGCGCAAATCCGCCAGGTGGCGGTGAACCTCGTGGTCAACGCCGTTCAGGCCATGACGGGGGGCGGCGCGCTGACCGTCGTCACCGAGCAGCGCGAAAACGAAATCCGGCTTGCCGTCCAGGACACCGGCGTCGGCATGTCGGACGCGGTGCGCGAGAAAATTTTCCTGCCCTTCTTTTCCACCAAGGAAGTCGGTCAGGGAACGGGCCTGGGCCTTTCCGTGGTTCACGGCATCGTCAAGTCGCACCATGGCCGGATCGACGTGGCCAGCCAGCCGGGCCAGGGATCGACGTTCGTCGTCGTATTGCCGGTGCTTCAGGAGGACCATGGCCGCTGAAACGCAACGCGACGCGAAAAGGCCGGCGCGCATTCTCGCCGTGGACGACAGCCGGGACGCGCTGGAGCTGATCCGCCGGCATCTGGAGGGCGACGGCCACGCCGTTCTTACCGCCTCGGACGTCGAGGAGGCGTTGCGCCTGCTGCGGGAGACGGCGGTGGATCTCGTCGTCACCGATTTCAAAATGCCGAAGCAGGACGGCATGGACTTGATTCGTCTCATCCGCGACAACTTCAGAACGGTCAGCGTCATCATGGTCACCGGCTATCCGTCCATCGAAGGGGCGGTGGAGGCGGTGAAGCTCGGGGCCGACGAGTATCTGGCCAAGCCGTACACGCGGAAGGAACTGGTCGAGGTCGTGGACGCCGTCATGGAGCGCCATTGGCGGCGGCGGATGACCGACGGCGCCGCCCCCCCGCCGGCCGCGCCGGAAGGCCTGATCGGCGAATCGGAGACGATACGCGGCGTATTCGAGATGATCCAGAAGGCCGCCCCGGTCAAGGCCACCGTGCTGATCGCCGGCGAAAGCGGCACCGGCAAGGAACTGGTGGCGCGCGCCGTTCACTACCGCAGCGACCGGGCCTCGCGGCCGTTCGTGCCGGTCAACTGCGGCGGCATCCCGGAAGGTCTGCTGGAGAGCGAGCTGTTCGGGCACGTCAGGGGCGCGTTTACGGGGGCGACGGAGACGCGCGCCGGCTTCTTCCAGACCGCCGACGGCGGGACGATTTTCCTCGACGAAGTCAGCGAGACCGGCGTCGCCATGCAGGTGAAGCTGCTGCGCGTTTTGCAGGAAAAGGAAGTCTGCATGGTGGGCTCGGCCAGGCCGCAAAAGGCCGATGTGCGAATCATCGCCGGGACGAACAAACACCTGCCGACGCTGATCAAAAGCGGCCGTTTCCGCGAGGATCTCTATTACCGGCTCAACGTCATCGCCATCGAGCTTCCGCCGCTGCGGGAGCGGGGCGACGACGTGCTGCTTCTGGCGCGCCACTTCACCGCGAAATACGCGCGGGAAATGGGGCGGACCGCGCCGGCCTACACGGACCGCGCCCTGGAACACCTGAAGCGCTACCACTGGCCGGGCAACGTGCGGGAGTTGGAGAATCTCGTGCAGCGGCTCATGGCGATGACGGAAAGCGACATGATCGACGCTCCGGATCTGCCCCCCGGCATGCGGCAGGGCGGCTTCGGCGGCGCGAACGGCCTGACGCGCACCCTGGCGGAGATGGAGGCGGAATACATCCGCCACGTCCTCGAAAGCGTGGCCAACAACAAGACCAAGGCGGCCGAACTGCTGGGCATCGACCGCAAAACCTTAAGAGAAAAGCTGAAGCGTTACGGGTTTGATTCTTAGAGCCCATCTCAGTAGATGAAGGAGCCGATGTTCGTCATTCCCGCGAAGGCGGGAATCCAGTCTGGTATCAATGAGTTCTGGACCCCCGCTTTCGCGGGGGTGACAAAGGGGAGAGCTTCATTCTGTTAGTTCTTAGAACCCCGGCAAGCCGAATCCACGGCGACCGGCAAGGGGATGAGCGATGGCGGATTTCACGGCGTTCTTCAATTCCGGCGCCGCCGGCGCTGCGCCGCCGGAGGCCTTCAAGTCCATCGCCGACTGGCGCCGGGAGGTGCTGCGGGCGGAGGAGGCGGACGTCTTTCACACGCCGGGGGCGAGCCTTTTGCGTCTCGCCGAGAACGGACGGACGGTCGCCTTCCATGCCGACGAACGCGGCTGGATCGCCGTCAAGGGTCTGATTTACGACGCCTACGCCGCCCGGCCGGAAGTGTCCTTGCCGCGCCTGCTGGCCGACGTGACGGAGTGGGAGACGGCCGACCTCAATCGCTACGAGGGCGTTTTCGCCCTGGTCGCCTGGGACGCCAAACGCCGCGCGGCCATCGTGGTCAACGACCAGGCGGCGATCATGAACGTCTACTACGCCGAGGGGCGCGGCGGGTTCTGGGTCACGACCAGCCCGATCCCCCTCGGGCGGGCGCTGGGCATCCCGCTCGATCCGGAAGGCGCCCGGGAATTTTTCGACCGCGGCATCGTCATGGTTCCCAACTCGATCCTGGAGGGCGTGAAGCGGCCGTGGTTCGGCGAGCACATCGTTTACCGGGAGGGCCGCCTCGGCCGTCATCGCCACTGGCTGCCGTACCGCGACGAAGCGGACGTCCGGTCGATGGACGAGGCCGCCGCGCGGGTCGCCGCGCCGCTGATCGACCGCTTCCAGCGGCTCAAGGCGATGGAGCAGCGCGTCGTCGCCGACCTGACCGGCGGTTACGATTCGCGGCTGACGGCCTGCGCCGCCGGATTCGTCGGATTGCCGTTCGACGCGACGGTCAACGGCGAGGACGACGAGGACGACGTGATCCGGGCCAAGGCGGTCGCCCTGGGCATGGGCTGGAAGCTGCACCACTTCCGCCGCCAGTCCTTCTGGACCGTGCCGATCGACGCCTCCCTGCGGCGCGAGCTGACCGGCCGCGTCCGCAGCGAACAGCCCTTTACGGCCTACTACCATCAGATGCTCTCCCGCCGCGTGCTCGCCCGCGACTACGATCTCATCATCAACAGCGTCGGCGGCGAGATCGTCCGCAACTACAACTTCGGCCAGGAGTTCCTTTCCATCGGGCGGCGGAAGCGGGCCAACGTCGATAACATTCTGTTCTATCGCTTCCTCTACGATCCGCCGCCGCCGCAGGGCGCGTTCAAGGCCGACTGGCGTCCGCTCTTCATCGAGGACATGCGCCGCCGCGTCGCCGCCGTCTGCGACCTCGGACCCGGCACGCTCACCACGCAGCAGGCCGACGCCGCCTTTCTGCTCAAGATGACGGGCCACCTTTCCCTGGGCGTCTCGACGGTCTACGACTGGCTGCCCGTCGCCGTGCCGCAGATGAGCGCCGGCATGATCGACGTCTTCGTCTCCACGCCCTGGCGCTACCGGCTGACGTCGCTGTTGGAGCGGCGGATCGCCCACATGCTTTCGCCGCGCGTCGCGGCCTTCCCGACGGGCTACGGCTCCACGGCCGGCCGGCCGAGCCTCAAAACCCTGCACCGGGAAATCTGGCAGGTGGCGGACCAGGCGCGGCACCTGCTGCGCAAGCTGGACCAGGTGGCTTTAGGCGGAGTCGTGACGAAGCGTTACTCCCGGCCGCCCGCGCCGCAGCCGCCCTACCTCACCCCTGAGTTCCGCGACTTCGTCAATCCCGCTTCGCTTTACACGCGGGACCTCTACCACGCCGATTTTCTCGACCGCGTCCTGGGCGACGAGGCGGCGATCCGCGCCAACGAGCGGCTGGCGCTGCGCATGGCGACCCTGGAGCAGCTTTGCCGCGAAATCGACTTCCGGCCGCCCGGCGACCTTCTCGGCCGCCCGGCGTCCGGCTGAGGGCAAAATTGATCGTGCAAGCCCCGATCCGTTTCCCATTGTCTCAGCGGAAAACTCGCCCAACGGCGCGGTCCTGTGGTATAAATTCCTTGGAGTTGAATAGTTCCACCCGCAATTTGAAACTCCAAACATACCCCACGTTCATTCGATGAGGCAGATCAGATGGCCATCTCGCCAGTTCGCCTACAATTTGTCACGTTTGTTGCACGACTCGTAGAACCTATTCCAGTAGACCGGAAAGCCGTCGCCCCCGCGAAAGCGGGGGTCCAGAAGCTATTGAAACAAATCTGGATTCCCGCCTACGCGGGAATGACGAACATCGCTTCCTGCTTATATTGGGGCAGGTTCTTAGTGCTGTCTGCCTTTCTAGCTCTATTCTGCGCCGGGTGTAGCGCTTCGAGCGCGGATAAAAGCGACGGCGATATGTCGGCGGACGGCGATGCGAGCCCTTCCGACGGCGACGCGGGCGACGGCGACAACGAATCCTGGACCGATCCGGCCGCCGAACCCCATTACACCGAGACCCGCGAAGCCTGCGCCCGCCGCAATCCGCTGCGCAATCTGTACTTCGGCGACCTGCACGCCCACACGGCGCTGAGCTGGGACGCCTACGGCTACGAGGTGCGGGCCACGCCGGAAGAGGCCTGGGCCTTCGCCCGGGGCGAAGGCGAGATCCGGCTTGCGCCGCTGGACGAAAACGGCGTCGGGACGCGCCGCGCCCGGCTGGCGCGGCCTTTGGATTTCGCGGCCTTGACCGATCACATCGAATACGTCGGCGAGATGGAATTGTGCACGACGCCCGGCGGCGCCGTCTACGACAGCGAACGCTGCGCGGACCTGCGAGCGGGCGGCCAGAACGTCGTCACGGCGTTCGGCCTGAAACTGGCCGTCTCGACGCCCGAGCGCTTCCCGGATCTGTGCGGGGCGGACGGCGCGGCCTGCCGCGAAGCGGCGGCGCGGGTCTGGAAGCGCATCCAAAACGCCGCCGAGGCCGCCTACGACCGCAGCGCCGCCTGCGCCTTCACGGCGTTTGTCGCCTACGAGTACACGGCGAGCACCGCCGTGGTCAACTGGCACCGCAACGTCCTGTTCCGCAACGACGCCGTGCCGGAACTGCCGCCGAGCTACTTCGAGGCCGCCGATCCCGACGGCCTGTGGGACCGGCTGGAGGAACAGTGTCTGGGCGCGGACGGTCCCTGCGAGGTCATCACGCTGCCGCACAATTCCAACTGGAGCAACGGCAATCTGTACTCGCCTTATTATCTGGACGAAGCTTTGGAGGCCCAGCGGCAGGCCGCCGCGCGGCGGACCGTTATGGAGCCCGTCGTGGAGCTGTTCCAGCACAAGGGCGACATGGAATGCAAGAACGGCTTCGCCGGCCTGGCGGACGACCCTTACTGCGACTTCGAGAAGATCCGCGAGGCGGATTTCGTCGATTGCGGGGATACGCCCGGCAGCGGCGGGGTCAACGGCTTCGGCTGCATCAGCCGCCTGGATTTTCTGCGCAACGTGTTCGCCTTCGGATTGCAGGAAGAGCGGCGGCTGGGCCTCAATCCCTACCGGGTGGGCGTCATCGGCAGCACCGACACGCACAACGGCGCGCCGGGGCTGGTGGAGGACTGGGGATTCCCGGGGCACGTCGGCGCGACCGACGCCTCTCCCGAACTGCGCCTGGGGCCGGGAACGATCACGCACCAGCCCCGCCTTTACAATCCGGGCGGGCTGGCGGCCGTGTGGGCGGTGGAAAACAGCCGCGACGCGATCTTCGAGGCGTTGCGCCGGCGCGAGGTTTACGCCACCAGCGGCCCGCGCCTGAGCGTGCGCGTTTTCGCCGGAGCCGGGCTGCCCCAGGACTGGTGCGAACGCGAGGATCGCGTCGAGCGCGGCTACCGGGACGGCGTTCCCATGGGCGGCGTGCTGGCGGGCGACGCGGGCGCGGCTCCTTTAGTCGTCGTTGAGGCGCTGGCCGACGAGGGCGACGAGGCCCACCCTGGGGCGGATCTGATGCTGGTTCAACTCGTCAAGGGCCGCCTGGACGCGCAAGGCGAGACGCATCTCGAAATCGTCGATTTGGCGGGGCAGGCCGTCGAACGCTCCCAAGCCGATGAAGAAACCTGCTCTCCGGTCGGCGGGGCGCGCCGCTTGTGCGCGGTCTGGCGCGATCCGGATTTCGATCCGAGCCAGCCGGGCTTTTATTACATCCGCGTCCTGCAGACGCCGACCTGCCGCTGGACCGCCCACGACTGCGCCGACGCGGCGCAAGCGGGGCAGCCTCCGGAAGCCTGCAACGATCCCGAGATCGCCAAAACCGCCTTCGAGCGCGCCTGGACCTCGCCTATCTGGATCGAGCCGGCCGATCGCGCGAAAATTCGCTGATGCCGTCGGCTGGAGGGCTGGCGCGGATTCCGGTCCTGTGGTAAAAAAAACCATTGGTGGAACCATGAACCCGTTCACGCGGAGCTTGGTGTTTTTCCCGTCCAACGCGTGCGAGCCGTCAGACGAACGAGGCGTCCATGAATCCCGAGGAATGGAAGAAGCTGCTCGAAATTCTTTATGGACTGATGCCTTCCCCGTCCGAAGAGCAAACGGAAATCTCCGCCTCTGCCGACGCCGGCGACTGGACGTATCCGGCCTGCGAGGAGTGCGACCTGGACAGCCAATACTAACGGGCGCGAGCAACGCTTCATGAAGATCCTCGGAGTATCCTGTTACTATCACGATGCCGCCGCCGCCCTGGTGATCGACGGCCAAATCATCGCCGCCGCCGAGGAAGAACGCTTCACCCGCAAAAAGCACGACAACCGCTTCCCGGCCGAAGCCATCCGCTTTTGTCTCCAGTACGCGGGCCTGCAAGCCTCCGATCTGGATCTGGCGTGCTTTTACGAAAAGCCGCTGTTGAAACTGGAGCGGACCCTCTCCATCGGCAGGCGTTACGCGCCGGCCAGCCACGACATGGTGCGCCGGCAATTGTCCCACGCCGTGCACGAACGCCTTTTTTTCGCCCGCGTCCTTGCCGAGCAGATCGGTTATGCCGGCCCCGTTCAGTACGCCGAACACCATCTGTCCCACGCCGCCAGTTCCTATTTCATCTCGGACTTCGACCGCGCCGCCATCCTCACCGTGGACGGCGTGGGCGAATGGGCGACGACCGTTCAGTATCTGGCCGAGGGCAACCGCATCCTCAAGCGGCGCGAGATCCGTTACCCGCATTCCATCGGCCTCTTGTACAGCGCCATCACCGCCTTCCTGGGCTTCAAGGTCAACAACGACGAATACAAGGTGATGGGTCTGGCCTCCTACGGCAAGCCGGAACGGCTGGACGAGCTGCGCGATCTGATCCGTTTCCTGCCGGACGGCTCCTTCCGTCTGAATCTGGACTACTTCGACTTCATGCACAACCCGCGCCGCATGTACAGCGACCGTTTCATCCGCCGCTTCGGGCCGCCTCGCACGCCGGAATCGGAAATCACCCAGGCGCACATGGACCTGGCGGCCTCGGTGCAGAAGCTCACGGAAGAAGCGATGATCGCCCTGGGCAACGATTTGCACCGGACCTGCGGCGGCGTGGAAAACGTCTGTCTCGCCGGAGGCGTGGCCCTCAACTGCGTAGCCAACGAAAAATTCATGCGCCAGACGCCCTTCAAGCGTATTTCCATTCAGCCGGCGGCCGGCGACGGCGGCGGCGCGCTGGGCGCGGCGCTTTACGCGGCTTACGCCCACGGCGAGCCGCGCCCGCCACGGCCCTTCCACAGCACGCTCCTGGGTCCGGAGTTTTCGCGTCAGGCGATCCGCGACTTACTGATTAAGGAACGGGCCGCGTTCACCGAAATGGACGAGGACGCCATCTGCCATAAAGCGGCGCAGCTGATCGCGGAAAATCAGATCCTCGGCTGGTTTCAGGGGCGCATGGAGTACGGCCCCCGGGCGCTCGGCAACCGCTCCATCCTGGCCAACGCCTGCAACCCGGCCATGAAGGACGTCCTGAACGCGCGGGTCAAATTCCGCGAGGACTTCCGCCCCTTCGCCCCGGCGGTGCTGGAGGAGCGGGCCAAAGATTATTTCGACATCGACTTCCCGAGCCCCTATATGCTCTTCGCTCCGCAGGTGAAGCCGGGAATGGGGGCCCGCATCCCCTCCGTCACCCATTTCGACAACACGGCGCGGGTGCAGACCGTATCGCGCGCCGAGAATCCGCGCTTCCACAAAGTCATCAGCGCTTTCGAGACACTCGCCGGCGTACCGGTCGTCATCAACACTTCGTTCAACATCCGGGGAGAGCCGATCGTCTGTACGCCGAAAGAGGCCTACGACTGCTTCATGAAAACCGACATCGACTTTCTGATTATGGGCGACTTTCTCGTGGAGAAGGAGCTTTAAGCCCGTGAAAAGCTATTTCGACGCCGCCGTTCTCAAGGAAGAGGCGCGGAGCGCGGAGAACGGACCCGCGCCTTCGTGGCTGGCCGAGATCCTGCGGGTTCTGGCGGAAAATCCGGAGGGCTTTCCGCCGGAGGAGGACGAGGAGCGCTTCGTCGTCGAATACATCTACCCCCATTAGCCCATGCCCATCATCTGGGATCACGAACGCGACTTTCCCGCCGTGGAGGACAAACCGGACGGCGTGGTGCGGATTCTCTGCCTGGGCGACTCGCTGACCTACGGCGCGGGGGTCCAGTATTCCGAAACCCTTCCCGCCCAGTTGGAGCGGCTGCTGAATCGCGGCCTCTGGGACCGGCACATCGAGGTCGTCAACGGCGGCGTGTCGGGCTACGCCCTTTACGACGGCTGGCTGCGCTTCATCCACCGGCTGCACCGCTACCGGCCGGATCAGGTGGCGGTCATCCTGTGCGACAACGACGCCGAGCTGTTCAGCGTCAACGTTTTGCGCCAAATGGGCCGGACGGTGGACTACGAGCGTCACGTGGAAGCCTGCTGGAAGGAAGACGGCGCGCACTTCCCCTATTTTCTCCTGACCCTGTCGGACATGAGCGCCGAAATGAAGCGGCTGGGCGTCCCCTTGACCCTGGCTTATTACGACGTTTACGGAAAGCCCGTCAATTCCGTCATCGCGCGGCGGATCGCGCAAGCCTGCGAAGCCTGCGGCGCGGATTTCGTGGACCTGTCGGCGGACTTCACCGGCGCCAGTTCGGCCTATAAAAACACCTCCTTCCGCATCGGCGACGAGGACGGCCACCCCAGCGCCGCCGCTCACGGCGTGGCCGCCCAACGCCTGGCCCGCTTCCTGGCCGCGCGTCATTTTCCGGCCGATTCCCTCCCCGCGGCGGAGCGCCACGTGTGGGATCATCTCATCCGCCAGACTGCGGATTCGATTCAGGCCGGCTATCCGCGCGAGCAGGCTCTGTCCCGTCTCGCGGCTTTGCTGGACGCCAAGCACGGCGGCAAACCGCGCGCCAGGCTCCTGGACGACCTGCGCGAGTCCGATCAAGCCTTGGCCGATTTGATGCAAGGCATGCGCGCTCTGGCGGATGGGGAAGCTCGCCTGCAAGCCTGGGAAGCTTACGCCATCGCCCTCGGCTATTGGCGGCAGCCCTTTTTCGAACGCCGCGCCGAGTTAGACGCCCTTTCGCGGGCGGTTTATCGCGGGCTGCTGGTGCTTGAGAAACAGCTGGAAAACCCGTCGCTGGGCTACGTCCGCTATTTCGACCCCGATCCCGGTTGTCGGCCCGGAGACGTGTTGCGGACGTTTGCATCCCAGCAAGGCCTCTCCGCCGCCCTGTCCGGAGGAACCCAAGGTCTGCAAGCGCTTCTCCGCGAGACCTTTCCCGGCGGAGCGCCGCTCGATCCGCTTCGCGACTCCGCCTGGCTGCATCGGATCAATCAGGCCGCCGCCCGCATTCAGCCTTTTTGGCGCGAACTGGAAACGGCGGGAAATTCGCTTGAAACCTTGTTCGGCATGTACCAATCCCTGGGCGAAAAACTCGCCGCCTCTTCCTCTCCGGAAACGCTGGCGGCCTATGACGGGCTGGCTGTTCCCTTGAGGCAATTGCTGGCGTCCCATGAACACTGGTCGCGCCTGGTTCGCCTGCCGGACGAAAATCCAACCCCATCCGACAAGCTGGCGCGGCCCGTGACCACCTGCACCGTTCATCTGAAAAGCAACGCCGCCGAGCCCTTTACCCTATGGGTCCAGGCGACGCCCCTTTCGCCGCCGCAGCGGCCGATTTCGGACATGCGGTGGATGCGCCGCGACGGTCAGACTCACGCCTACCGCTTCGAGTTCCCGCGCTTCCTTTTCGGTCAGGTGTCGTTGCAGATCAATCCGCTCGGCGAAGCCGAACTGGAGAAGGTGGAGATTCGCAATTCGTCGGGGCAGACCATCGTGTTCACCGCGAAATTGGACGCCGCCGGCCGATGCGTGCTTCCTCCGGTGCTGCTGGACCCATGACCCGCGCCGCATCGGCTTGCCCCCTTCCTTTGCCTATTGAAGAGCGTTAACATCGCCCAATACGGAAAGAGGCCCGCCGATGGCGAACGCCCGAGTCTGGTTCGTGTACATGATCCGTTGCGCGGACGGGACGCTGTACACCGGCAGCACCACCGATCTCGCCCGGCGGTTCGCGGAGCATGCCTCGGGCCGGGGAGCGCGCTACACGGCGTCGCGCCGGCCCCTGCGGCTCGTCTGGGCCGAGCGTCGCCCGGACCGCTCCCAGGCGCAGAGGCGCGAGGCGGAGATGAAAAACCTGTCTCGGGAAGCGAAGTTGAAAAATATCCGGAATACTCCCTGCCTGTCTTTGGCTCGATTCGTCAAAGAACCATACCCCTGTGCCCGATTTGCAAAACAGATAAAGTAGGAAGGAGGTTGACGATGCCCATTCGTCCGGTTCTGTGGGTGAAGGAAAGCCAGCCGACAATCGAGGGAGCGGGCGTACATTTGCACCGGGCTTTCGGCGAGCCCAACGCCGCGCTCGACCCTTTTCTGCTGCTCGACGATTTCGGCTCCGACGACCCCGCCGATTACGTCGCCGGCTTTCCCTGGCATCCGCATCGCGGCATCGAGACGATCACCTATCTACTCGCCGGTCAGGTGGACCACGGCGACAGCCTGGGCAACAAGGGCGTCATCGGGCCGGGCGACGTTCAATGGATGACGGCGGGCGGCGGCATTATCCACCAGGAGATGCCAAAAGCCATAGCGCCGATGCGCGGTTTTCAGCTTTGGGCCAACCTGCCTGCCGCGCACAAGATGATGCGGCCCCGCTACCGGGACGTCGCCGCCGCCACGATTCCGCTGGTCGAGGCGGGGGCGGGCGTTCAGGTGCGGGTGGTCTGCGGCGACGTGGGAGGCGTCCGGGGGCCGGTGACGGACATCGTGACCGACCCGGAATATCTGGATGTCCGGCTGGCCGCCGACGCCGTTTTCGAACATCCCCTGCCGGCGGGCAAAAACGGTTTCGCCTATGTGTTCGAGGGCGGAGCAAGTTTCGGCGACGACGGGACGAAGGCGGAACGGGGGCGCCTGGTCGTCTTCGGCGACGGCGACCGCGCGCGCATCGCCGCCGGCGCGAAAGGGGCGCGTTTCCTGCTCGTCTCCGGCCGGCCGCTGAAGGAGCCCGTGGCCTGGGGCGGCCCGATCGTGATGAATACCCGCGAGGAACTGATGCAGGCATTCGAGGAATACCGCAACGGGACCTTCATCCGCTAGAGGACCGGTTTTCGAAAGTCGCGCATCCGCCCTGGCGTTTCCCGCTTCGAATCGGTTTACGTTCCCGCTTCGTTCTCGCGCCGGATGGCGTTGATGATCCCGTCGAGGCTGGAGAGAAAGCGCGAGCGGTCCTTGCGGGTCATGCCCGAAGGTCCGCCGGTCATCACCCCCATCTGGCGCAGGTGATCCGAAATCAGCCGCGTGGCCAGAGCGCCGCCGATGGAATCCGGGGTGAACTCGCGGCCCTTGGGCCCGAGCGCCCGCGCGCCGTTGTCGAGGCAGCGGGCGGCCAGGGGAATGTCGGACGTGATCACGATGTCCCCGGCTCCGGCGTGGCCGGCGATCCAGTCGTCGGCCTTGCCCGTGCCCTGCTCGACGACGACCGCCTCGATGCGCGGGGAAACGGGAATTTTCTGATAGCGGTTGGCGACGACCCGCACGGGAAGGCTGTAGCGCGCGGCGACGTGGTACACCTCGTCCTTCACCG
The DNA here is from genome assembly GCA_003598065.1 of Myxococcales bacterium. Lineage (GTDB taxonomy): Bacteria > Myxococcota_A > SURF-8 > SURF-8 > SURF-8 > SURF-8. Next base: position 35,029 of record QZKR01000176.1, on the reverse strand, counting down.
GGCAGCCGTCCGAATCGATGTAGATCGTCAGCACCAGCGCCTCCATGCCAGACCCGCTATCCACAGTATAGCCGCAAACGGGGAATCGGGCATCCCGAACCGGCCGCCGCCCGCGCCGATCCGGCGGAATGAATTGACAGGCCGGCGGCGGAAGCTTAGAACAGCGCCTGGACTTACAGCGATGTCGGAGCGTTTCGGTGGCCTTGCTGTTGAACCTGAATCAGATTTCCCTGTCCTACGGCGATCGCCGGCTGTTTGACGGGCTGTCCCTCTCCATCAACGAAGGGGAGCGGATAGGGATCATCGGAGCGAACGGGGCGGGGAAAACCTCGCTGCTCAGGCTGATGGCCGGCGAGGAGATCCCGGAGGGCGGAACGGTTTCGCGCCAGAAGAAGCTGCGGGTCGGTCTGGTTTCGCAGAAGCCCGACTTTCCTTCGGAGCGGACGGTGGAGCAGGTCCTGCTCGCCCAGCTTGAGGCGGGCGTCTCCTTAAACCAGGAGGATCCGCAGGAAGGGATGGTCCGCGCGGCGGTCATTTTGGACAAGCTGGGCTTCGCCGACGCCCGGCAAACCGTCGGCGAACTGTCGGGAGGCTGGCTGAAACGGCTGGCCCTGGCGGTCGCGCTGGCCAAAGCTCCGGAACTGCTGCTGCTCGACGAACCCACCAACCACCTGGACCTTGAAGGCATCCTGTGGCTGGAACAGTGGCTGCGCAACAGCCGGATCACCAACGTCGTCATCAGCCACGACCGCGCCTTTCTGGAAGCCGTCGCCACCCGGATCGTGGAAGTGAACCGGGCTTATCCGGGCGGCCTGCTGGCCTGCGACGGCGGCTACAGCCGTTTTCTGGAATACCGGGCCGAATTCCGCGCCGCCCAGGCCCAGGCGCTGGAATCCATGGAAAACAAAGTCCGCAACGAAATCGAATGGCTGAAGAAAGGCCCCAAGGCGCGCACCTCCAAGGACAAGGGCCGGATAGAGAACGCCCACCAACTGATCGACGAACTGGCCGATCTGCGCGCCAGAAACCGGGAGACGACCACCAGAATCGAATTCAGCGCCAGCGGGCGCAAATCGAAGCGGCTCCTGGCGGCCAGAGGGCTGTCGATGCAACTCGGCGGCCGGGCCTTGTTCAAGGATCTGGACCTGCTTCTGAAACCCGGCCTGCGCCTGGGCCTGGTCGGCGCCAACGGCAGCGGCAAAACCACGTTGCTGAAAATCCTCGCCGATCGCCTGCAACCGGATTCGGGCCTCGTCGAGCGCTCGCACAACCTCCGGATCGTCTTGTTCGATCAGAAGCGCGACAATCTGAACCCCGACCAATTGCTGCGGAAGGCGCTGTGCGAGGACGGGGACAGCGTGATTTTTCAGGGCCGTTCCATCCACGTCGAGGGCTGGGCGCGGCGCTTCGGCTTCCAGAGCCAGCAACTCGACACGCCGCTTGGCCGGCTTTCCGGCGGCGAGCAGGCCAAAGCGCATATCGCCCGGCTGATGCTCGTTCAAGCCGACGTACTGCTGCTCGACGAACCCACCAACGACCTCGATCTGCCCACCCTGGAAATCCTGGAGGAGAACCTGCAGGAATTCCCCGGCGCCATCGTCCTGGTGACGCACGACCGCTACCTGCTCGATCAGGTATCGACGGCGCTATTGGGACTCGACGGCCAGGGCGGCTGCGCCGTCGTCGCCGACTACGCCCAGTGGCTGCAGCACATGGAGCAGGCGCGCAAGCCGGCGGCGGACGGCGAACCCAAAAAAGAAAGAAAGCCCAGGGAAGCCAAGGGACGCAAGAAGCTCACCTACACGGAGCAGCGGGAGTACGACGCGCTGGACGAGAACATCGCCGCGGCGGAAGCGGCCCTGCGCGCCCTGGAAAGCCAGCTGCACGACCCGGCCGTGGCCTCCGATCACCTGCAAGCGGCCGAAACGTACCGCCAGCTTCAGGAAGCCCAGAAACGCGTCGATGAAATCTACCGCCGCTGGGAAGAATTGGAAACCAAGGTGCAGGACGGGCAATAAATCCCGGGCAATCATCAACGTATCTTATTGATAATTAGAAGTTTTTAGACAATTCCCCCCTTGAATTCCGTCTTCCCCTCTCCCCCCGCAACGAACCGACGCCAGGCGTTTTTAACGAATTCCTAGCATTCGCCGCATCACCGCCAAATGCGCCTTGCTTATCCTTTCCGCCGAAAGAGACGGAAAAGGAGGAAAGCCTTGTGCAAAAACGATGCAAGCGAAACAAGGGGAAGATGCATGAGAGGAATCGTTAATCGCTTGGGAGTGATCGCCGCCTTTGCGGCTGGCGCGACGCTGCTCTCGTTCAACGGCTACGGCCAGGAACCGGCGCAGCCCGACGCGCAGACGGCGCAACCCGGCATTCCCGGCGGCGGCGCCCCGGACGCCAAGCCGGAGCCGATCAAGAAGGAAAAAACCTGGAGCGACTATATCACCCCGGATCTCAAGGGATTCGTTTACTACAAACTGGATGCGACGGACGGCAAGGACCTGGCTAACGAGTTCGGCGTCGGCCGGGCTTACGTGGGCGCCAAAATCAAGCCCGCCGACCATTTTCTGCTTCGCCTGACCCTGGACGCCAAGGCCCGCGTCACCACCGCCAAAGGCAAGAGCGGCACGGAGACGGTGGAGGTCAAGGACGACGAGGGCAACGTCATCGGCACGGCCGAAGTTCCGACCACCGAAGTTGAAAACACCGAAGGCGCTTACGACGTCTACCTTAAATACGCTTACATCGAGGCCTACGACGTCGGAGTCAAGGGCCTTACCTTCCGCCTCGGCCAGGCCGGTTTTCTCGGCATCAATGAAGTGGAGGACTACTGGACCTATCGCCTCCAGGGGCCCATCCTCCTCGACGCCGAAAAATACATGTCCTCCGCCGATCTGGGCTTGTCCATCGGCTACAACTCCCCGGACGGGCTCGTCAAGCTGCACGCGACCGTGGTGAACGGCGAGGGCTACGGCCGTTCGGAAACGGGCAAATCCAAGGACGGCCAGCTGGCGCTCTTCTTCCGCCCCGGCGCGAAGCAGAGCGGATTTTTGCACAGCCTCGTCATCGGAGCCCACGCCACCTACGGGAAATACGACCTCGACAAAGGCGCCGATCGTCGGTTGCGCGCCGGCGGTCTCCTGGGAATGGCCGACGCCAAATATTGCCTCTTCACCGAGGCCTACTACGTCCAGGATCCCACCTCCGAGCGCGTCAAGGAAGAAAAGAAGATCATCGGCGTGGACTCGCCGTTGACGCAGAGAACGGACGAACTCACCAGCGGCTTGTTGGCGGCGGTTTACGGCTGGCTGGATTTCGGATTGTTCGCCTCGGCGGTCGATGGTCTGAGACTGGTGGGGCGCTACGATTACGTCGATCCCAACCTCGACTTTTCCTCAGACCAGCGCCAGCGCTTCGTGGCCGGCGTCGGCTACGTCTTCAACAAGTACGTGCAGATCCTGGCCGATGGGCAGTTCACGGTGTACGGCGGCAAGGCCGGCTACGACCAAGACAAGGCGGCCTACCTCCAGCCGACGACGGAAAAGCTGGCCTTGCTCCAGATGGAGGCCAAGTACTGATGCCAATCGAGAACCTAAACATGTATTCAGCCATAGGAGACAGAATAATGATGAAAAACAGACTCGCTCCCGTCTTTTCCATCCTGCTGACCGTAGGGCTGTTGCTCTCGTTCGGCGCGACGGCCCAGGCCGCCGGCACGATCAACGGCGCCGGCGCCACCTTCCCCTACCCCGTGTATTCCCAGTGGGCCTACAAGTACAACGGCGTCGCCGGCGTGCAGATAAATTATCAGTCGATCGGCTCCGGCGGCGGCATCGCCCAGATCAAGGCCAAGACCGTGGATTTCGGGGCCTCCGACGCGCCGCTGACGAAAGCCGAACTGGATCAGGCGGGCCTGATTCAATTCCCGATGGTCAGCGGCGGAGTCGTGCTGGCCGTGAATCTGAAGGGCGTCAAGGCGGGAGCGATCAAGCTGACTCCCGCCGTTCTCGCCGACATCTTCCTGGGCAAGATCAAGAAATGGAACGACCCGCAGCTTGCCTCCGCCAACGCTTCCGTGGCCTTGCCGGATCAGGACATCACCGTGGTCCACCGGGCCGACGGCTCGGGCACGACCTGGATCTTCACCAACTACCTCGACAAGGTTTCCAAATCCTGGCGCGACGCCGTCGGGGCCGGCAAGGAAGTCGCCTGGCCGGCGGGCGTCGGCGGCAAGGGCAACGAAGGCGTGGCGGCCTACGTGCAGCGGATCAACGGCTCGATCGGCTACATCGAGTACGCCTACGCGCTGCAAAACAAAATGACCACCACGTTGTTGCAGAACAAGGCGGGAAAATTCGTCGCCCCGACCATCGAAACGTTCCAGGCGGCCGCCGCCAACGCCGACTGGAGCAATGCGCCGGGGTTCTACATGGTCCTGACCGACCAGCCGGGAGACGATTCCTGGCCGATCACCGGGGCCTCGTTCATCCTCATCTACAAAGAGCAAAAAGACGGAGCGCAGGCGAAGCAGCTCTTGAAATTCTTCGACTGGTGCTACCGCAACGGCGCGGACATGGCGAAGAACCTTCATTACGTGCCGGTTCCCGCCAACGTCGTCGAACAGGTGGAGGCGCTATGGAAAAAGGACGTGAAGGCGGCCGGGCAGACGGTCTGGCCGTAACGACAAGCGATTTCAATTTGTTCGGGAACAAGGAGATGGGGATTGGCTCCCCGTCTCCTTTGCCGTCAACTCGGGAGCTTGCATGATCGAACGCTTGCGGCAGCTCAAATACGTCCACAAGCCGGACCTGCTGTTCAAGGCCCTGACCGCCGCCTGCGCCCTGCTCGTTTTCGTCGTCATGGCGGGAATGGGATGGGAACTCCTGCTCAACTCCCGGCTCTCGATCGAAGCCTTCGGCCTGTCGTTCCTTTTTTCCGACGCCTGGAACCCCGTCACTAAGCAGTTCGGAGCGCTCAGCAGCCTTTACGGCACGCTGGTCTCGACGGCGATCGCGCTGGTTCTGGCCGTGCCCGTCAGCCTCGTGATCGCGCTTTTTCTCGTCGAGCTCGCCCCGCCCCGCCTCAGCCGCGTCGTCGGCGCGGCCATCGAGCTTTTGGCCGCCGTGCCGAGCATCATTTTCGGGATGTGGGGGCTGTTCGTCTTCGCGCCGTTCATGGCCGATACGGTGCAGCCGGCGCTCGGCAAGGCGTCGCCCTTCCTCCCCCTGTTTAAGGGGCCGCCGATGGGCATCGGCTATCTCACGGCCGGGATCATCCTGGCCTTGATGATCCTGCCCTTTATCAGCGCGGTGATGCGGGACGTGTTTCTGATGACGCCGGCCGTGCTCAAGGAGGCCGCCTACGGCATGGGGGCGACGACCTGGGAAGCGACGCGCAAGGTGACGGTCCGCTACGGCCTCCTGGGCCTGATGGGCGCGGCCTTTCTCGGGCTGGGCCGGGCGATCGGCGAGACGATGGCCGTGACCTTCGTGATCGGCAACAGCCACGCGATTTCCGCCTCGCTCTTCGACGCCGGCAACAGCATCGCCTCGACCCTGGCCAACGAATTCACGGAGGCGTCCGATCCGCTTTACCTGAGTTCGCTGTTGGAGCTGGGGCTGGTGCTTTTCCTGCTCACCGTCGTCATCCAGATCGTCGCCCAGTGGTGGATCAAGCGGCTCGGGAAAGATTTCGCGCCCGGCGCGGGAGGCGGCGTATGATACCGACGCGGTCGCTGCCGGCGAGAAAAACGGCCAACTGGGCCGTGACCGTTCTGTCGAGCCTGGCGGCTCTGCTGGGTCTTTTTATTTTAGGCTGGATTCTGCTTGAAGTCTTTTCGCGCGGCGCGGCGGCGCTGAATCTCAACTTCTTCACGGCCCTGCCGACGCCGCCGGGGATGGAAGGCGGCGGGCTGGCCAACGCCATCCTGGGCACTCTGGGCATCACCGCCCTGGCGACGGTCATCGGCGTTCCCACGGGCATGCTGGCGGGAATCTATCTCGCGGAATTCGGCAAACAGCGGAAGCTGGCGGCGCTCGCCCGCTTCACCGTCAACGTGATGATGGGCGTTCCCTCCATCATCGTCGGGCTGTTCGTCTATACGCTCGTCGTCGTTCCGGCCGGGCATTTTTCGGGTTACGCCGGGGCGCTGTCGCTGGCGCTGATCATGCTGCCGGTGGTGGCCCGGACGACGGAGGACATGCTCGCGCTGGTCCCCAACTCGCTCCGGGAATCGGCGCTGGCCCTGGGCGCGCCGCGCTGGAAAACCACGCTTGGCGTCGTGTTTCGAGGCGCGAAAAAAGGCCTGATGACGGGCGTGCTTCTGGGCGTGGCGCGCGTCAGCGGCGAAACGGCGCCGCTTCTGTTCACCGCGCTCAACAGCCCCTACTGGCCGAGCCGCCTGGATCAGCCCACGCCCAACCTGACCGTGACCATCTTCAATTACGCGATGTCGCCGTACGCCGACTGGCAGCAGACCGCCTGGGGCGCGTCGCTGCTGATCATGGCGGCGGTGCTGTCCCTGTCGATACTGGCGCGTTACTGGATGAGAGAGGTGAAATCATGAACATGGCGCAAACGCAATCGCGGCCCTACCCCGCCATCGGCCGGGCCGAGGACAATCGAAGCGACGTCCTGGACGCCTGTCTTGTTCAGGCTTCCGCCAAGATCCAGGTCTGCGACCTGAATTTCTATTACGGCGGCCATCAGGCGCTGTTCGGCAACGACCTGGTCATCGAGCCCCGCCGGGTCACGGCCATCATCGGGCCGTCCGGCTGCGGCAAATCGACGCACATCCGCGCCTACAACCGCATCTTCGAACTGTACCGCGAGCAGCGGGCGACGGGCGCGATCTACCTCGACGGCCAGAACATCCTCGCGCCGAACGTGGACGTCATCGAGCTGCGCCGGAAGGTCGGGATGATCTTCCAGAAGCCGACGCCGTTTCCGATGAGCGTCTTCGAAAACGTCGCCTACGGATTGAAGCTGCACTACAAGCTTAATCGGGCCGAACTGGCCGAGCGGGTGGAGGCGGCTTTGCAGGCGGCGGCGCTCTGGGACGAGGTCAAGGACAAGCTCGGCAAGCCCGGCACGGCGCTGTCGGGCGGGCAGCAGCAGCGCCTCTGCGTCGCCCGGGCGATCGCCGTGGAGCCGGAAGTGCTGCTGATGGACGAACCCACCTCCGCCATCGACCCGGTGGCGACGGCCAAGATCGAGGACCTGATCGAGACGCTCAAGCAGCGCTACACCATCGTCATCGTCACGCACAACATGCAGCAGGCGGCGCGCATCTCCGACTATACGGCGTTCTTCTTCCAGGGCTACATCGAAGAGTACGGCGCGACCCGGCAGGTCTTCACCAACCCGGTCAACCCGAAGACCGAAAGCTACATCACCGGGCGCTTCGGCTGAGAGGAAACCCCATGCCGGTCCGATTGCTCAAGGAATTCGAGAAACTGAAAGCAAGCATCCTGGCGCTGGGCGTCGAGGTGGAGCGCCAGCTCCGTCTGGCCGTGCAATCGATCGAAACCCGCGATCCGCACCTGGCGCGGCAGGTCATCGACGGCGACGCGCGGATCGACGAGATGGAAGTCGATCTAGAGGAAGATTGCCTGAAAGCCCTGGCGCTGTACCAGCCGGTCGCCCACGACCTGCGCTTTCTCGTCTCCGTGCTGAAAATGAACAACGATCTCGAACGGATCGGCGACCTGGCGGTCAACATCGCCAAACGGGCGCTGCCCCTCGCCGAGACGCCGCCCATGGCCATGCCCTTCGATTTTCAAACCATCTGCGAGAAAACCGAGGAGATGCTGAGAAACAGCCTGGAGGCGATGGTGCGTTTCGACACGGATCTGGCCTACGGCGTTCTGGAGGCGGACGACACGGTGGACGACATCAATCGGAAGATATACCGATTCGTGGAGGAAGAGGTGCTCAAGACGCCGCAGAATATCACCTACTTCATTCACCTGATGGGGATCTATCGCCAGTTGGAGCGCATCGCCGATCACGCCACCAACATCGCCGAGGACGTCATCTACCTGGCCAAGGGCGAGATCATCCGGCATCGCGAGATCCCGTCGCCGCATCGTTAGCAAACCGGATTTCCAAATCAACGGAAGTCTCCTTCCTTTTAATAAAGGTGGAGGCTTTCGTTCGACATTTGTCTGAAAATTTCCGCATCACGCTGCTTCTACGGTTTCGCCTCTCCTGCCGTAAATCCCGGCCTATAATTTCCTGCAGTCCACAAATAACGTTCCTGTCGCGAGCTCGTTCTTGTAGAGGAGAGAAAATCGGGTTATGCTGAGCACATTCGACAGTTTTTGGCTAAATATATTTCCAGATGCAGACGTCGCCTGTACGAAAAAAACCGAAAGGAGCGCCCATGAGGCACGCACATTGCGGATTGGTTTTGATTCCGTTGTTGCTGGGTCTTTTTTCAGTGTGCGGCATCCATGCCTGGGCCGCCGACGCATCCACTTCCGACAGTTTGCTGGACAAAGCCGCGGAAGATTTTTACACGGCGACGTCGGTGTCGGCCATGCGGGCGGCTGTCGAACGCGCGCTCGCCATCGATCGGAAGGCCTCCATCGCCCGCGAGCTGTCCATGTATCTGGCCATTTTGGAGGCGCGCACGGCCGACCTGGACAAGCTGTTTTTCGAGGCGATCGCCGATCCCGACTTCGAGCAAACCCGCCTGCAACTGGCTCTGTTTCAGAATCCATACTTTTCCTTCGATCAGTGGGATAACTACGATCGACAGCTTGAACTTGTCGTTAAAGACCACCCTGACGCCTCCGTGCGGGCGACAGCGGCGAACCTTCTTACGCACCGGGCTCGCGTGTCTGGCCGCGATCTGCAGGCGGGCGACAAGCCCGGGTTGCAGCTTCCTCTGGCCATCATCGGAACCTGGGAAAACGACCAGGGCAAGGGCTTTCATATTCCCTACCCCCCGGAGAGCGAAATCGAACTGGGCAAAACCTATCTCTCCCGGCAGATCTCCATCGGCTGGCGGGATGATCTCACCCCCAATCTTACCGGGATCTACGATTTGACGACCTACCTGTATCCCACCGACCATGCGGTCGCCTACGGCGCAGCCGCCGTGCGAGTCGCGCAGGAGGGCGACTATGAACTGCATCTAACCTCCAGTTCGGCGACGAAGGCCTGGGTGGACGACGTCCTGATTTTCCAAGAAGAAGACATCGACGGTGATTATTTAGAAATGTGGCCCATACCCGTTCATCTGGCGGCCGGCGTCAACCGAATTCTGATCAAGAGCGCCAACAGAAAGGGCTCCTGGAAACTTGGCGTTCGTCTGACCCTGCCGGATGGGAAAGCGCCGGCGGCGGCGGTCATCGTGGCGGCCGACGCGCCTTTCAATGTCTCGGCCGCCGGCGCGTCCGACGCACTCGACAGCATGCAGGCGCTGGCCCGTCGCCTGAAGCGATTGAATCCCGAAAGCATCCGCTACGCCTTCAACCTGATTTGCTGGGCCAGGCTTTCGGAGCTCAATCTCAAGGCCAGCCGACTTGCCGAGTCGCTGCTGGCCAAACACCCGAACGCGCTGGCGCTGCGCTACGAACTGGCCATGGCGCTATGGGGTCGCGGCGAGCGCGAGCGCACCTCCGACCTGCTGAATCAGCTGGCCGAGGAGGCAGGGGAGGAATTGCTTTTGTTCGGCATCAAGCGGGCTCGCTTTCTCGGCCAGAACAAAATGGCCGACCAGGCGCGCGATATCTTGACTGCCATCAAGAACGCCCATCCAGATCGGCGGCCGGCCTACCTGGAGTTGGATAAGATTTTCGAACGGGAGGGATGGAATAACGAACGCCTGCAACTCCTGGAGGAGATCAACCGCCGCTGGCCGGGCATTCCCGATCTCGTGATGCGCCACGGCTTTCTGCTCGAAGATCAAAACGATCCGGAGGGGGCGGACAAACTTTTCAATGCCGTGTTGGAGCGCCTGCCGTACTGGGAAAGCGCGCTTCAAACTCGCATCAAGCGGGATTTGAAGCGATCGGATCTGGACAACGCCTTAGCTCTTGCCGAGCGTTATGCGCAGCGGTTCCCGGAAAAAGCTTACCCCCAGCGCCTGCTCGGCGACGTGAAGCGGCGACAGAAGGATTGGAGCAGGGCTGAAGCGGCATATCGTAACTTTCTGCGTCTGTCTCCCGCCAATCCCCACCCCTATCGTTTGCTGGCCAAGCTGTACGATAAATCCGGCCAGAAGGACAAAGCCATCGAGTATTGGCAGCTCGTCCTCGAACGCGATCCGAACGACGCCAAACTGGCCAACCGCCTGGCTTATCTGGCTAAGCCCAACCAGGGCCCGTGGATCGAGGACATTCCGAGCCTGGAAACCATCCAGGCCGCCATCGATAGCGTCAAAGGCCTCACGATTGCGCCAGGGGCGAACGCGGTGCGTCTTCTGGACCACATGGTCGTCTCGCTCATGCCGGACGGCGGCACGACGCGCGTGGTCACCGAGGTCGATCACGTGGTCAACGAAAAGGGCCGCGACCGCCTGACCGAGGTCCGCACCGCCTCCCGGGGCCGGGTGCGCGTACTGCACGCCTTCGTCATCGACCCGCAAGGGCGCCGCATCGAGGCGTCGTCGATTCGCGATCGGGTGATTCGCTTCCGCAAGCTTCAAGTGGGCGCGACCGTCGCCGTGCAGTACAGGGTCGACGCACCGCCGAAGGACTTCCTGCGCGAGCATTTCGCGGACGACTGGTGGTTCCAGGAACCGGAGCGGCAGGTGGTGGACAGCCATTTTATTTTGTGGGCGGCGAAGGAAACGCGTTTCCGTGAATATCTGCAGGGCGACGTCCAGACGGCCGTCAGCCGGCATGGAGCGCATCAGCGCCGTTCCTATCGCGCGCAAAATATCGCCCCGCTGATTCCGGAACCGTACGCGCCGCCGCTGGACGACGTCGCCCGGCGTATGGCGCTCAGCAGCGTGCCCGACTGGCAGTCCTTCGTCAGCTGGGAAAGCGCGCTATTGAAAGATGTGTTCGTGGAAAATTCCGAGCTGGTCGAGCTGGCCCGACGTCTTGCCTCGGGCGAGACGTCGCCGAGCGGGAAGCTCGATCGCATCCATGCCTACCTCATGAGCGACATCCGCTACGAGCAGGATTACGAGAGCGCCATCATGGGAGTCCGGCCCCATGCCGCGCCCGTGGTGCTGGCCCGCCGTTACGGCGACTGCAAGGATAAGAGCGTGCTCTTCATCGCCCTGGCGAAACAGCTGGGCATCGAGGCCCACTTCGCCCTCATTCGCACCCGCGACAGAGGCCGCGTCATGCGGGACGTGCCGATGCAGCAGTTCGACCATGTCATCGTTTATGTCCCCGCCCAGACTGAGTTGAAGGAAGGACGCTTCTACGATTCGACGACGGATGCCCTGGATGTCGGGACCCTGCGCGCGGACAATCAAGGCGCGCTGGCGTTCGTCGTGAATCCGGCGACATGGAAATACGAATGGCGCGACGTGCCTTTTCAGGCGCCGGAGCACGAGTCCGCCCTCTTCAACATCGATCTGAAACCGGATTCTGTCGGCGGCGGGCAGGGCCGTCTTCGGCTGGTCGCGGAAGGCAGTTTGGGTTCAATGTTAAGGCGGGCCGCGCGAAACCAGGAAACTTTCGCCATGCTGCCGCAGAAGCTTATCAACACTTTGTTTCCCGGCGCGCGGGTTCTGCGCTACGAGAGTACGCAGTTGTCGTCCGTCGATCAGCCGGCGGCCCTCGACATCGAGTTTGCCGCCGATCGCCTCGGCCAACTGCAAGGCGACGAGTTGCACATCCGCTTTCCCTTCGACCCGACGCAATTCAGATGGTTCGATCTCGCTCGGCGCAAACTGGCGCTGGATCTCGGGCAGCCGTCGCGCCTGGCGCTCGATGTGACGATTGCGCCGCCCGAAAACATGCAGGTCCTGCACGTTCCCAAACCATTGAAGTACGAGGACGGCAACTTTTCCCTTGCGCGCGAATCGGGCCATTCGGAAAACGGAGTGCGGATCAAGGTGACGGTCATGAACCTGAGCAATCCGGTCAGTCCCGAGCGATACGCGGAAATTCGCGGCCCGATCAGCAATGTATTGAGCAGCTTTAACGAGACGGTGTCGTTCAGGAAACCGTAGGGATAGGCGAGTTCACCATCCCTTGCGTTTCATCAGTTCCTCGATTTTCTCGATCGACCGCTTCTCGACCAGGGCCACGCGCGTGGCCGCCGCCGCGCCGATCCGCTCCGTCAGGTCGGCCATTTCGGCGGGCTTGGTGAGGTAATCGACGGCCCCGTGCTTCATCGCCTCCACGCTGGTGGGGACCGTCGCGTGGCCCGTCAGCAGAATCACCTGGGCGTCGGGGTCTTTCAGCGTGATCTGCTTCAAGGTCTCGATGCCGTCCATGCCCGGCATTTGCAGATCGAGAAAGATGACGTCGAACGATCGCTTTTCCAGAATACCGAGCGCCTCCTGGCCGCTGGCCGCCGTGGAGACCGCCATGCCTCGCAGCTCCAGACGCTCCTTGAGCGTTTCGGTGAATTCCTTCTCGTCATCCACGAGCAGCACTTTTTCATTGGCCATGCGCGTCTCCTCCCGCTTATCGCCGCGACAAAGGAAAGCGAAGCTTCAGCACGCTTTCCTCCGCCGTCGCTTCCGCCTCCAGACGGCCGCCCATGTCGGCCGCCAGATCGGCGGCGTAAGCCAGTCGTTGCTTCGTCCCCTCGTCATTATAGTCCGAAGGATCGCCTCGCAAACAGATTTCAATCCGCTCCTCCGAATCGGAAAGGCTGATCCGGATCGGCCGCTCGGAGGTCTGAACCTGCAGCAGAACGTCGAGGCACAAAAAGACCGCCTCGCGGAAATCGAAGGGGCCCCCGGCCAGCGTCGCCGGCCCCGGCGCGCTTTCCACCTCGATGCAGGTCTTGCGGCGGGCGGCGAAGCGCTGGGAAAGCGCGGCGACGTTCTCCACGGCGAGGTTCAAATCGACGTCCGCCGCCGGCTCGTCCACGCTGTGCGCGAAGAGGTTCATCTGCTTGACGACGGCCTTGCCGCGTTCGACCTGGTTTTTGATCCGCTCCGCCAGCGTTTTCAGCTTTTCGACGCCGATCGGGCGGCCGCGTTCGCTCAAGAGAATCAGGTCGTCCAGCAGGCCGGTCACTTCGCCGATGATCGAAATGACGTTGTTGATCTCGTGGGAGATGCTCGCCGAGATGCGCCCGAAAAAGGCGAGGCCTTGCCGCAGCCGGAGTTTGGGGGGAATCCGTTCCATCGTCTTCAAGCGGGCCTTTTCCGATAGACCGCGATGGCTTCCCTGATCTTTTCGATCAGGTCCTCGATGTTGATCGGCTTGATGATGTAATCGATGGCGCCGGCCTGCAAGCCCCTGGCGCTGGTCTCCTCCGACATGTGGCCGGTCAACAGCAGAACCGGCAGGTTGCCGCGAATCTGCTTGATCCGCTTCATCACCTCGACGCCGTCCTCGCCGGGCATCTTGACGTCCAGCACGACGACGTCGAACGGCTCCTGGCGGATCCTGCTAAGCGCCTCCTCGCCGGAGAGGACTCCCACGGCATGAAAACCGCGAATCTCCAAGCGCTCCGCCACGGCGGAAATGAGCTCTTCCTCGTCGTCAACCAGCAATACGTTAATCGGGTCCATCTTCCATTCCTTACGGTCGCTTGATCGGCAGGACAAGGGTGAAGGCGGTCCCCTTCCCCACTTCGCTTTCGACCGTGATCTGGCCGCCGAGTTTCTGCGCGATGCCGTAGCTGATCGACAAGCCGAGTCCAGTACCCTGCGCCTTGCGGGTGAAGAACGGTTCGAAGATCCGCTCCAGGTCCTCCTTGGGGATGCCGCAACCGTTGTCCTTGACCGTGACCGAGAGACGGCGTTCGTCGAAGCGGCGGATGGCGATGTCCAGACGGCCGCCGTCGCTCATGGCGTCGAAGGCGTTGTTGATGAGGTTCAAAAACAGCTGCTGAAGCTGGCCCCGGTCGCTTTCCAGCGTGGGGAGGGTTTCCTCCACCGAGACGTCGATGCCGATCTTGCGATAGGAGGCTTCTTTTTCCAGGAAGCCTAAGACCTCGCGGATCAGGACGTCCAGGGCGATCGGTTCGGACTTGATGTCCATGTGTTTGGCGAAACCCAAAAGACGGCGGGTGACGCCGCTGCAACGCTCCACCGACTTCAGGATCGAGTCCACCTGCTTGAGCAGCTTTTCCTGGCTCGCCGCTTCGCCCGGACTCTGGATGACGTCTTTCAGCAGCCCGGCTTTTTCGTTGATGATCGCCAGCGGGTTGTTGATCTCGTGGGCCACGCCCGCCGCCAGCCGCCCGATGGAGGCCATTTTGTTGGTGTGCTCGGCGTTGTGCAGCATGGCTTCCCGGCGGAGGTCGGCGTCGCGGATGCGCCGCACCCAGCGGGTGGTGATCGTCATGACGAGGATGACGATCAGGATGACGCTGCCGGCCAGAAAGCCCAGGAATTCGGTGCGGATGGTCAGCCATCCCTTCATGAGGTCCTGCGTCTTGGTCAAAACGACGAAGACGAAAGGCGATTGCTGGATGGCGGCGTAAGCCAGCATGTAGGTTTCGCCCTGGATCGCGTAATCGCCGACGATCTCCGTCTCCCCGACGTTGGCCGGAATCTGGATGGGCGTGGGCGACAGCACCTGCCCCCAGAGCCGCGAAGGCGTTTGCAGGACGCCCTGGCGATTCAGGATGAACGCGTCGCTGCCCTGCCTGAGCCCGATGGATCGCACCTGCCGGTCCAGGACGTCGGTGTCGATCGTGGCCCGCAATACGTAATGGCCGGGAGGTTCGTGGTCCTGCTTCACGGCGATGACGAAGTGGGGGATCTGGCGATGGCCCAGAAAAACGTCGCTGACGTGGACGCCCCGCAGAATCACCTCGTTGAACCATGCTTGGTTTTCGTAGCTCTTCCCCTGAAGGTTGTACGGGCCGACGTAGGAGCGCTGGGTTCCTTCCGAGTCGATCAGTCCGACGTCCACGAACCCGCCGATCGTCGCTTTCATGCGCTTGTAGATGGCGTCGAGCTGACCGGCGTCGGCGAGGTTGTCGAAGGATTCCCGTTCGACGATGTAGCGCAGCATGCCGATCCGCTCGTCCAGGAAGGACTCCAGCGAATGCTGCGCGGCCGAGGTCAGGCGGTTGATCGGATGAACGGTTTCTTCCTTGAAAGCCCGCTGGAACTGGTAGTAGTTGACGGCCGTCATGAACAGGAGCGGCACGACCGCGACCGCGCCGACGGCCAGCACGGTGTTCCGCCACATCCGCCAGTAGTGGGACCGCTGCTTCTCGTCCCGCTCCCCGTTGTCGGGCCGCTCGTCCAGCCGGACGAGCGCCTGGAACATTTTCCGCAGAACGCTCATCGGCTTGGGACGCTAGGGGTTCGAAGCGTTTGGGGTCTTGCCGTTGCGAATCTTCTCGTAGGCCGCCTTCATGGTTTTGGAAAGCGTCTCGATGTCCACCGGTTTTTCCAGGTAGGCGAACGCCCCGAGGCTCAAGCAGAGCTCGCGGTCCTTTTCGCTGCCGTGGCCGGTGAGGATGATGACTTCCACCTTCGGGTGCTCGGCCTTCACGCGGCGCAAAACCTCGATGCCGTCGATGCCGGGCATCTTGAGGTCGAGCACCATGACTTCCGGCTCCTCCTCCTTGAGAATATTGAGGGCTTCCTCGCCGTCGTAGGCGACGGCCGGGGCGATGTCCCGCATCTCCAGCCGTTCCGAGAGCGTCAGCACGAAGTCCTTCTCGTCGTCCACCAGGAGCACTTTGGCGGGCATCTCGACCTCCACCGAGGTGAACACCGAGGAGGCTCTGAAATTGGGGCCGGGCTTGACCTGGACGGTCTTGACGCCGGCGACGGACGCCAGCCGTTTGCGAATTTCACCCTCCAGTTTCTCCAGCCGCAGAACGTAGTCATCGACCACGACGGCGACGTGGCCGTCGCGCGCCTCGGTTTTGTGGAAATACCCCGCTTCCGCCAGCGCCACCCCCGCTTCGGCGGCCAGCCGGAAATCCTGAACGGCCTGCTGCGAGCGGTCGGTGGGTTTGAGGGCGTCTTTTCCGGCGCTCTCGGCGATGATTTTCACGGCGTCGTCCACCGCGGCGGCGTTCATGGGGATCTTGACGTCGTAAAGCGCTTTGTCCCAGGGGGAGGTCTTGAAGAGATAGTGCGCCCATTGGTGGAGTTTGGCGTCCGCCTCCTTGACGAGCCGGCGGGCTTCCGTCCTGCCGATTCCCTTTTCCCGGGCCAGCCTGTCGGCGCGGAAATCGGGATCGGACAGCAGGCAGACTTTCAAAACGTGGCTGATCTCGCGGGGAATCAGGAGCGCGGCCGGTCCGTGAAGCACAAGATCGTCCTGCAGGCTTTCCGCCACGGCCGCCCGGACAAAAGCGAGGTAACGCTCCCGCTTGTGGCTGAAATTGTTGAAAACGAAGGGCGGCCCCAGGACCGCCCGGGCAAGATCGTCGGCCGGCGCTTTGAAACGGGCCGCGGCGAGGTCGAACACCTCCCTGCCGCTCGGACGATATCCGAGGGTCCGGGACACCGCTTCGGCCACCTCATCAAGGCGGCAATACTCGGCGCCGAAAATGGAAATGATTGGCATTGTCCTTCTCGCGCTCGAAGAAGTGACGAGTGGCTTCGTTAGATCCACGATGCAACGATAAGCCTAGGCTATGAGAATTTTCCAGGGGTGTCAAGAACATCCAGTGTCGCTTCCATAATCATTTCAAAATGTTTCTTGCGCGAGGGCCGCGGTCGATGATAGGGTTGCCCATCAAGCAGCACCGCAAAATTGCGAATCCTTGCTGTCGCTAGCCTTGAAGGCAGACTCGATGCTGAGGCGATTCTTCCCATTCCTAGAGTGGTTTGAAAGTTATAATAAACAAAAGCTATGGGCCGATTTAATCGCCGGCCTCACGGTGGCGCTGGTCCTGATCCCGCAGTCGGTGGCTTACGCCAAGCTGGCCGGTCTGCCTCCTTATTACGGCCTTTACGCCGCCTTCCTCCCGCCGATGGTCGCGGCCCTCTTCGGTTCCAGCCGGCAGTTGGCCACGGGCCCCGTCGCCGTCGTTTCGCTGATGACCGCCGCCACCCTGGAGCCTTTGGCCACGGCGGGCGGCGAAGCCTATGTCGCCTATGCCATCCTGCTGGCTCTGCTGGTGGGTGCGTTCCAGTTCGCCCTGGGCGTGTTTCGGCTCGGCGTCGTGGTGAATTTCCTTTCCCATCCCGTCGTCATCGGTTTCACCAACGCCGCCGCGATCATCATCGCCACCAGCCAGCTGGGCGAGATGTTCGGCGTGAGCGTGGACAAGGCCGAGCATCACTATGAAACCGTCTGGCGGGTGATCGCGGCGGCGCTCCATTACCGCCACTGGCCCACGCTGAGCCTGGGCGTGCTGGCCCTGGCGGTGATGGTGATCCTCAAGCGGATCAATCCGCGCCTTCCCTACGTTCTCGCGGCCGTCGCCCTGACGACGCTCCTCTCCTGGGGCTTCGGTTTCGAACGCAACCGCACGACCATGGCGTCCGCCATCGAATCCCCCGAAGTTCAGGATCTGCTCCGGCAATTCAACGAGCGGACGGGCGAGATTGCATCGACCAGCAACGCGCGGACGCTGCTGAACCCCAAAGTCGAAAAAATCGAAGCCGCGCACGGCAAGATTTGCACGAGCTGCCACGCGGCGCGCCACATCGACGTCACGGCTCCGCCGGCGGAGCCAAGCGCGCCCCTGCCGCCGGAAAAGGCGCTGGAACTGCACTTGAAAGCCGGTCTCATCGGCCAGCATCTGACCGAGTTGAACGAGGAAGCCAGCCAGATCCGCACCCGCCTGAGAGGGATGCTCTTCGAGGCGGTGGACGAAGGGCAGGGCCGGCTGCGCTTCTATCCGGAGGGAAACGTCCCGGCGGGAAAATCGTCCGACGGCCGCTTGTGGCGCATCAAGATCGGCAATACGCCCATCGATTTCGACAAAATTCAGATGGTCGGGTCGGGCGCGGTGGTCGGCCAAATCCCCGAGGGGCTGCCGAAACTGGCCGTGCCCAAATTCGACATGTCCGTTTTGGGCAAGCTCTTTCTTTCGGCGATCATCATCTCCATCCTGGGCTTCATGGAGGCCATTTCCATCGCCAAGGCGATGGCGGCCCGCACGGGCCAGCGGCTCGATCCCAATCAGGAGCTGATCGGCCAGGGGCTGGCCAACATGCTCGGCTCCTTCGGGCAGAGCTACGCCGTTTCCGGCTCTTTCTCCCGCTCGGCGGTGAACATCCAGGCGGGGGCGGTCACCGGCATGGCGAGCGTTTTCACCAGCGGCATGGTGGTGCTTACGCTGCTGTTCTTCACGCCCCTCTTGTACCACCTGCCCCAATCGGTTCTGGCGGCCGTCATCATGATGGCCGTGATCGGACTGATCAACGTCAAGGGCGTCGTCCACGCCTGGCGCGTCAAGCGCTCGGACGGGGTCATCGCCGTCATCAGCTTCGCCGCCACCCTCTTCTTCGCCCCGCACCTCGACCGGGGCATCCTGCTGGGCGTGGCGCTGTCGGTCGGCATGTTCCTCTATCGGAAGATGAAGCCGGCCATCGCCGAGCTGTCGCTCTGGCACGACGGCCACCTGCGCAACGCCAACCGTCTGCGGCTCAAGCAGTGCAAGCACATCGCCGTCATCCGCTTCGACGGCCCCCTCTTCTTCGCCAACACGAGTTACCTGGAAGACGAGATTCTGGAACGCGTGCGGGCGATGCCGGAGTTGAAGTACATCCTCTTCAAATCCAACGGCATCACCGAACTGGACGCCTCCGGCGAGGAGCAGCTGGCGCTGATCATCGACCGGCTGCGCAGCGGCGGCTACGACATCGCCTTCACCGGCCTCAACGAGCGGGTCATCGACACGCTGCACCGTTCCCACCTCTACGAGCACATCGGCGAGGACCATATCTTCCACAGCGCCGCCGAGGCCCTGGCGATGTTCTGGAACAAGGCGCATCAGGGCTCGGACGAAAAGGACTGCCCGCTGCAAAAAGTAGTCCCCTTGGAGGCGCCGGCCTCCGAATACCGGCTCAAGGTGCTGCTGGTGGACGACGAAACCGAATACGTGGAGCATCTGAGCAAGCGGCTGATCCGCCGGGGCCTGGACGTGCAGGGCGCTCCCGACGGCGTCACCGCCCTCGCCATCCTGGCGCGCCAATCCTTCGACGTCGTCGTGCTGGACGTGCTGATGCCGGGCATGAGCGGTCTGGAGGTGCTCAAGGCGATCAAGAACGCCACGCCCGAACTGGCGGTGATCCTCCTGTCGGGCCACGCCTCGATGGAAAACGCCATCGAGGGAATGAAACTGGGCGCGGACGATTATCTCCAGAAACCCTGCGACATCGAGGACCTCGCGGCGAAAATCCGCCACGCGCACGAAAACCGCATGTAATTTTGCGGTGCGATTCAAGCGGCCAAGCCGGCGGCTTGCCTTCCACCCAGATCCCAATACCTCGCTGGGCGTCGCCGCTACGCCAATGAAGCGCCCTCGGACACCCCCATTGACACCGCAAGCGACTTTGAGGATGCTGCTTAAGGGAACGCGCCGATCAGGACGATCCGTCGCCGACCCTCGATTTGAGAGGACCCCATGAACGCGCGGCGAAGCTGGAGTTGCCTGGGTCTATCGATTTTTCTGCTGGCCGCCTGCAGCGGCGAGGATTTTCTCCACGATCCCGGCGACGCCGACGCGCCAGGCGCCGACGGCGACGCCGAAACGGAGGAAGAATCGGGCGACGACGGCCTGGCGCTGCTGGAATACGTCAATCCGTTCATCGCCACCGGCGGCTACGGCCAGTGGGGCGTCGGCTCCGATCTGCCCGGCGCGACCGCGCCGTTCGGGCTGGTGAAGCTCTCGCCGGACACGCAGCGCGAGGACGGTACGGCGTCGTTGTTTCAGCACTGCTCCGGTTACTTCTACGACGATCCTGCCATCACCGGCTTCGTCCATACGCACGTCGTCGGCACGGGCGCGCCGGACTACGGTTCGGTGCTGGCCATGCCGGTCCTCGCCGCACCCGACCCGCCGACGCGCGAAGCCGACTGGCGGGCCCGCAAGAAAGCCGACACGGAGACGGCCGCGCCGGGCTATTACCGCGTCGAACTGGAGACGGGCGTCGTCGCCGAACTGACCGCCTCGACGCGCGTCGGCGCGCATCGCTACACGTTCCCGGCCGACGCCCTGGGCGCGCGTTGCCTGATCGTCGATGTCGAGCACGGCCTGGGGCTTGTCAAGGACGGCGCGATCGCCGCCGATGCGGCGCGGGCGGCGTTCTCCGGCTTCACGCACAACATCGGCCCCCTTTCCGCCGGCACCGGCGGCTACGCCGCCTATTTCTACGGCGAACTGGCCGCGCCCGCCGACCGTCTGAGCTTCGTCGGCCGAGACATTGCGGGCGACGGACTGCGCTGCGAGAACCGGGCCTGCAAGGCGATCTTCTGCTACGACACCGCCGAACGGATCGAAGCGCAGATCGGCGTGTCTTACGTGTCGATCGAAGGCGCGAAGCGGAATCTCGAAGCCGAAACCAAAGGGAAGACGTTCGAGGAGATCCGCGCCGGGACGGAGCGCGCCTGGGCCGATGTGCTCAAGGTGTTCCGCGCCGAGGGTGGGACGGACGACGAACGGACGATCTTCTACACCGCTCTCTATCACGCCTTCATGATGCCGACGATCGAGAGCGACGTAGACGGGCGATACTTCGGCTTCGACCTTCAGCCGCACGCGGCGACATGGGGCCGCTACTACAGCGACTTCTCGCTCTGGGACACCTACCGCACGCAGCACCCGCTGCTCACCGTTTTCTATCCCGATTTCCAGCGCGAGATGACCTACGCCCTGATGGCGATGGCCAAGGAGGGCGGTTATTTCCCGAAGTGGCCGATCGCCAACGGTGAATCAAATACGATGGTCGGCCAACCGGCGGAGGTGGTCGTCGCCGACGCTTATCTGAAGGGCATCGACTTCCCCGCCGAGGAAGCTTTCGATCTCCTGATGCTGACGGCGAAGCAGGATCCCCCGAAAGGTTCGGGCTACCTCGGCCGTGGGGGTGCGGAGGCCTACCTGGAATTGGGCTGGATTCCCGCCAACGAGTACGGCGGCTCGGTGTCGGTCACGCAGGAGCTTTCCGTCGCCGACGAGGCGCTCTGCGCCTTCGCCGCGGCGCTTGACCGCGAAGCGGAGAAAGAAATTTTTTGCGCGTCGCGCTACAACTATAAAAATCTCTGGCATTCCGAATTGCAATTTTTCCTCGGCCGCAACCGCGACGGGACGTTCGCGAACGTGAACGACTTCGACCCGACCCGGCTGGCCACCTACTTCCCCGGCCAGTCGGGGCCCTACGTCGAAGGCGACGCCTGGCAGTACCTCTGGTTCGCGCCGCACGACGCGCAAGGATTGATGGAGCTGATGGGCGGGAAAGAGGCTTTCGTCTCACGGCTGACGGAGTTTTTCGCGCTGTCGGCGACCGAGGAGGAAGAGGTCCAGGCGACGGGCGATCCGGAACTCATCGGCGCGGCGCGCCAATATTTCTGGTTCGGCAACGAGCCGGGCATTCATACGCCGTATCTCTTCTCCGCCGCCGGCCGCGCCGATCTCGCCTGCGAACACGTGCGCTGGGTGCGGCGTTCCTTCTTCAAGAACACGCCCGACGGTCTGGCCGGCAACGACGACGCGGGAACGCTCTCGGCGTGGTACGTCTGGTCGGCGCTGGGCCTCTACCCGATCCCCGGCACGGAGATTTACTATCTCGCCTGCCCGCTGTTCGCGCGCGTCGAAACGGCGGTGGGCGTCGAGGCGAAGCCGCTGCTCGTCGTCGCCGAAGGCCCTTTGGGCGACGGCTCCGCGCCTACGCAAATCCTCTGGAACGGCGAAGCGCTGCCGGCCCCCGTGCTGACGTGGACGCAGTTGAAGAAAGGCGGAGAGCTTAAATTCGTGATGGAGAAGAGGGAATAAGCCGATGCGAGCGGCGGATTTGTTGCAAGCTACCGACTTTCCCAGATAGCTTTGATCGCGCCTTCCTGATTGAACCCGAGCCCGCAGGACGAACTCGGACGGTTGGCGTAATACCAGTACGCCTCGCCCACCGGGTCGGCGAGCACGCGACGGGTGGGGAACTGGAAATGGCCGTAGGCGTCGGTCTGCCGCACCCAGTTCCAGGCGTAGTCCAGCCATTGATTGCGCTCCGGTTCGCTCAGGCGGGCGAACCAGCCAATCTCATCCCAGCCCCAGATCCAGATGCCGCCGATGTTCTGTCCGCCCTGGCCGCTGGAGCCCCAATTGTCCACTTCCACCAGATAAGGCAATCGCTCCGCCGTCCAGCCGCCGGGCGTGACGCCGCCCAGCGTGCGGCCGTAGATGCGGTCATCGCCTTCGGCGACAAGCCGGCCCTGGTAGGGCTCGTTCTCCACCTCCTCGACGCGCAGGGGGTAGCTAAGAAAATCGAACAAGGTATGGCCGTCTTTGACCACGCCAACCATATGATGGGCGTCGCACAAAACCCAATGCCGCCGGGCGTGCTCGCGCGCATAAGTTCGCACGCGGTCGAAGAGGTCGAAATACGTCTCCAGGCCCGGATCGGTTTCGGCCATGAACTCGACGACTCCGAAATGAATCGCCTCGAAGCCGCCGTCGATGTAGCGCCGCGCGCGGTAGTAAATCCACAATTGCATCTCCGGGCGAGTGATGTCGGGTACGGAGGCGCCCTCCCGCCAGAAATCGACGTGCCGGCCGTCCGGATACAGCATCTCGTCGTAGCGGAAGTTCCGCTCTTCCGGCGTTCGTCCGTAGGCCTCGAACGCCCAGGCGGGGACGGGGACGTCGTTCACCCCCGTGTCCACGGTTTCGAACAATCCGGCTTGCAGCAGAAGCGTCGGGTCGGCGGCATGCGCCTGCGCGGCTGTGGCCGCCGCCTGCTCGAAGAAGGCGTCGATGTCGTTAGGCGTGTCCCAGATGATCGAGGCGCGACCGATGAACTTCGCACCGATGTCCGTGAACATCCGGATGTCGTCTTCCAAAAGGGCGGGATCGTTGTCGGTATATAGAAACTGGTGCGAAACGGCGCGGCTCAGGTAATTTTCCAACATCTCTTGGGAGATCGGACCGTCGAACGCCCAAGCGTCCTCGGGACCGTCGGCGTCTCCGTCCGGCGGCGATTCTTCTTCCGAAAACGGTTCTTCGTCCCCGTCCGCCCCCTCTTCGTCTCCATCGGCCTTCTCCGAATCCGACGACGCCTCGTCGTCCTCGTCCGGCAAGGGCGATGACATTTTGTCGAGAGACGATCCGCCGCATCCTCCGCACCAGACCATGATGCAAAAGGCGGCCGCCATCCATGCGGCTCGGGACCATGAGCCGGGTGTGCGCATGTTTCGGTCTCCTCGCGTTCGGTTCGAGTGAACAGCCAAACGAGCGTTGATTGACTCAAAGAAAGGATACTCGAATTCATTCAAAACCGGCAAATACCGTGCGACGCGGTCCAGGCAAAGCTTGACCGCGCCTCCGGGCGCAGGCAAACTACGCTTTGCGTCGGTCGCTCGATTTGCGCCATTCTTCAAACCGTTCGAGGTGGAACATGATCGAATTTCGGAAAACGAAAGAATCGCCGCTGCCGGCATGGCTGGGGTCGATGGTCGCTGCTTTGGCGCTGTGCGGCATGCTTCTCTCGATTTCCTGTGAAGGAAACGACACGGACGGCGACGCGACCGATGGAGACACAGAAAACGGCGCTCTCGACGGAGACACAGACGGCGACGCGACCGATGGAGACATAGAAAACGACGCTCCCGATGGAGACGCGGACGGCGACAGCCCCGATGGAGATACAGGTGACGGCGACTTTGACGGGGACGCCAGCGACGGCGATTCGGACGGCGACGCGGACGAAGAGGGCGAGCGCGCCGAATTGGACGCGGATCAGGACGGACCCGAAAGCGAGGAATTCGAAAGCGACGGCGATACGGAGGACGCGCCGGAGGATCCTGAATCTATCGAGCCTTACGTCATGGCCGTCGATCAGACGGCGTACGCCGAGGATTTAAATTTCATCGCCCAGGAGCGCGTGCCCGGCAGCCCGCACTGGCAGGCCGTCCAGGATCTCTGCGCCGAACGCTTCGCCGAATACGGCTACGAGACGGAGCGATTGAACTACGGCACGGGCGTCAACGTCATCGGAAGAAAGCCCGGCCTCGATCCGCAGGGCGTCCAGATCCTGATTTCGGCCCATTACGACCACATCGCCGATTGCCCCGGAGCGGACGACAACGGCTCGGGCGTGGCGGCGCTCTTGGAAACCGCGCGCGTCCTGGCCGACGCGAATTTTTCGAACACGCTGATTCTGGCCTGCTGGGACGAAGAGGAATCCGGTCTCGTCGGGTCGTTGGACTACGCGGAGGACGCCGATGCGCGCGGCGATGCGATCGCGGCGGCGTTCGTCTACGAAACGATGGCCTACACGGATTCCCGGCCCAACTCCCAGGAAATGCCTATCGGCTTCGACCTCCTGTTTCGCGAGGCGGCGGCCTGGCTCGAAGCGCGCGAGAATCGCGGCGATTTCCTGGCGGTGATCGCGGACGAGCGCGCCCGGCCGGCCAGCGACGGCCTCGCCTTCTGGGGCGAGGCGGTGGGCCTGCCGCTCGTCGTCATCGAACTGACCGACAATCAGAAGAATTCGGATCTTTTCGCGGACCTGCGGCGTTCGGACCACGCCGCCTTCTGGCTTTACGACAGACCGGCCCTGATGCTGACCGACACGGCCGATTTCCGGAATCCCTATTACCATATTACCATTGCCTCGGCGGCCCGGACGCCGTGGAAACCCTCGACATCCCCTTTGCCGTTAAAATCACCCAGGCCACCATCGGCGCAGCCATCGAACTGCTCGGCCTGCGCGAAGCAGGGTAAAGGCTCATTCCGCCGCCCTCGGCGCGCCCGGAAAGCGAAATTCGACCCCGTCTCGGGCGCCGGTAAACGAGTCTGCGCCTGCGTGTTCTCTTTGCAACGGAAGATATGAACCGTCGTTCCCCTGAAAACGGGAATATTCCTCCGAAAGCGGGAATCCAAAATGAAAGATTGGACCCTGCTTGCGGGGGGTGATGGCGCCGCGGCATGTGAAGACATGGCCTGATCACAAGACCAGGCTTTGCATCGGTCGCCGATTTGCGCCATTTTTCGAACCGTTTTGGGGTAGAACATGATCGAATCCCAGAAAATCAAAGAATCACCGTTGTCGGCATGGCTGGGGGCGATCGTCGCCATTTTAATGCTCTGTAGCACATTCCTTTCCGTTTCCTGCGGGGAAAACGACGCGGACGGCGACGCGACCGATGGAGATACGGGGAATGGCGATCTCGATGGAGATCCGAGCGACAGCCGTTCCGATGGAGATGCGAGCGACGGCGGTTCCGAGGGAGAGACCCGTGAAGACGAGCTTGACGAAGCGGCAAGCGACGGCGATTCGGACGGCGACGCGACCGATGGGGATAGCGGCGATGGCGATCTCGACGACGAGGCGAGCGACGACGGTTCCGACGGAGAAATCGATGACGGCGAGCTTGATGAAGCGACGGGCGACGGCGATTCGGACGGCGGCGCGGACGACGACGCGGACGGCGATGCGGACGACGACGCGGACGACGACGCGGACGACGATTCGGTCGGCGACGCGGACGACGAGGGCGGGCGCGGCGAGTTGGAGGCAGACCGGGACGAGCCCGAAAATGATGGATTCGAAAGCGATGGAGATGCGGAAGAAGCATCGGAGGACCCGGAAACTATCGAGCGCTACGTCCTGGCCGTCGATCAGGAAGCCTATACCGAGGACTTGAACTTCATCGCCCAGGCGCGCGTGCCCGGCAGCCCGCACTGGCAGGCCGTCCAGGATCTCTGCGCCGAGCGCTTCGCCGACTACGGCTACGAGACGGAGCGGCTCGATTACGGCGCCGGCGTCAACGTCGTCGGAAAAAAACCAGGCCTCGATCCCCAGGGCGTTCAGGTGCTGATTTCGGCCCATTACGACCACATCGCCGATTGCCCCGGAGCGGACGACAACGCTTCGGGCGTGGCGGCGGTTTTGGAAACCGCGCGCGTCCTGGCCGAGGCGCGCTTCGCCAACACGTTGATTCTAGCCTGCTGGGACGAAGAAGAACGCGGTCTCATCGGGTCGCTGGCTTACGCCGGCGAAGCCGATGCGCGCGGCGACGCGATCGCGGCGGCGTTCGTCTACGATATGATCGCCTACACGGATCCCGACCCCGGCTCCCAGGAGATACCCTTCGGCTTCGAATCTTTTCCCGAAGCGGTGGCCTGGCTCGACGCCCGCGAGGATCGCGGCGACTTTCTCTCGGTGATCGCGGACGAGTGGGCCCGTCCGGCCAGCGACGGCCTGACGCTCTGGGGCGGGGCGGTGGGCTTGCCGCTCTACGTCGTCGAGCTGACCGAAGACCAGAAGAATTTGGATCACTTCGCGAATCTGCGACGTTCGGACCACGCCGCTTTCTGGTTTTACGACAGGCCGGCTCTCCTCTTGAACGACACGGGCAATTTTCGGAATCCCTACTACCATTGCCTCGGCGGGCCGGACGCCGTGGAGACGCTCGACATCCCCTTTGCCGTTAAAGTAATCCAGGCCACCATCGGCGCGACCGTCGAACTGCTCGGCCTGCGCGAAGCAGAGTAAAGCCGCAGAGGCATTTTCCTATTTCTTACATCCGGAAAATATGTGGAGCGGGTTGGAAAACCCGCTCCAACATTAAACGCCAAGGCATAGCCGCCCTCAGCGCACCCGAAAGGCGAAACCGTCCGCCGCCGCGTCCACCTCGACCGTCTGGCCGGGCTTCACCTCGCCGGCGATGAGTTTTTCCGACAAAGGCTCCATCACCTTCTCCTGGATCGCCCGCTTCAGCGGCCGCGCGCCGTAGGCGGGGTCGTAGCCGAGTTCGGCCAGCCGCGCCTTGGCCGCGTCGGTCGGCGACAGGCGGATGGACTGCTGGTCGAGCAGCTTCTGATAGCGCGCAATCTGGATATCGACGATGCGGCGGATCGCCGCGCGGTCGAGACGGTGGAAAATCAGCACGGCATCGACGCGGTTTAAAAACTCCGGCCGAAACGCGCCCGCCAGCTGCGCCGAGACGCGCCGCCGGATTTCCTCCGCGTCGTCGATTTCGAGAATCGTCTGGCCGCCCAGATTGCTGGTCATGATCAACGCGGCGTTGCGGAAATCCACCGTCCGCCCCTGGCCGTCGGTGAGCCGGCCGTCGTCCAGCACCTGCAACAGCACGTTGAACACGTCGGCGTGCGCCTTCTCGATCTCGTCCAGCAGGATCACGCTGTAGGGCCGGCGCCGCACGGCCTCGGTGAGCTGGCCGCCCTCCTCGTAACCCACGTATCCCGGCGGCGCGCCCACCAGCCGGCTCACCGTGTGCTTCTCGCCGTACTCGCTCATGTCGATGCGCACGATGTTCTGCTCGTCGTCGAAAAGAAACTCGGCGAGGGCGCGGGCGAGTTCCGTCTTGCCGACGCCGGTGGGGCCGAGCAGGAGAAACGAGCCGATCGGCCGGTTCGGGTCTTTCAGGCCGGCGCGGCTCATGCGGATCGCCTTGGCGACGCGGGAAACGGCCTCGTCCTGGCCGATCAGCCGCTGATGAATGCGCTCTTCCATCTTGAGCAGCCGCTCGCTTTCCGTTTCCAGCATCCTGGAGACGGGAATTCCCGTCCACTTGGCGACCACCGTCGCCACGTCCTCCTCGGTGACTTCCTCGCGCAGAAAGGCGCGATGCTTGCGCGACTCGGCAAGCGAGCGGTCGGCCTGGGTCAGCGATTTTTCCAAGGAGGGCAGCCGGCCGTATTCCAGTTCGGCGGCCCGCTGCCAGTCGCTGCCGCGCCGCGCCTTCTCGATTTCCGTTTTGAGGTTGTCGATCTCGCTCTTGACGCTTTTGACGACGGCCACCAGTTCGCGCTGCGCCTGCCACTGCTTCTTCATCTCCTCCACGGCGGCCTTCTTCTCCGCCAGTTCGCGCTCGACCGCCTCCTTCCGTACGCCGCCGCCGCCCTCCTCCATCGCCAGCGCCTGCCGTCCGATCTCCAGCCGCGTGATCCGCCGGTTCAGATCGTCGATCGGCGAGGGGACGCTCTCGATTTCCATTTTCAAGCGGCTGGACGCCTCGTCGATCAGATCGATCGATTTGTCGGGCTGGAAGCGCCCCTGGATGTAGCGACTGGAGAGGCGCACCGCCGCCGCCAGGGCCGCGTCCTGGATGCGGATGCCGTGGTGGACCTCGTACTTTTCCTTGATGCCGCGCAGAATGGCCAGCGTGTCCTCCTCGGAGGGCTCGCCGACGTAGACCTGCTGGAAGCGGCGCTCCAGCGCCTTGTCCTTCTCGATGTGCTTGCGGTATTCGTCGAGCGTCGTCGCGCCGATGCAGCGCAGCTCGCCGCGCGCCAGGGCGGGTTTGAGCATGTTGGCCGCGTCCTGCGCGCCCTCCGCCTGGCCCGCGCCGACCAGCGCGTGCAGTTCGTCGATGAACAGCACGATCGACCCTTCGGCGGCGCGCACTTCCTTCAGCACCGCCTTGAGCCGGTCCTCGAACTCGCCGCGGTGCTTCGCGCCGGCGACGAGCAGGCCCAGGTCGAGCGCGAGCACGCGCTTGTCCCTGAGCGACTCGGGCACGTCGCCCGAGGCGATGCGCTCGGCGATGCCCTCGACGATCGCCGTCTTGCCCACGCCGGGGTCGCCGATGAGCACCGGATTGTTCTTGGTGCGCCGCGCCAGCACCTGCATCGCGCGGCGGATCTCCTCGTCGCGGCCGATCACCGGGTCGAGCTTGCCGCGCCGGGCGAGGTCGGTCAGGTCCAGACAATATTTCTGCAGCGCCTGGAATTTATCCTCCGGATTCTGATCGGTGACCCGTTGCGCGCCGCGCACGTCGCGCAAGGCGCGCTGCGCCGCCTCCACGTCCACGCCGCGCTTCTTCAGAAGCTTCGCCGCTTCACCGCCCTTGCCGTCGGCCAGGGCGAGCAGGATGTGTTCGACGGAAACGTAATCGTCCTTCAGCCGGTCGGCCCAGGCCAGGGCGTGGTCGAGAAGGGCGTTCGTCTCGCGGCCCAGGTAGAGTTCGCCGCCCTGCACCTTGGGAAGCAGCGACAGTTCCTTTTCCAAAGCGCCCTTCAACTCGGGCGGATCCACGCCGATCTTGTCGAGGATCGGTTTGGCAAGGCTGTCGTCCTGCTCCAGAATCGCCGCCGCGAGATGCAGCGGCGACAGTTCCTGGTGTCCACGGGCATGGGCCAGCGCTTCGGCGCGGGCCAGGACGTCCTGGCTCTTGATCGTGAAACGGTCCAAACGGGTCATCCCTTTTCCTCCTTGACGCGCCGGCGACGAACGGACCGCCGTGGCGCGCCATGAATGAAACATGGGGACGCTCCCGCCCCATGTCAAGGGGCGGGGGGAGCCAACCGCCTACGATCGCTGGCGTTTTAATGAAACGCGCGTTATAGTCGCTCCCCGTTTCAGGAGGCGGCGATGAGCGACCCCGAACTTCTGCGAAGCGCCCGTGTCTGGATCGTCGTACTGGGCGCGCCCGCCCTTCCCGACGGCGCGGCCTCGCCGGCTCTGGCGCGCCGGCTGGATCGCGCTCGCCATCTGTGGCAGGGGGAGCCCGACGCCGCGTTTCTCGTCCTCGGCGCGGCGGTTCACAACGCCGCCGTCGAGTCCGAGACGATGCGCAACTGGCTCGTCCTGCACGGCGTCCCGAACGCGCGCATCTGGAGCGAAGCCGAAACGCGCAGCACGCGCGACCAGGCGCGGCTGGTGGCGGCATTGACACGGAAGCACGCGCCCGCGCGGCTGTTCGTCGTTTCCGACAAAACCCATCTGCCGCGCATCCGGCTCCTCCTGCGCCGCGCCGGCGTCGATAAAAAGCGCCTTGCGCTGGCGGGAGCGGCGTGGCCGTCTCTGTCAGCCGTAGCCTGGCAGATCCCCTATGAGATTCTGAACTACGCGAAAGACTGGGGGCGGACGCGTCTGGGATGGTGGTAAAAGCGGAAAATCCCAGGCCGGCTTTCGTCGCTTCGCCTTGCACGGCGGGCGCGGTGTGTTAAAGTGAAGCGCCTTGGGCATTATTTGATGATTGAAGCGGGAACGGCGGAATACGGACGAGGATGCTGTCTCGACGACAATTTTTAGGCGCGCTCGGATCGGCGGCGGCGCTGACCCTCTGGCCGCGTTGGGCCTGGTCGTTCGGCCAGGCGTCGCTTTTCGAGCTGCCGACTTTGGTCTACGACGGTCCCTGGGATCGCCGGCAGGGCGCGCAGGCGCGGCTGGCCTGGGAACTGATGAAGCGGACGAGCGTCGAGGCGAAGCTGGAGCACGGCCAGGTGAAGCTCGACGCGCCCGAACTGTTCGCCACGCCGGTCCTTTACATGTCCGGCGACGCCGCCTTCCCCGAGTGGCCGGAAGCGAACGCCCGCCGGTTGCGGCGCTTTCTGGAGTCCGGCGGCTTTCTGTTCATCGACGGCAACCTGGAATCCTCCGCCGGTTTCGACGACAGCGTGCGCCGCGAACTGGAGCGGATGTTTCCCGACCGGAAACTGGCGACGCTTGACGCCGGCCACACCCTGTTCCAGTCGTTCTACCTTTTGGACGGCCGCTGGGGGCGCGTGCAGCGCAAGACCTACGTCGAGGGGATCAGCGACGACACGCGCGCCTTCGTCGTCTATTCGCAGAACGACGTCGGCGGGGCCTGGCTGCGCGACAACTTCGGCAACTGGCGCTTTCCCGCCGTGCCCGGCGGCGAGGCGCAGCGGGAGATGGCCTTCCGCTTCGGCGTCAATGTCGTCATGTACGCCCTGTGCACGACGTACAAGAGCGATCAGGTGCACATCCCCTTCATTCTGAAGCGCAGGCGACGATGATCGAATGGCTGGTCGGCGCGGAGGCGGCCGCCGCTTACAACCGCTGGGAAGTGACCTTCCGCCATGTCCCCGGCTTATGGGAAACGAACCTCGTCGTTCTGCTCGTCGCGGCGCTGCTGGTGCTTTTCGTCCTCAATCAGCGGCGGCTCAAATCGACCGGCTGGCGCGTTTTTCTTTACGCCCTGCGGCTTTTGTTTCTCGCCGGACTCGTGCTTTTATGGTTGCAGCCGGCGATCCAATTGCAGAAAGTATTGCAGCAGAAACGGCATCTTATCGTGCTCGTCGATCGCTCGCGCTCGATGACCCTGCCCGCCGGGGACAACCTGACGCGCGCCGAACAGGCGAGGCGGTTTTTCGCCGATAACGCCCCCTGGTTCGCCGACGCGGCGGCGCGCTTCCATCTCCAGCCCTTCGTCTTCGACGGCCAGATCAAATCCGCGCCGTTCTCCCGGTTGATCGAACAGGCCGCGCCGGAGGGGACGCACACGGCCTTGGGCGGCGCGCTCGTCGCGGCGACGGAGGAGCGCCGCGAGGGCGAGGTCGCCGGCGCGATCGTCGTCGCCGACGGCCGCGAGAACCCGCCCGAGCCGCCGCCGCCGAGTATCGACGAAGCGGCGAAGCTTCTGGCCAGGCGCGGCGTTCCCGTCTGGGCCTTCGGCGCGGGGAAGGCGGGAGGCATCCGCGATCTCGCCATCCGCGACGTCCGCTACGACGGTTTCGCCTTCGTGCACACGAAAATGGCGGTGGAAGCGGAGATCGCCTCGCGCGGCTACGGCGAAATGACGGTCGTGGCGACGCTTTCCAAGGAAGGGCAGGTCGTCGCCACCGCCGAGGCGCAGGTCATGCCCGACTCGACCGCGCCCGTCGAATTCGTCTTCACGCCGGATCGCGTCGGCCGCTACGTATACACGGTGGAGGTTCCGCCGCCGCCGGACGACGCCATGCCCCAGAACAATCGCAAGAGCTTCATCATCGACGTGCTGCGCGACAAGATTCGCGTCCTGCACGTCTGCGGCCATCCCGACTACGACGAGATGTTTTTGCGGCGGCTCATGAAGAACAATCCCAACGTCGATCTGATCTCCTTCTTCATCCTGCGCACCAACACCGACTTGCAGCTTGTGCCCGAGGACGAGCTGTCGCTGATCCCCTTCCCCACGGAAGAACTCTTTTCTTCCCAACTGCACACCTTCGACATGGTGATCTTCCAGAATTTCACCTACCTCGGCTACCAGATGGACCAGTACCTGCCCAACATCCGGCGTTACGTCCAGCAGGGCGGCGCGTTCGTCGTGACCGGCGGCGACGTCTCCTACGGCGCGGGCGGCTACGACGGCACGGCGATCGAGGACGTTCTGCCGTTCGAGATCGTTCCGGCCGACCCCAAGGCCGACGCCGAACCGTTCGTGCTGAAGGTCACCGAGGCCGGCCGGCGGCACCCGATCATGCAGGTGCGGCCCGGCGAGGAGGCGAGCGACGCCCTGTGGGAGAAAGCGCCGCCGCTGTTCGGCCTGAATCTGGGGCTTTCGCCGCGCCCCGACGCGCTGGTTCTGGCCGAGCATCCGAAACACCAGATCCAGGGCCGGCCCGCGCCGGTCGTCGCCGCGCGGCTATACGGCGAGGGGCGCGTGCTGGCGCTGAGCGTCGATTCGACGTGGGCCTGGCATTTCCTCGACGCCGGCCAGGGCGGCGAGGGCGAGCTGTACCGCGCTTTCTGGAACAACGCCATCCGCTGGCTGATCCGCGATCCGGAATTGCGCCATCTCAGTCTGCGCGCCGACCACGACACGGTCGCTCCCTCCGGCGAAATCCGCCTCGACATCCGCCTCACCGACCGCAATTTCCAGCCCCGCGGCGACGCACCGATCGCGATCGAAATCGTTCCGGACGGCGGCGCGTCGCCCGTCGCCGAACTCACGGCGACGACGGACGCCCAGGGCCAGGCGTTGGCGACGTTCAAGGCTCCGGCGACGGAAGGCCTGATCCGCATCAAGGCGCGGGCGACGGGAACGGGCGGCGAGGCGGACGAGGAAGAGGAACTGCTGCTGTTCATCCAGAGCGACAGCGGCGAACTGGCCGACGTGGACGTGGACTTCGACGCCTTGCGCCGCCTGGCCAAGACGACCGGCGGCGAGTTCCACGCCCTTCCCTACAAGCTTTCCCAAGATCTGCCGATCGGCGCGGCCACCACGGACATCGTCGGTCAGAAGCGCGACGTGCCGATCTGGGATAATTCCTTCGTACTCGGCCTGCTCGCCGGACTGATCGTTCTCGAATGGTGGCTGCGCAAGCGAAAGCGGCTGAATTAAGCCGAAACCTCAGCTTCGTTTAGGCGTGGCCTTGCGCCGTTTGGCTGGCGTCGCCCGAACGCCGCCGGCGGCCCGGCATTCCGCCAGGTAGGCCGCCAGCATGGTCCGCCAGGGCGCAAGCGCGTCCAGTCCGGCCGCCTTGAGCCGGGCGTTCTCCAGCACGGAATAAGCGGGGCGCGGAGCCGCCGCGCCGTAATCGGCGCTGGAGATGGGTTTGACGTCGGCCTCCACTCCGGCCAGCGCGAAAATAGCCTGCGCGAATTCGCACCACGAACATTGCCCTTGCGCCGTGGCGTGGACGATGCCCGCGAGGGGGGAATCCAGCACGTTCAGAATCGTCTCCGCCAGCGGCTGCGTCCAGGTGGGCGTGCAGATCTGATCGTCAACGACGCGAATCGGTTTTTCTTCCCGCGCCAGCTTCAACATGATCTGCGGGAAATTGTACGGCTTGCCGGCCGGCGGATGGACGCCGTAGAGGCCGCAGGAACGGACGACGACGGCGGCGGAGTAGGCGGAAAGCGCCAGAAGCTCGCCGGCGCGCTTGCTCTTGGCGTAAACGGAGCGCGGCGCGGGCTCGTCCGTTTCGAAGTAAGGCGTGCGCCTGTCGATGCCGTCGAAAACGTAGTCCGTGGAGAGATGAACGAATTTCGCGCCGGCGGCCTTGGCGGCGCGCGCCGCCTGCAACGCGCCGAGGGCGTTGACGCGGAAGGCCGCGTCCAGTTCGCTTTCGCAACGGTCCACCTCGTGGAAGGCGGCGCAGTTGACGACCGCCCAGGGACGAAGATCCTCCATGGCCTGGCGCAACGCCTGCGGGTCGGAGACGTCCAGTTCGGGAAGGTCGCGCCCCGCCGCTTCCAGCCCGCGGCGCGCCGCGGCGGCGAGCAGATCGCGGCCCAGTTGGCCGTTCGCCCCGACGATCAGCAGCGGGCCGCGGGTCATGCCGCCGGAGGTCGGGCTACCATTCGAACACCGGTTCTTCGAACTGGCCGAAGAACAGGCCGAAGGTCATGGAAAAGCCGCTGATGTAACGGTCGCTGGAGAACGGCTCGGCGAAAAGATAGGAGAGACCCACGCCGGCTTTCAGCCAGTAGAGAATGTTGGCCTCGATGCCCACCATCGGCTGGAGCGCCAGGAAACCGGAAGACTTGCGGTTGACGTGGTCGATGCCCGACAGGTCGCCGGTTCGCGGCGTGAGCACCGATTCGAAGCCGCCGCCGCCGCCGCCGACGAGCAAGCCCATCGGGAATTCGACGCCCGTTCCGGCGCGCAGCACGTACTCGGCGGTGACGCCGCCGTAGCCGCCGCTCACGGTGCGCTTCTCGGAGAACGGGTAAAGCCGGTTGCCCGTCTGCTGGCGCGTCTCGTCGGTGCTGCCGCCGCCCGCGCCCAGGCCGCCGACGCGCCATTCATGGTTCTCGCCGAGGTAGGTATAGCCGCGTCCGCCCACCCAGACGCTCGGGCCTTCGTAGTCGCCCAGGTCCGTGCCGTGGCTGTTGAAGAGAATCATCGCGAATACGCCGCCGCCGCCCATGTTTTTGCGCCAGACGCAGGCTTTGTCGCAGGCGGCCTTGCATTCCTCGGAAACGGCGGGAGGCGTTTCGATTTCCGCCGCCTGCTCGTCGGTCCTGGCGCGCAGCCGCGCGAGCTCCTCGAGCATCTGCAGGAAGATGCGGCGGTCCTCGGCCGAGTTGTCGTTGATCGCAGCCACGATCGGGTTGTTGCCCGTGGTGGCGAGCAGCGAGCCCACGACCTCGAGC
>QZKR01000108.1 GCA_003598065.1 Myxococcales bacterium | reverse complement strand
CGAGACACGAGAAGAGGCACTCGAGAACATCCGCCAGGCGGCCTGGCGCGCGATGCAGGAAGGCAAGACGCGCTACACGCCCACCGCCGGCGTCCCCGAACTGCGCGAGGCGATCGCCAGGCGGACGGCCGCCGACTACGGGTTCGCCGTCCAGCCGTCGCAGGTGGTGGTCTCCTGCGGCGCCAAGCATTCGATCTACCTCGCCCTCGCCGCCGTCGTCGATCCCGGCGACGAGGTGCTGATCCCCGCCCCGTACTGGGTGAGTTATCCCGACATGGTCAAGCTCGTCGATGGCGCGCCGGCGATCGTCGAGACCCGCCCGGAGGATCGCTTCCGGCTGACCCCCGAAGGGCTGGCGCGGGCGATCACGCCGAAGTCGCGCGTGCTTCTGCTCAACAGTCCGTCCAACCCGACGGGCGAGGTCTACGCGCGCCGCGAACTGGAAGCCCTGGCCGACGTCGCGGTCGCGCACGACCTGATCGTGATCTGCGACGACATCTACGAAAAGCTCGTCTTCGACGGGCTGGCCTTCGCCAGCTTCGCCCAGGTTTCCGACGCGGCGCGGTCGCACGCCATCATCATCAACGGCGTCTCCAAGTCGGCGGCGATGACCGGCTGGCGGCTCGGCTACATGATCGCGCCGGAGCCCGTGGCCAAGGCGGTGAACGATCTTCAGAGCCAGATGACGAGCCACCCGACCTCGTTCGTGCAGTGGGCGGCGATCGAGGCCCTGAACGGCCCGCAGGACCACCTGCCGCGCTGGCGCGCCGAGTATCAGGCGCGGCGCGACCGCATGGCGGCCCTGCTCAACGCCATCGAGGGCGTGCGCTGTCCGACGCCGCAGGGGGCGTTTTACGCCTTCGCCGACTGGCGCGGACTTCTGGAGCGCAAAACCGGCGGCCGGCGGCTCGACAGCGACGTCGCCTGGGCCGAATATCTTCTGGAGGAAGCGCACGTGGCGGTCGTCCCCGGCCAGCCGTTCGGCGCGCCGGGCTTCCTGCGGTTTTCCTTCGCCACGGCCTTGAGTACAATCGAGGCGGGCATCCGGCGGATTGCAGCGGCGGCGGCGAAGACCGCCGCTTAGCCTGAAGGAGCGGAGCGTATGAACGAGTCGGGTCTGAAGATCGCGCACGAACTGCTGGAGCGGTCCTATCTTTTCAAAACGCTCGATGAAGACGGCCGCGCCGAAATGAAACAACTCGGCCAGCTGGTCCACGTTCAGGCGGGCGAGGTGCTGATCGAGGAAGGGTCCGAGGGGGGAAGCTTCTACGTGCTGGTGTCCGGCCGCGTCAAGGTGAGCGCCACGAAGGAAGGCCGCGAGATCGTGCTGACCGAACTGGGACGGGGAGCGGTTTTGGGCGAAGTGGCGCTGATCACCGGTCAGCCGCGCACGGCCTCGGTGACGGCGCTGGAGCCGTCCACGTTCATCGGCTTCGCCGATCCGGGCATCTCCGATTTCATCGCCCGCCATCCCAAGATCAAGGAGCTTCTGGTGCGGGTGCTCGTGCACCGGGCGAAGGATACGGTCGAAAAACTCACGGTGAGCTGAAGCTCGCCGAAGGAGGACGGCATGCGTCGCGCGTGGTTGGGACTCTGTCTGGGGGTTGTTGCGGCGGCCCTGCTCGCGGCCGGCTGCGGCGATTCCGGCTGCGGCGAAGGCTTCCGCGAGTACAACGGCGAATGCGTCCCCGTTTCCGATTCGGATTCCGACGGCGACGTGATTATTGTTCCTCCCAGCGACCGCGATGTGGGGGACGGCGATGGAGACGCTGAAGAAGCGCCTATCGTCGTCACCGGCTCGGGCAGTTGCGGCGATCCCTTCGTCTATCCGTCCGGCGCGCCCGTCCAGGGCAGCGGCATGCTGGCCGATCGGATCGGCGACGTCAGCGGCGCCGCCTGCTTCGACGTGACGCCGGCGAGCGCCGAGGCGAGGCAGGGCGACGGCGACGAGGAGGATGAAACGGCGGAGACCGACGGCGACGAGGAAGCCGTCGCCGGGCCGGGCAAAGGCCCCGAGGTCGCCGTCAAGCTTTCGCTCGGCCAGGGCGATCAGGTGACCGTGGAGTTCGGCGCCGCTTCCTCCGACGCGATGATTTACATCCTCCAGGGCGAGTGCGGCCCGACCGCCGAGTGCTCGGCCATCATCGACAACGTCGGCCCGGGTCTCGGCGAGACGCTCCTGTGGACCGTCCCGCTGACCGGCGACTACGTTGTGGTGTTGGACACCCGCAGCGAGGAAGCGCGCGGCGAATACTCGTTCGACATCAAAATCGTTTCGGCCGCCGACGGCGATGCGGACGGCGACGCCGCGGAGGACGGAGACCAGGACGGCGACGACGCCCCGGTCGAAACGTTCATCGGCGTCGGTTCGTCTTTCCCCGTGCCCGATTCCGCCGAGGTGCCGGGGGCGTTCACCGACCTCACCTGGAAAATGAACGGCGAGAATCCGCAGGTGATCCTGCTCAACGACTCCGGACAGGCCAACTGGACCAGGGCCATGGATTCGGGGCTGTTCGGCGACGCCTTGTTCACGCCCACGGCGGCGCTGTATCGCGGCGTCGTCTACCTGGACGGCGCGCAGCCCGTCTACCTCGACGCCACGGCGGGCAAGATCACCGATCCGACGCACGGCGACGTCGTCCTGCCGGGCGATTTCGGCCCGCGACCCTCCGGTCTCGCTTATCTCAACGGCGCATACTGGGCCACGGAGGGCACAACACGCCGGCTGTTCAATTTCTACTGGTCCGATGAAGGGGCCGAGTGGCGCTGGAACGTCTACGCTTTTCCAAGTGTCACCGACCTTGCCGGAGTGACCGCGGCCGAGGGACGGCTGTTCGTGCTGGACCACGGCGTCGGCGTCACGCGGATCATCGAGGTCAGCCCCGAAACGGGCGGTGAGATGGCCATTTTCCAGCTCGGCGACGAGGAGCTCGAAGGCATCGCCTACGACTCGTTCGCGACGATGGCCATGTGGGGCGTGCGGGCGCTTCAACGCGATCTG
This sequence comes from Myxococcales bacterium, assembly GCA_003598065.1. Lineage (GTDB taxonomy): Bacteria > Myxococcota_A > SURF-8 > SURF-8 > SURF-8 > SURF-8. Next base: position 75,962 of record QZKR01000108.1, on the reverse strand, counting down.
GTGCGCCTCGTGCCCTTCGGAGGCCTCGGGCCGGAGCGGCGATGAAAATCATCATCATCGGCGCGGGCGAAGTCGGCTTTTCCATCGCCGAGACCTTGTGCAAGGAAAACAAGAGCGTCGTGCTGATCGACAACGACGCCGAACGGCTGCGCCAGATCGAGGAGCAGCTCGACGCCCAGCTTATCTGCGGTTCCGGTTCTTCTCCCGAAACCCTGCTGCAGGCCGGGATCAGCCAGGCGGGAATGGTCATCGCCGTTTCGGACCAGGACGAGGTCAACCTCGTCGCCTGTTTCGTGGCGCAGCACTATTCGCCGGGATCGGTGAAAATCGCCCGGCTGCGCAACCCGGAGTTCCTCGACCATCCCGACGTTTTCCGCGGTCTGCGCTTCGATCTGTTCATCAACCCCGAGCGCGAAGCGGCGGAGAAGCTTTTGAAGCTGATCCAGATGCCGCAGGCGATGGATCTGATCCCCTTCGCCGAGGGCAAGGTGTGGCTGGCGGGATTCCACCTTCAGCCCGCCTCGCCGATCGTCGGCATGAAGCTCTTCGGTCTGCGCGACGTCGTCCCCGGCTACGCCCCGCTGGCGGCGGCGATCTATCGCGGCAAGGAATTGATCATCCCGCGCGGCGCCGACACGCTGCACGCCGGCGACGTCGCGTATTTCGCCGTCGCTCCGGACGACATGCAGAAAACGCTCCGGCTCGTCGGCAAGAAAGGCCGGCCCGTGGAGCGGGTGATGATCTACGGCGGCGACAGCACCGGCTGGTATCTGGCGCGGGAACTGGAGAAGCAGAAAGACGTCGAGATCAAGTTCATCGAGGAGGACGAAGCCCGCTGCGCCTGGCTTGCCGAGCGCCTCAACCGCGTCACCGTCCTGCATGGCGAAGGCATGGACTCCGACCTGCTGCTGGAGGAGAACATCGCCAAGATGGACGTGTTCGTCGCGGTCTCGAAAGATCCGGAGAACAACGTTCTGGCGGCGCTGCTCGCCAAATCGCTGGGCGCGCGCTACAGCATGATTCTTTCCAACCGCCCGGATTACGCGGCGCTGGTCCCCAGCCTGGGCATCGACGCCGCCGTCTCGCCCCATCTGGCGGCCGTGAGCCGCATCCTGCGCTTCCTGCGCCACGGGCGCGTCGCGGCGGTGGAATCGATCCGCCAGGGCCGGGCCGAGGGAATCGAGTTCGTGGCCCAGGAAAGCTCCCCCTGCGCGGGCAAGACGCTCAAGGACCTGGACTTCCCGGAAGGCGCGCTGATGATCGCCGTCGTGCGCGGCGAACAGGTCATCATCCCCACGGGCCAGACGACGATCATGGCCGAAGACCGCGTCGTCGTTTTCTGCGATCGGCGCGCGGTCGCGAAAGTGGAAAAACTGTTTTCGCCGAAATCGGCGTTGTTATAGCGGCGCTTTTATCCCTAAGCGAACGAACGCCAACCCTGAATCGATGTAGGTCCGACGCATGCGCGTGCGGCTGCTGTTCAAATTGCTTGGCGCGCTGAACGCCGCCATCGGCGCGACGATGCTTCTGCCTTTGGCGCTGGCGCTCGCCGACGGCACGCCCGACGCCTCGGCCTTCGCCATCGCCCTGGGCGTCACGGTCGCCGCCGGCGCCGCCGCCTACCTCGCCAACCGGCGCGTCAACGAGCCGCTCTCGCACCGGGACGGCTTTCTGCTGGTCGGCCTCGCCTGGATCACCGCCTGCTTCTTCGGGGCGCTGCCCTTCTGGTTCTCCGGCTATTTCGGCCATTTCACCAACGCCTATTTCGAGTCGGTCAGCGGCTACACCACCACCGGCTCGACGATTCTCGCCGACATCGCCGCCGTGCCGCGCGCCTCGCTTTTCTGGCGCAGCCTGATCCAGTGGATCGGCGGCATGGGGATCATCGTTCTCTCGCTCGCGATTCTGCCCATGCTGGGCGTCGGCGGGATGCAGCTTTTCAAGGCCGAGGTGCCGGGCCCCACCACCGACAAGCTGCAGCCGCACATCCGCGACACCGCGGCCCAGCTCTGGAAGGTTTACGTCATCATCACGGCGGCCGAAATCGTCCTGTTGATGCTCGGCGGCATGGACTGGTTCGAGGCCGTCTGCCACAGCTTCACCACGCTCGCCACGGGCGGCTTCGGCACGCGGCCGGATTCGTTCATGTCCACGCACTCCGCTTTCCTCGACGGCGTGACGACCTTTTTCATGATCCTCGCCGGCGTCAATTTTTCGCTGCACTACCTCGCCCTGAAGGGCGACTGGCGAAGCTATCTGCGGGACGGCGAGTTCAAGGTCTATCTGACGATTCTCGCCGCCGCCACGCTGATTCTCGCGGCGTTTCTGCGTTTCGGCGGCCTGTATTCCTCGCTGGGCGAGGCCCTGCGCCACGCCGCGTTCCAGGCGGTGGCGATCGTCACCACCACCGGCTACAACTCCGCCGACTTCGAGGCCTGGGGGGCCAAAGCGCCGCTGGCGCCCTTGCTGCTGTTCGTCCTGATGTTCGTCGGCGGCTCGGCGGGATCGACGGGCGGCTCGATCAAGGTGATCCGGCTGTGGCTCGTGTTGAAGCATGGCTACCGCGAACTGTTCCGCCTCATTCATCCGCGCGCCGTGAAGGCCGTGAAAGTGGGAAACCGCACCGTTCCCGAGCCGGTGCTCGACGCCGTAGCCAGCTTTTTCGGCCTCTACATCGTCGTATTCGTCGCGGCGGCGATGATGATCGCCTCGTTCGGCCACGATCTCGTCACCTCTTTTTCCGCCGCCGCCACCGCGCTGGGCAACGTCGGGCCGGGATTGGGAACGGTGGGGCCGCTGGACAATTTCGACCATCTGCAAATCCCCGTGAAATGGGTGCTGATCGCCTGCATGCTTTTGGGCCGCCTCGAACTTTACACGCTGCTCGTCCTCTTCGTGCCGGAGTTCTGGCGCAAATAAGATCTGCGCGCCCTCCGTGACGCGCCGCCCGGCGCGTGCTATAGTATTCATGCGTCGAAGAAACGGACGCAACCTCATCCGTTCGGAGCAGCGCCATGGAACGCCCGAATCTGCAGATCGAAATCCGCAGCGCCATCTACGGCGATCTGGAACGGCTCTGCGAGTTGTGGCAGCAGTTGATGGAGCTGCACGCCGAACTGGACCCGATCTTCACGCCGGCCCGGGACGGCCGGGATCATTACCGCCGCTGGCTGCGCTATCACCTGGACGAGCCCGACTCGCAGGTCATCATCGCCGAGGCGGAAGGGCGGGTGGCGGGCTACATCCTCGCCCAGGTGCAGACGATTCCGCCGGTGATGCGCTTCCGGCGCATCGGCTTCATTTCGGACATGGTCGTTGACGCCGCGTGGCGCAATTGCGGCGTCGGGCGGGCGATGGTGCGCGAACTGGAGCATCGCATGCGCGACTTGGGGATCGAGCGATTGGAACTCAAGTCGTCGAGCCGCAACCCGCAGGCCAACCATTTCTGGGAGAAGGTCTGCGGCTTCGAGGAATTCGTCAAGGTGCGCTGCAAGCCGCTCAAGTAGAGAACGCCATGAGCGAGATCGACAGGCTTCGACTGGTCCAGGGCGACATCGCCGAGCAGGAGGTGGACGCCATCGTCAACGCCGCCAACACGAGCCTTCTGGGCGGCGGCGGCGTGGACGGCGCGATCCACCGCGCCGCCGGGCCGCTGCTTCTGGAGGAATGCCGGACGCTCGGCGGCTGCGACGCCGGCGACGCCAAGGCCACGAAAGGCTATCGTCTGCCGGCCCGATGGGTGATTCATACGGTCGGTCCGATCTGGCGCGGCCGGCCGGAAGACGACGCGCTCTTGGCTTCGGCGTATCGCCGCAGTCTGGAGACGGCGGCCGAAATCGGCGCGGAGACGATCGCCTTTCCCTCGATCTCCACGGGCGCCTATCGTTTTCCGATCACGCGGGCCTGTCCGATCGCGCTGCGCGCGGCGCTCGACGGCCTGTTCCGCTTTCCGCAAATCCGCGAGCTGCGCTTCGTGCTGTTTTCCGACGCCGATTACGCCATCTATCAGGACAATCTGAGCAAGCTGCAACAGAGCAGGCGAGAGAGATCATGAACATGCACCGGTTGCTTGCGGCCGCGTTCGCGGCGGCCCTCCTCGCGTCGCGGCCGTCGTTCGCCGCCGCAGAGGATGCGTCCGCGCCCGTCTCCGAAGCCGCCGCGCCGATCGTTGCGCCGGCCGAAGCGGAAATCCAGAAACTTCCCGACAACGACGTCTATCTCATCACGCCGTCCATGTGGACGGTGCTGAACCGCTATTACGCCGGGGAGAGCCTCGACCTGGACGCGGAACTGGCGCGGCTCATCCGGGAAAGTCCGCACGTCTTCTCGATCTATTTCTGGGCCGGGATGGCCAAGGTGCGGCGGATGATGATCGCCCCCGGCAAGCCGGCCTACAAAGCCGGCATCGAGGAGTTGTTCAGCGTCTGCCTGGACAAGGCCCGCCGCGCCCAGTCGCTGCCCAAATTCAAGTTCTCCGGCCAGTTCTACGAATCGATGTGCGAGATGGGCCTGGCGATGTATTACGGCGTCGAGGGCCGCTATTTCACCGCCGGGCCGCACGCCCAGACGGCGATGCGGCTGTTCGAAAAGATCAAGGCGGCGCGGCCGAACCTCCACGCCGTGCTGCTTCTGGACGGGATGTACAATTTCTACACCGGCAAGTTCGGCTTCTTCACCAAGCTGCTTTTGCGCCTGATCGGCATCACGCCCGGCGACACCCAAAAAGGCACGGCGCTGATCAGCAAGGCGGCGGCCACGGAAAGCCCCTGGCACTGGTTCGCCACGGTCTACGCCATCTACGCCTTCACGCCGAACAGCGGGCTCAAGAAACTCGCGCTCCAGAAGGCCGACGTCATGGTCGGCCGCTATCCCAACAACTATTACTCCCACCTGATGCGGGCCTACGTTCTGGAGAGCCTGTCGCGCTATCCCGAGGCGCTCGCCGCCAACGAGCGAGGCCGGCGACTGCTGCCCGGACCGATGTCGCAGTATAAAGACGTCATCCAGCGAGCCGACATCTTTCTCATGGACGTGCGAACCCACTACGAGCGGGCGATGCTGCGCCGCGACGGCGCGGCGCTGGATTTTCTGTTTCGCGCCTCCAACGACCGGCAGGCGGAATACGCCGACGCGCCGCTCTTGGCCAACATGTACCTCGGCCACCTTTACAGCCAGGCCGGTCTCGACGCTCAGGCCATGGCCTTCTACGAAAAAATGCAGACCTTCTCCGGCGCGGAATGGATGCGCGACCTCGGCAAGAAGTACGAGGCGCGGCCGATGCGCAAGCGAAGGCCGCTCAAAAAGGAAATCCGCGAGCCGCTGAAGGCCTTCCTTTTGTCGCGGCCCGATGTGAAGGCCTGAGCAGGGCGTCCTCGGGCTGTTTGAGGAGATCATTCAGCTACAGTCAGCATTATTTGAAATGCTTCACTGAAAACCGTTCGTCCCGAGTGCCGCCCTTTGGGCGGCGTATCGAGGGATGAACGGTTCGTGGTTCGATACGATTTGCCTGCGGCAAATCACTCACCACGAACGGTTTTCCCAAGCGTATTCAAAATAATCCTGGCCCTATGTCCCCGTGCTTTCGTAGCGCGCCAGGCCGCGGGTGAACAGAAGCCAGCCCAGGCCGCAGGAGACGGCCGCCGCCAGGGCGGTGCTTTGCAGCACCCCGTCGGCGAGCGGACCTTTGTCGAGCGCCCAGACGGCGGGATAAAAGGCGACGAAGGCGAAGGGGACGACGTAGCTGAAAAACAGCCGGATGCCGAGCGGGTAGGCGGTGAGCGGGTAGCGCGAGGCGTCGGAAAGCGAAAAAAGCGGCATCAGCAGGCCGCCCCGGTCGGGAAGCCAGAACGACAGCGAGGTCGCGCTGAGGAAGATGCCGAGATACACCGCCGTGCCCAGGACGATCGCCGAGACGAGCCGCAGCACGACCAGCGGCGCAACGTCCAACGGCAGATTCGCCCAGGCCCAGCCGATCAGCGCGCCGCCCTTGAGCAGGATCACGACGTCGAACATGTCGAGGCTTTCCATCATCAACTGCAACAGCGCCGGCAGCGGCCGCACCAGCAGCCGGTCGAGGTTTCCCTCGACGAGATAATGCTCGGAAAAGCGCGACACCATGTGAAAGAAGAAGATCGAAAACAGCCCGAAACAGAATTCGCCCACGCCGTAGAGGAAGATCAATTCGGGAAAGGTCCAGCCGGCGATGGCGTCGGTTTTCTGCAACAGCACCCAGAGAAAGATGACGTTGAGGACGCCGTAGGTGGCGGTGCCGAGCAGGTTGACGAAAAAATCCCAGGGGTAGCTGAGTTTGATTTTCAAATTCTGCGCCGCGTAGGCGAGATAGATGCGGCCGTAGAACGCAGGCGCGGCAAGGGTTTCCCCAAGGTTCGCCCCGAAACGGGAAACCGTTGTTGGATGAGGCCGTTGAGGCGGGTCGGGACGGTCTTTTTGCGGCGCTTCGGCTTGCCTCATTCCGACACCCTGTGGTAGTATTCAACCTCTAGAACTAGGCGGCAAGCGCCGCCTGGCGGGGGCCGATCCTACCCTACTGACGACGAGGTAGTTTATCATGGGCAACCGGCTTGGCCAATTGCTCGTTCGGGAAAACCTGATTTCGCTGGCCCAGCTAAAGAAGGCGCAGGATCTGCAGTCCAAGGAAGGCGGCCGGCTCGCCTATGCCTTGACTAAGCTCGGCTACCTGGCGGAAAACGACCTCACCGACTTTTTGAGCAAGCAGTACGGCGTCCCGTCGATCAGCCTGGGCGACTTCGAGATCGACCCCGCCGTCATCCGCCTGATTCCCAAGGAAGTCGCGGAAAAGCATCAGGTGATCGCCGTCAACCGGGCCGGCTCCTCGTTGATCGTGGCGATGGCCGACCCGTCCAACATCTTCGCCGTCGATGACATCAAGTTTCTGACCGGCTACAACGTCGAGGTGGTCGTCGCCGCGGAGACCGCCATCAAGGAGGCGATCCGGAACTATTACGCGCAGGAGGAGCAGGAGCAATACGCCTCGGCGCTGGAAGGCTTCGAAGAAGGCGAGATCGAGGTCACGGGCGACGACGACGACGAATCGGTCAACATTCTCGATCTGGAAAACCAGGCCGAGGAAGCGCCCGTCGTCAAGCTGGTCAACCTGATGCTGATCGACGCGATCAAGAAGCACGCCTCCGACATCCACGTCGAGGTTTACGAGAAATACTTCCGGGTCCGCTACCGCATCGACGGCGTGCTCTACGAGGTGATGAAGCCGCCGTTGCGGCTCAAGAACGCGATCGTCTCGCGTTTGAAAATCATGAGCGAGCTGGACATCGCCGAGCGGCGCCTGCCCCAGGACGGCCGCATGAAACTGAAGCTCGGCAAAGGCCGCGAGATGGATTTCCGCGTCTCGGTCCTGCCGACGCTGTTCGGCGAGAAGGTCGTCCTGCGTCTCCTGGACAAGGAAAACCTCCAGCTCGACATGACCAAGCTCGGTTTCGACATGCAGCCGCTCGCCGATTTCAAGGACGCCATCCACCGGCCCTGGGGAATGATCCTCGTCACGGGGCCGACGGGCTCGGGAAAGACGACGACGCTGTACTCGGCGATGACCGAACTGAACACGACGGAAGTCAACATCTGCACGGCCGAGGACCCGGTCGAGTACCAGCTGAAGGGCATCAATCAGGTGCACATGCACGAGGACATCGGTCTGAATTTCGCCTCGGCCCTGCGCGCCTTTCTGCGGCAGGACCCGGACATCATCATGGTCGGCGAGATCCGCGACTTCGAAACGGCCGAGATCGGCATCAAAGCCGCCTTGACCGGCCACCTCGTGCTCTCCACCCTGCACACCAACGACGCGCCCTCCTCGATCTCGCGTCTGCTGAACATGGGCGTGGAGCCTTTCCTCGTCGTCGCCGCCATCATCTCCGTGATGGCCCAGCGGCTCTGCCGGCGCGTCTGCAAGGAATGCGCCGAACCGATCGACATTCTGCCGCAGCGGCTGATCGACGCCGGCATGGACGCGGAGCGGGCGAACAACTGCAAGCCGGTCAAGGGCCGCGGGTGCAAGGCGTGCTCCAACACCGGCTACAAGGGACGCGTGGCGATGTACGAGGTCATGCCGTTCAAGGACGAGTTGAAGGATTTCGTTCTGAACGGGGCGTCGGCCGTCGAACTCAAGCGCGAGGCGGTTCGCCTCGGCATGCAGACCTTGCGGCAGTCGGCTTTGCACAAACTGTACGAGCAGATCACCTCTTTCGATGAGGTGTTGCGGAACACATCGCCGGATTAACGCCTAAACGCTAAACGGCAAGGAGGCAGCGGTGACGGCAGGCGGCGCGACGCCGGAAGCGGGACGGATGGTCAATCTCCATCAGCTCCTGAAAACCATGATCGAACGCGGAGCGAGCGACCTGCACATCACCACCGGTTCGCCGCCCCAGTTGCGCATCGACGGCCGGCTGGTGCCGGTGAAAACGGCGCCCCTGACGCCGTCGGACACCAAGCAGATCTGCTATTCGATCCTCACCGAGCAGCAGAAAGCGGATTTCGAGCGCGACAACGAACTCGACCTTTCTTTCGGCGTCAAAGGCCTTTCCCGCTTCCGTTCCAACATTTTCATGCAGCGCGGCGCGATCGCCGGGACGTTCCGCACGATCCCGTTCAAGATCATGTCCTATCGCGAATTGGGCCTGCCTCCGGTGATCGCGGAGCTGACGCGCAAAAACCGCGGTCTGGTTCTGGTGACGGGGCCCACCGGCTCCGGCAAGACCACGACCCTCGCGTCGCTGATCGACATGATCAACACCGAATCCAACTGCCACATCATCACCATCGAGGATCCGATCGAGTATCTCCATCCGCACAAGAACTGCCTCGTCAACCAGCGCGAGGTCGGCGCCGACACGAAGAGCTTCGCCAAGGCGCTGCGTTACATCCTGCGTCAGGACCCCGACGTGGTGCTGATCGGCGAAATCCGCGACCTGGAGACGGTGGAGGCGACGCTGCAGATCGCCGAGACGGGCCACCTCGTGTTCGCCACGCTGCACACCAACTCGGCGGTGCAGACGGTCAACCGCATCATCGACATGTACCCGCCCCACCAGCAGGGCCAGGTGCGGGCGCAGTTGAGCTTCGTGCTGGAAGGCATCCTCAGCCAGTGCCTGATTCCCAACGCCTCCGGCGTGGGGCGCAGCCTGGCGGTGGAGGTGCTCATCCCCACGCCGGCCATCCGCACGCTGATTCGCGACGACAAAATCCATCAACTCTACGGCCAGATGCAGGTCGGGCAGGAAAAGTTCAACATGCAGACGATGAATCAGGCGCTGTTGAGTCTCTACAAGCGCCGTGCGGTGACGCTCGAAGAAGCGGTGACGTGGTCGCCCGACGGGGATGAACTGAAAGACATGGTGGCGGGTCGCGGGGCGGCGGCGCACAAGTAAGGTTAGACGGCGCGCGGCGCCGCGGGTCCGCCGCGCCGCCGGCCGTCATGGGAGGCAATGATGCCGACGTTCAAATGGGAAGGCAAAACGCGAAACGGCGAAGTGAAACGCGGCACGATGGACGCGACCGACGAACAGGCCGTCATCCTGCGCCTCAAACAGCAGCAGATCACGCCCGGAGCGATCAAGAAATCGGCCGGCGCGCTGGAATTCAAAATTCCGGGACTCGAACCGAGGGTCAAGTCGAAATCGCTTGTCATCTTCACCCGCCAGTTCGCGACGATGATCGACGCCGGCCTGCCGCTGGTGCAGGGCCTGGACATCCTGGCCGCCCAGAACGACGACAAGGTGATGCAGAAGGTGCTCTATCACGTAAAGAACGACGTGGAGAGCGGCTCCACGTTCGCCGCCGCCCTGGAAAAGCACAAGGACGTTTTCGACGACCTGTACATCTCCCTGGTCTCCGCCGGCGAGCTGGGCGGCATCCTGGACACGATTCTGGATCGTCTCGCGTCCTACATCGAAAAAGCCCAGGCCTTGAAAAAGCGCGTCAAAAGCGCCATGACTTATCCGATCGTCATTCTCGCCGTCACCACCATCGTCATCAGCGTGTTGATGATTTACGTCATTCCGACCTTCGCGGCGATGTTCAAAGATCTCTCCGGCGGCGATCTGCCGGCATTGACGCAGTTCGTTATGGACCTTTCCGACTGGTTCGTGAAATATTTCCCGTTGGTGATCGCCGCGGGAATTGGCTTGGTCGTCGCCTGGAAAATGTCGCGAAAAATCTATCGGACGCGACTCGTCATCGACGCCTTTTTCCTTAAAATACCGATTTTCGGTTCATTGATTCAAAAAACGGCCGTGGCCCGCTTCACGCGAACCTTGGGAACGATGATTTCTTCCGGCATTCCTATCCTTCAGGCATTGGACGTTGTCGAGAAAACGGCCGGCAATCTCGTCATCGAGGAAGGAATCAAAAACGTCAAGGCGAAAATCACCGAAGGCAAGTCGATGGCCGAGCCGTTGATGGCCACGGGCGTCTTCCCGCCGATGGTCGTGCAGATGATCGCCGTCGGCGAATCGACCGGCGCCTTGGACGCCATGCTGGGGAAAATCGCCGATTTTTACGACGAGGAAGTGGACACGGCCGTCGATTCGCTGACCTCGGTTATCGAACCCGTGATGATGGTGGTGCTCGGCAGCATCATCGGCTTCACCCTCGTGGCCATGTATTTGCCGATTTTCACCATGGCCGGCCAGGCGGGCTGAGAAAGGGCGATGTCGATTCGGCCCGCAATTTGCATATAATTTTATGGTGGAATAGTATGAGCCATGGGAGCCCGAGCGGTTCCGGGAGGCGTGGTATGAGAAAAAAGCGTAAGGGTTTCACACTGATCGAACTGATGGTGGCTGTGGCCGTCGTCGGCATTCTCGCCGCCGTGGTGTATCCCAGCTACGTCACCTACAAGGCCAAAGGGCGGCAGGCCCATGCCAGAAGCGGTCTGGGCGCGGTGCGGCTGTCGATGGAACAGTATCACAACCGCGTCGGCTGGTATCCGGCCTCCGGCGCGTCGCTCAGCCAGTACCTGACCGGTTTCGACCCCTCGGAATTCGGCAGCTCCGACGGCAAGTCCAGCTACACGTTCAGGATTGTCGATGGGCAGCAAAATTCTTTTCGCGTCGAAGCTTCCGGAAATATCGATGATGATCCGTTTTTGGATATCTGGGAGGTAAATGAGCGAGGCATCATTACAAACACCAAAGACGGGGAGGAACACAGCGACATCGAACATTGACCCGAGATTCCGCCACGCGTCTTAAAAATCCATAAAAATTGCGAGATCTATGCAACAATTTCATAGTTTGAGGCCTGAGCAGAGGAGGCGACCCTCCTTGCATCCTTCTTCCGAGGCTTTCCTGTAAATAAGACAAAATTAGTCGTATTTCCAACCCACCGCAACAACTATCGATTTTGATAGAAAGGCAGTCCTCCCGGTCGGCGAGGGTCAAACACATATATTAGGGGCGCTTGGTATAATTATTGCTAGTTATTTCGCGGGCTATAGTGTGTCCACCCCTGGCCGGAGAGGCGAGGACGATGCCGACGCAACAAATCACCGCTGCCGAAAGAGGCTTCACGCTCCTGGAGCTGCTGATCGTCGCCGTCATCCTGGCGGTGGGCGCCGGCGTGCTGTTCGCCACCATGGGCGCGCGGCCGGCCCGTACCTACACCAACAGCGCTTCCAACGAAGTTTATTCCCTGCTGCAGAACGCCCGCGCGGAGGCGATGCAGAGCGGCCGCAACGTCATCGTTCAGGGCGCCGGTTCGCAGATCCAGGCCGTCCGCGACGAAGACAACAACAACCAGGCCAACGAATGCGCCGACACGAGCCTCCAGCACCTCTGCCGGCTCGTGAATCTCAATAAAAACGTCGTCCTCAAGCAGGCTTTCGGGCCGGTCGTTTACAACAATCGCGGCCTCTTGGTGACGGTCAGCGGCTCTTCCCAGCCCACCAATCCGCTGAACCAGGTCCAGGCGTCGGTTTCGATCATGCTTTGCACGCCGAAGCCGGCCGGCGGCGGCTGCGAAGCGGGTCAGGCGTTTTCGCGGGTGACGGCCAATTACGTGGGCCTGCCGGCGGTCGATTACGGCGAATACACGGAATAGGAGCGACGCATGCAGGCGACAATGGCGCACGGAACGGGGATGACGGACGACGCCAGACGCGGGTTCACCATTCTCGAAGTCATGATGAGCGTATTTCTCCTTTCCATCGGGCTTTTCGCCCTGGCGGCGATGCAGATTCTGGGCCTGCGAGGCAACGCCGGCGGCGAGGACCGCTCCAACGCCGCCGCCGTTCTCACCGCGAAGGTCAACGAGCTGGCCGGCCTGCGCTACATTCAAGACCCGAACAGCGGCGAAATCGACGTCGATCCCCGCCTTCTCTCGACCGGCGGCTCCTTCGCGCCGGCGGTCAGCGTCAACGCCGCCGGCTTCACCGCCCAGCAGGTGGCGGCGCGCCACCCCGGCGCCGGCGAACTCGACCGGGAGAATTTCAACTACACGCTGCAGTGGCAGATCGACGACTGCTCCAACCTGGCCTGCACCGAGCATCAGACGAACCTCGTCGGTTCTTTCAAGCGCATCTGGGTCCGTGTGACCTATTCGAGCCGCGAAGGGGAAAAAAGCGTTCCGTGGATTTCGATGGAAATAAACAACATTCCGATCCTGCCGCGCTTCGTCGAAGTATCCGAGCGGCGGCTGGCCGGTTCGTGAGAGGGTGACGCCATGACGACGCTTCGCACGGCGCGCGGGTTTACGCTGATCGAACTGATGGTGGCCTTGGCTCTGTCCGCCATCGTCATCGGGGCGGGCTTCGCGCTCTTCGTCACGTCGAACCGGGTATATACCTCCAGCGGGCAGGTCAGCCGCATCCAGCAGACGGCCCGGGCCGCGCTGGACCTGATGGCCGCCGAAATCAAGATGGCCGGCTTCGGCACGATCGCGCAGAATCGCGTCACCGACGCCGCCAATCCCGGGCGCGAGACGGGCTTCACCACCGGCACCGTCAACGCCGGCTTCGACAGCAACGCTTCCGACGCGATCCAATTCAAATCTTCCGGCGGCGCGATGGCGCTGGTCGCTTCCGATGTGTCGCTGGTCACGCTCAGCAACGGCAACGCCTCGGTCGCGCTGAAGCCGTCCACCGGCCGCGACATGCTGCGCGCCAACATGGACGTCGCCATCTTCGATCTTTCCCGGCGGCGGGTCGGCGCGGGCAAGCTCGGCGCCGTCACGGATTCGGCGGCGGTCGTCAGCATCTGGTCCACCGATCCCGAATATCAGGCGTCCGATTTCGTCGATGAGGGCGCGCTCCTCATCCAGAAGCCGATGTACGTCACGTACCAGAACTGGGGAGACCGGCTCGCGCGCTGCACGCGCAAGGACGTCGATGGCGGCGCGCGGGGCTGCGACGTGAATTTCCTGAACAATCCGCGCACCGAGGCCGATCCGGACCCGGACACGTTTTACTACATCGCGGAAGGCGTGAAGGATCTGCAGTTTTCGTATCTGCTGGACATGCCGCTGGCCGAGTTGCAGACGCTCTTCGGCTGCTCCGATCTTACGGAGGCGAGCTTCGTGCCGACGCCGAACTGCCGGCCCGACTTCACGAGCGTCGCCAACGTGCTGACGCGCATCAAGGCGGTGAAAATCGAGATTCTCGTACAGACCGAAGGCATCGATCCGACGATCAGCGCGGCCGACTGCAACGCCGACCGGATCAAGAAAACGTATTACCTCGGCGATCATCCCGTGGGTTACGTCGTGTCGGACACGCAGGAATGCCGCAAAGACCACGTGCTGATGAGCACGATCGTTTACATGCCGAACATGTTCGCCTACCGCGCGGAGATATGATGAGAAACGAGGCACAAATGACGGCGAGGACGCCAATCATGGCGGGGAAGCGGGGCTACACGCTCGTGGTGTCGCTGATCCTGCTGGTGATGATGTCGCTGATCGGCGCGACGGCGGTGAACGTCGCCATCAACGAGACGAAGATCGCCCGCAATTTCGAAAGCAACGTCATCGCCATGTCCTGGGGCGAGGCCGGCGTGGAAGCGGCGCGGCAGGTGATTCTCACCTCCAGCAACCCCGAAGTGCCGGGCTACAACTGCTCCTGCGAAGGCTCGAACCCCGAGGTGGAGCACTGGTACCCGAACAGCCTCGACCGGCGCGTGAAGTACTGCATCGAATACGTGAAGGTCGAGATCAGCGCCGACAACCGCAACAACCGCACGAGCGGCCAGGAATCGCCGCGCGTGCTGAAGACATACCACTACAAGGTTGACTCCTGCGTGGTCCGGCCCGACAACGCGGGCATCAACGTGCGGCAGGTGCAGACCATCGAACAGCAGACGCTCGCGTCCACCTAATGACGGGAGACCCGGCGATGAGGTCCAAGACACTGAGCCTTCTTTTCGGCCTGAGCGTTCTGGCGCTGATGGCGTCCGCGTCCGTCAACGCCCAGCAAACCGACAAAGTCCTGAACGCCGACTTCTTTTACAAGGTGGACGGCCTGGACGGCTTGAACGGCGAGTGCTGTTACGACGCCGCCGGGGACACCTCCTGCGGCGACGAGGAGACGCCGGGCTCCTGCGTCAGCAGTTCGGGCGAAATCGGCGTCAGCCAGTTCATCACCAACGACAAAAACATCGTCATGGCCGGTTCGATTCAGCCCACTTTCGACGACGGTCGGAGCTGCTCCTGCGCGCGCGAGGTGCAGACCTACACCATCGTCGATCGTACGGGCCAGGCCTTTCCCGGTCTCACCAACACGTTGATCGCGCTTTGCCTCTGCGCCAACCCGACGGGCGATTGCGATTGCGTGCGCCGGTGGAGCACGCAGTACGCCGGTCCCCTCCTGCCGGAAGGCGGGCTCGAGGCGGTGACCGACGTCGATAAGGATCTGGTGGGCATTCTTTTCCCCGACACCATCGGCGACGCGATGCAACTGCACGCCCAGTCGCCGACGGGGAGCCGGATCGACACCCGCCACATGGCCGTGCTGGATACCGGCGATCCGGAAACGGACGACATCGTCATCATCACCCAGTCCGTCTATCAGCCGCCGGGCAAACCGTATTTCGACATCACCTGGAAGATGGAGACGCAGAAGGAAAACGCGACGCTCTATCGGCGCGCGAAATTCTGGCACGTCGTGGACACCTATACGGCCGGCAACGACTTCGGCTACGGCTATCTCTGCGACGTGGCGAAGATTTCCGGCGGCACCGGCGGCGCGTCGTTCTTCCAGGGCACCTTGGCCATGCATCCCTCGGCCAAGCAGTACGAAGGCTGGTGGGCGGCGGTGTTCGACAAAACGAAGCGCGACGACCTGCCCACCTTCACCTGGTCCAACCCGCTCGGCCCCGACGCGCTCACCGCCGGCGTCGCGCTCACCAGGCTCGACGACAACGCCATCGCCCAGGAGTGGGACAATCTGACCCTGGGCGTGCGGCCGATCTACGTCTCGGCCCGTTGGACCTTGGACGACCCGATTCTCCAATCGACCTACGGTTCGGTGCGTTCTTTGTTTTCGGTCGCCTCCAACGACGTCGAATACCTCGACGAAGTCGGCGACAAAGTGAAGGTCACTCCCTCGCTCTACGACGTCAACTTCAATCCGCGCTACTGGCGCGGCGCGATCTACGGCTACCGGCTGCCGACGGCCTGCAAAACCAATTCCGACTGCACGGACGACGACCGCTGCCTGCCGGCGCCGGAATGCAAAGGACCGCCGGTGGCCGACAAATGCCCGCATTACTGCGCCGTGGATTACTACACCCCGTCCGTAGGCTGCTCCTCGGGCAAGGGCAACCTTTTCGGTTTCTGCGTCACCCGCAAGTGGAAAACCGAAAATATCGACAATTACCTCGCTCCCGCCAGCGGCCGGAAAATTTTCACCTTCAACACCTCCGGCGCGCGCCTCTGGTTCGAGGCCTCCAACGCCGATGCGCTCAATGCGCAGTTCGGTTTCGACAGCGCCGCCGAGGCGGCGGACCTCATCAGCTGGACGACCGGCGTTCTCAACGAGAACTCGGACGCCGGCAACCCTCTGCAGTCGCGCAAAGTCATCCCGTCGAACGCCTCGACGCTCTACGATCTGCACCGGCCGCTCAATCCCGACGCTCTCGCCCTGGCGACGCCGGTGACGATCGAACTGCTGCGCGAGCGCTACGACGAAATTTACAACGACAGCTGGCTGTTGGGCGACATCGCCCACGCCGATCCGATCTATCTCGGCTCGAAGCCGTCCAACTCCTGGGCGGACGTCGGGCCGGTGCTCTACAGCAAGTTCTTCAACGCCAAAGATTATCAGCGCCGCCGCCCGACGCTGCTGGTCGCCGCCAACGACGGCATGCTGCACTGCTTCGACGGCGAGAGCGGCGTCGAACTCTGGGCTTTCGTCCCCTGGGACATCCTGCCCAAGCTTCGGGAGATCGCCCGGCCGGTTTACGAGCAGCTTCGTTCGCCGGCGATGGACCTGCGTCCCGTGGTTCACGACGCGTTCAACAAAACGACGAACGAATGGCGTTCGGTGCTGCTGGTCGGCAGCCGCGGCGGCGGCGACCACTACTGGGCGCTCGACATCACGCCGCCGTACGGGCATCTGACGCCGACCCAGTCGGACCCGGACCGGGCGGAGTTTCTCTGGTATTTCACCGATCCGGACCTCGGCCTGACCTATTCCGTTCCGACGTCCGGCCGCTTCCGCACGACGAAGGACCCCGACGATACGGATTCGGAGTGGATGGCGTTTTTCGGTTCCGGGTATGCGCCGCACTCGGCCGCCCAGATCCAGAAGGAAGGCTACTTCTACGCCGTCAAGATGTTTCCGGCTTCCGGCCAGAAAACGCCGACGCTCGTCGCCAAGGTGCGCATCTCCAAGAATTCCGGCGATGACCCGCCCTACAACATCGCCATCGCCGGCCTGGGCGACGACGAAACGTTCGTCCGCAACAACGTTCTGTCGTCGGGGACGGTGATGGACAACGGCCAGTTCCGCAACGCCGCCTGGACGACCGAGCAGGACGGATACGAGGACGCCGTCTACATCGGCGATCTGGCGGGGCACCTGCTGCGGTTCGCCGTGATTCCCGACACCGCCGGCAGCCATAACTTCCACCTGGAAGGCCAGGTGCTGTTCAACACCTTCCGCGTTCTGGAGACGCCGGACGAACTGTACAACTACAAACAGCGCGTCGCGAACACCCGCCTCCAGCAGCTGCTCGGCGAGGACGACGCCAGCACCTACTACGAGTTCTACAAATATCCCCGGCCGATCAGCGTGCGGCCGGTGGTCTGGCGCACCGACACCAACCCGAACGACGAGGGCCAGACGGATAAAACCTTTCTGGGCGAGGTGGACAATTTCGACCGCACGATGGTCTTCGTCGGGACGGGCAAGTACGACGCGTTTCACGACAGCTTCGACGAATTCAAGCGTCAGCCGAACGCCGCGGCTTGTCTGACGTGGCCGTATTCCGGCTGCACCATCGACCAGCAGCAGTTCATCGGCGTGATCGACTGGAACTATCCGACCGCTTCGGAGGCCTCGCGCGTGAAGTGGGCCGAGCTGATGTCCAGCCAGGTGCAGGACACCACCGCCGGCGGATCCAGCCTGGAAGTCGGCGATCGTCCGGTGCGGCTCATCGACCGCATGGGCAACAACCCCGAGACCGGCTGGCGCGGCTGGAAGCTGGCGTTCAATTCCACGCTGGAGATCAACCGCGGCGAAAAGGTCGTGACCGAACCGGTGATCATGGAGCAGGCCGACCCGGATACGGAGGCGGAGAACCGCCAGGCGAACGAGTGGATCGCCTTCTTCACGACCTTCACGCCGAACATGCAGGGCACCTGCGACATCCGCGCCGTCAACGAAGCCGGCAAAGGCGGCGGCTACGTCATGTCGATCCGGGCCCAGGACGGTCAGGCGCCCAATTTCGCCATCCAGGACATCGATGGCGACTTGGTTCTGAACGCCAGCGATAAAAACAGCGGCAAAGGCTACGCCGGGCAGAAATTCGCCGGCTCGATCCTGTCGCGCGTCGAGGTCGATCCTTACACCAACTCGTTGTACGTGAAGACGGGCGCCGACCAGGGCGTGCTGCGGATTCAGATCGCCGGTCTGCCGCCGATGCAGGGAGCGAAGACGACCTTTTTCCGCATTCGCTGACGCGAGGTAAGCGATGGAACTTATTAATGATGGAGCGACGGTCATGACGCAACGCGTATCGTTTGGGTGCAAAGCGCTGGCGGGCGTCGGGTTTTGGCTGCTTTTGCTGGCCGTTCCCGCCCTTGTCGCCGCGCAGACGAAGCCGCAATCGGGACTGGCGCGCCTTTCCGGAACGGAAATCACCGGAGAGGTGAAGAACGTGGCACCGTTCGAGGGCGATCTGCTCTTGATCCTGGTGGAATGGCCGGTGACGATCCGCATCACCGAGGCGACGAAATTCAACAATTCTGGAGAACTCCAGATTTCCCGCCACTCGGCCAGGGATCTGTTGCCGGGGCGGGCGGTTTCCATCCTGCGGGTCTTGAACGGGCGCGGCGAATTCGTGGCCCGATCGCTGACGGTCCTGCCGGAAGAAAAACTTACGGAAGTCAAAAAATTGCAGGCGGAAAAAATGAAAAAGACGGAGGTGCCGCAAAAGGATGCGCTGCCATAGGCAGGCAAGCGGCGGATTCCAACCGGCAACGGTTTGCAGGCGGTCGTTCGTGTCGAGATTTGCGCCATAGGATGCGTTCGGTTCCACAAATAAGGCGCTTTCGGTAAGCGGATGGATAGCACGATGATGAAAGAGCGGAGAAAAGCGGCGGCAGGGGAGGCGATGCGGATTTTCTTCACCGCGGCGGCGTTCCTTGTCCTGGCGGCCTGCTCGGGTTCGTCCTCCGAACAGGCGGACGATCAGGACGGCGACCAGGCCGTTCAACCTTGCGGCGGCCACGGCGAATTCATCGACGGGCAATGCGTCTGCGACAGAGGCTACAGGCCGCAGGGCGACACCTGCGTCAAATCGGACGAGGACGGCGACCGCGATCCCCTGGACGGCGACGCTCCCGCCGATGACGACGAACCGCTTGCGGACGGAGATGGCGAACCGGACGGCGAGCCGCCGGCCGACGGCGATGGATCCGATGGCGACGTGGAGAAACCCGGCCTCTGCCGTTTCGTTTCCGGCGCGTTCTGCATCGACCCGCTGCTGCAGAATCCTTCCGGTTACGCCAGAGTCGTCGTCGCCGCCGAGGCGGCGCGGCCGGAGTCGATCCGCCTTCAGGTCTTCACGGCCCAGCAGAACGTTTTCGACGGCGATCTGGAATGCAAAGCGAACGGCACGGCGGAGGTTCCGGCGCTTGGCTGCGTGCTGAGTTACGACGCCGTCGAAGACGTCGTGAAGCTCTATTGCGCCCCCTACCTTTACAATTTCGAAGAAGCCTTCTGCGCGCCGCCGGACGGCGATGACGCGGACGGCGCGGACGAGGCGGACGACGACCTGGAGCCCGACGGCGACGCCGACACCGACGACGCGGCGACGGATGGCGACAAGGAGCCGGATGAGGACGAACCTTCCGACGGGGACCAGACGGACGACGACCCCCCCCCCGACGGCGATTGGGAACCCGGCGACCTGGAGCCGGAGGACTTCTGCACCTTCGACGATCAGTGCCCGTTCCGGCACTACTGCGATCCCGTGCAGCTCATCTGCGTTCGCGGCTGCACGAACGACGCCGGCTGCGGCATCGGCTACCATTGCGACGCGCACGGCTTCTGCATCCCCGACGCCGACGGCGACGTCGATGACGACGGAGGCGCCTGCACGCCGGCGACCGAAGCGGCCGTCTGCCCGCCGGGAATGTACTGCTTCGTCATGCCCAACCCGCTCGAAAATTTCTGCTTCAGGGAGTGCGCGACCAACGCCGATTGCGCCCAAGGGTACGCCTGCAACACGGCGCGCGGCCGCTGCGATCCGACGGGCCAGACCTGCGGGCAGGACACGGATTGCAACGATCCCTGCGAGTACTGCGACGAGAGCGCCTTGCGATGCGCGGCGGGCTGCTGTTCGCCCGCCGAGTGCAATCAGGCGATCGGCGAGGAGTGCGTCCACGGCCGCTGCACGGCGCAGGCCGACGGCGACCAGGAACTGCGCCCCTGCTCCACGGACGAGCAATGCGGCTACGGCTGGAGCTGCTGCTACGGCAATACCTACTGCTGCCAGGATTGCCAGACGACCCAGGAGTGCATCGATCGTTTCGGCGCGGCCTATTACTGCAACGAGCGCGGCCGTTGCGTCGAGGAAGGCTGCGCGACCGACGGCGACTGTCCGGCCGGCCATTTCTGCAACGAGTTCAACATCTGCGACCAGGTCTGCCAGACGAACGAGGACTGCCCGGACACGATGGGCTGCAACGCCGTCGGCAAATGCGAATTCCTGCAATCCGACGGCGACGAGGACGCCGACGAGTTCGCGGGCTACTTCTGCGAAATGGATTCCAACTGCCCCGCGGGACAGTACTGCGACGTTCCGAACAATCTCTGCACCTTCGACTGCACGGCGGACGCGGACTGCAACGGCGGCGTGGACGCCTATTGCACGGAGCGCGGCCGCTGCGAGGACATCCTGCCCGAAGCGGACGGCGACGAAACGGAAGAGGACCAGACCGTCGTCTGCACGCAGGACGATCAGTGCCCGCTCTACCATTTCTGCCAGTTCCCGCACAACGTGTGCGTCTCCGATTGCAGTCCGACGAATCCCTGCACCGTGCCCCAGACGCGCTGCAACGAACGCGGCCGCTGCGAACTGATTCCGTTCTGCGGCGGCGACATCGACGACGACTGCATCGAGATCGAGCTGCCGGAGATCGACGAGGCGGACAACGACGGCCAGTGCGTCGGCACCGCCGATTGCCCGCCCGGCCAGTACTGCGGTCCGAGCAATACCTGCGCCTTCGACTGCCAGACCGACGAGGATTGCAGTTTGCAGGGGCATCCGGGTTACGTATGCACAAGTATAGGCACCTGCCAGATGGCCTACCAAAATTGCGCGGGCCATCCCGAATGCCCGAAGGGCCAGTTTTGCGATGCGTACTCGTTCACCTGTCTGGGCATGGCCGGCTGCTACGACGGGAGCGGCTGCGCGGGGGGGAACGTCTGTTCGGAGCGTCGCGACTGCGTCGCGCCGGACTTCGTCCCGAGCCCGACGTATCTCACCTACCCGAGCTGCGGCGTGGACGCCGACTGTCCGCTGTATGCGTGGTGCAACGCCGGCGTCTGTCAGAACGACTGCATGCCGCCCGCCCAGGGCTGCGCGGGCGGCGAGGAATGCACGACGCGCGGCAGGTGCGCCCCGCCCGCCGACGGCGATGCGGACGACGAGCCCGAACCGGACGCCGAGTCCGACGTCGATTATCACGGCATCTTCACGCCCTGCGAAACTCCCGACGGCCAGGAATGCCCCTATCATATGTCGTGCAGGCTGCCGGAGGGCGTTTGCCAGCCGCAGGACTGCATGCTCGACTCGCAGTGCTACACCGGCGAAATCTGCAACGGACGCGGCGGCTGCGACGACCCGATTCCCGGAGCGCCCTGCAATCCCATCAAGCCTTATCCGACGTGCCAGACGGACGCGAACTGCGGGGTCGGCGCGTATTGCTGGGACAGCGGCGTCGCCGACTGCGGCGGCAAGATCTGCCGCGTCGATTGCTGGATAGATCCTGACCCGGCTTTCAACTTCCCCTGTCCCACGGGGCAGACGTGCAGCAACAAGGGCCGTTGCGCGCCGGCGCGCTGAACGGGACAAGGACGAGAACGAGCAGAACGATGAAAACGAAGACGACCCGCCTTGACGCCGCGACTTGGGGAATTCGTATCCCTTCGGAGGCCGCCATGAACCGGTCTTATGCAAGATGGAAGCGATCCGCTCCGCTGTTGTTGTCGATAGCGGCGGCTGTTTTGTGCCTGGCGGCGCCCGCGGCCGGCTACGGAATGGCCAACAACGACGGCTACTGGATCCAAGGCGGCGCCTACAGCGGCAACAACCAAATCGGCGCCGGCAACGGCGCCAACTACGATGGGCCGGCGTATTTCTCGACGATAACCTACGGCTCGCTGCCCTCGGGCGCTTATTACGAGTATTACTTCTTTCCGGAAAATGGAGCGCGCATCGTGCTCCACAACTGCGAAAGCGGCGCCAAAGGCAGATTGTATCTCACCGACGGCTCCGAATGGTCTCAGACCCATACCTGCACCGGCGGCGCGCCGTCCGGCGGCGGAAGCGACAAAACATACGCCATCTACAACGTCTACGCCAATCACGGCAACGGCATGACGACGGGCGCCTGCCCGATGAACCCGGGTTCCCGCCGAGCGCATTACATCCACGTCGCCAATCCGAACGCGATCCCCCGCGACGTGTCGTTCAAGATCCGCTGGGACTCCGCCTGGCTGAATTATACGACATGGGGCAACGGCGGCTATATCGACGTGCAGAGCTTCCCCAGCGGCATAGAAAATTGGTACAACGGCAATTTCAACGTCGTGATCCACCAGAAGGACATCACCGGCCGGCGTTGGTTCGGCTCGAACGCCAGCTCCCCGGCGAGTCCCGCCTGCAGCGCCATCGAAGGCACGAGGACCAACGTCGAGTGGACCAGCTCCAATTACATCGATTCCTATTGGGGCGCCGCCGGCGACACCACGGTGGCTCCGCCAGGAAGCCCTTCCGTTCTGACTTTGAACGAAACGGTCAACATCGCCAGCCGAAGTTTGGGCGCCAACTATTTTCATATCTACGGCTGGGGCTGGGACGACTATCGCAGCGGGACGACTAACGGCGCCGCCTATCTGTACCGCCGCTTCCATCACCAATGGACGCTGAACTTCGACGATAAAATTCCCTGCGTTGGTCCGTTGTCCATTCCGGCGACGGTGCCCGGCAGCGGCGGCTATTACAACGCCGACACCACGATCACCTTTCAGGCAAGCGACATTGGCGGGTCCGCCTTCAATGGCTGCACCCCCAACGCGGTTGGCAGCGGCATTTGGAGGTTTAAGCTCTATACCGACTCGGATCCCGGCTGGAACATCTGCAACGGCTCCAACTGCGAGGACAATCAGCAAACCCGGACGATCTCCGTCGAGGGCGCGACGACGTGGTACTACAACGCCCAGGACAAGGCGGGGAACCTGGCCTACCCCAGCGGCAACAACTACAACACCTTCTACCTCGACAAAACGGCGCCGACGTTCCAGTTCCGAGGTCCGCCGCCCAGCAATTACGCCCAGGGAACGTCCGTCACCTATCGGGCCACCGAATCGTCCGGTTCCGGTTTTCTGGAGCTGAGATACTGGTGGAGCTACGACAGCGATACCTGTCCGCGAAGCGGCGGCAATCCGAATTTCAGCGCCTGGAACGTCTGGAACTCCTCGACCGAGCTGACGATACCGATTCAGGAAGGGCGGAAGACTTACGTCTGCGTCCGTGCGTCGGACAAAGCGCTCAACACCACCCCGTTCAGTTTCTCGGCGTCCGACCAACCCTGCGGCGGGAGCTGCACATCCGATCCCTCGCAGCACAACCCGTCTACTTGGTACCCCACGTCGGGCCCCGCGAAGGGCTACGGGTGGTTCGCCGCCGACAACACCAAGCCGGTCATGACCCTGGCCTCGCCGTGCTCGACCGGAACCTGCGTCTGCGACCCGAACGTCGGCGGCGGCTGCGCCTGCAGCGGCGGCGCCGATTCGTGCTGGTTCGAGAACAACACCAACATCTCGGTCTCGATGAGCGACGCGCGCGTCGGCCACCTCGCCTGCCAGTGGGGCTCGTGGCCGGCCGACGTGGCGTCTCTCAGTTTCGACTATCAGTCGAGCAAGACGGTTCCCTACGGCGGCGGCGACGGCCTCAAGACGCTCTATTGCAAGGCCTGGGATACGGCCCGCAACCTCACGCAGGCGTACTACACCTACAAGCGCGACATCGACGGCCCGCCGCTGACCGGCGTGGCCCTGGAAAGCGGCTGGAACAGCGGCTGGTGGACGAAGAACACGCTGGCGCTGACGATGAACGCCGACGACGTCTCGCCGGTCACCAAATGGGAGTATTGTCAGGCCTCGGTCTGCAACCAGTACACCCCCTCGGGCGGAGAGCTGTGCGGCGAGAACCTCTGCCTTTCCAATCGCGTCGTCGCCGTCACCGATACGCCGCCGGCCGGCGAAACCCTGAAATTCCGGGCCCGCAATTCGCTCACCGTCTGGGGGGCCGACACCGAGGCGGACGCCTGGGGTCCCTATACGGTGATGGGCGCGATCAGGGTGGACGCCTCGCCGCCGTCCTTGCCCGGCGTTCCCTATGCCGGCTATCGCAACCTCACCGCCGACGCCTTCACGCCGCTCAAGCGCCCCATCTGGCAGTGGACCAAATCGGCCGATCCCCATTCGGGGATAAGCCACTACCTGATCCGCATCATCGGTCCCGCCGAAGGGCCGATCACCACGCGCGAATACACGGTTGACCACGCCACCTTCTGCTCGGGCGGCACGGGCCGGTGCATCTGGACGACGCCGGTGGATCTGCCGGAAGGCCTCTACACCGTCAATCTCTGGGCCTACAACACCCTCAACCAGACCACCGGCAACCCGGCGACGCCCACCGGCCAGGTGATAGGTTCGATCCGCGTCGATCTCTCTCCCCCCAACACGCTCGGCGCGATCGTGCCCAACGCGCCCTTCGAGGGCAACCGCTACTTCGTGGCGACCTCCTCGCCCGTCCTGCGGCTTTCCGCCGGCGACGAATACAAGCCGGTCGAGTACTGGCTGGCCACGCAGCAGCGCACCTGCGCCAACTTCGTGACGCCCACCGGGACGATCATTCCCGAGGGCGCCGGACCCTCCTACGGCTCGTACGACATGACCCTCTCGAACCTGCAGCCGAACATGGAGATCCAGTACTGGGCGTTCTTCCGCGACGGCGGCGGCAACTGCACTTTGTACGATCCCGACACCAACCCGGCCACGCCGTCGATCCGCATCTTCTACGACGCCAGCCCGCCGACGGACGGCAAGCTGGTCATCTGCCGCAACTCCGGCTGCGGCGACTGCAACGCCGCCGGCGATCAGTTCACCGACACGACCAGCGTTTTCCTCAAGCTCTGCGTCCAGGACGCCGGCCTCAGCATGCTGAAGATGGCCGTCACCAACAACTACGTCACCAACCCGACGGCGGACGTGATCGACCTGTCGGGGGACGAAGCGAACGCGTCGTGGTGGGACGAATACGCCGCCGCGGCCAACGGCAACGTCGGCTTCTCCCGGCGGAGCTTGAGCGGCGCGCTGGGCGGCCCGGCCATGTATTACAAGGCCCTGGCGTCGGGAACCGGCGACAACAACCGGATGATGCGCGACGTGATGTTCCACGAGAACAACCCGTTGCAGACCTCCCTGCCGGTCTACCGCAACGTGGGCGGGACGAACTATTTCAAATACTACAAGATCGCCTTCAACTGGGCCTGCGGCGCGACGCTGGCGGTCGGCAGCCCGGGCTTGCGCTTCGAACTGCTGCGCGCCGCGCCGGGCACGGCGGTGAGCGTCGGTCCCGCCAACCTGGCCAATTTCACCTGCGCGGCGAACGGCTCCGATTTCGCCGAGAGCCAGCCGTTCACGCTGGCCTTCGGCGGCAGCAACCCGCTGGATGCGACGCGCGTCTATTTCTACCCGCGGAAAAACGACAGCCTCGCCTCGGGCGAGATCTATCTCGACAACGTCCAGGTGTTCTTCTATCCCCAGGCGAACCAGAGCGACGACTGGATCGCCTACGACACCGCCAAGGCCTGGACCTTGAACGGCGGGACGGCCGATTCCAGCGGCGACGGCACGAAGTACGTGTACGCCTATTTCCGCGACGCCGTCGGCAACGTGCTCGGGACGGATTACGCCAACCTGCCGCGCGCCTCGATCATCCTCGACCGCCGCGCGCCGGTGAGCGGCACGATCAACATCGCCGGCGGCGAATCCCATACCAACCAGGATTATCCCACCGTCGTCGTTGACATGGACGACAAGTGGTCGCCGCTTTCCGTGGCGCTGTACAACGCCGCGCCGGCGACCGCGCCGCAGGCCACCGCGCCGGAGTGGGTGGAAGTGGGCGATGATAGCGAGCACACCATCGGCTCCGCCGATTACAACGGCAAATGGGCGGCTTTCGCCAACCAGGCGGACGGCATAAAAACCGTTTACGCCTATTTCAAGGACGCGGGCGGCCACGTGACGACGTCGGCCATTTCCGACACGATCACCCTCGATCAGACGGGCCCCGCCATCAGCAACGCCGGCATTCCCGGCGGCAACGGCCAGAGCACCAACAACCGCCAGATCGACGTCCAGGCGACGCTGGACGACGTGCAGAACTGGTTCTATGACGGCGGTCAGGGAACCCTGAAGGTCTGCATCGAAGCGCGCTCCGACGGCCAGAACCCCGGCGCCACGCCGGGCTGCGACACGATCGTCGGCAACGACACCCCCGATTGGCTCTGGGCCGACGAGGGAGAAAACACCTGGAGTTTCGTCATCCCCGCCACGTTCACCAGCGACAAGGTGTGGATCGACATCTGGGCGCAGGACGGCGGCGGCAACGTCTCCGGTCCGGACGCCGACAACTACGTCGTTCTGGACATGGTCGGCCCCGAGTGTCCGCCGTCGAGCATCCAGATCGTCGGCAAGGACAAATTCGACCAGGACAACGTCGAGCGGACCGCCGTGAAAGCGGTCCGGCTGAGCCTCAACCCGATCGACAGTTCCGGCGCGAAGGATTTCAAGTGGTCGATCGACGCCCAGAACTGGACGCAGCCTTACGCCGTTCCCGGTCCCACGCCGCCCTATTCCTTCCCCTGGCCTCCCTGGGAAGCCGCGCAATATCACGACCTCTTCTGGGGCGGCGGCGCCGTGCAGGGCGCGCGCTGGGTCTACGTGCTGTTCACCGACAATCTGAACAACCCCTCGCCCCCGGACGACCCCTGCGACGATTCGATCATCTACGACGATCAGGGCCCGACGGGAACCGTGACCATCGCCGAGGCGTCGATCGAACCGATCGGCTGGACGATCACCCCCGACGTGACGCTGACGGTGGACGCCTACGACGACTGGGCGACGTCCGCCCTGCCGGTGGAGTACCGCGTCTGTCAGCTTGGCGGCGGCGGAAGCTACGACAACTGCCAGCCGAACGGGCCGACCGGCTGGGGTTCGCTGCAGCACGTCAGCGCCAACCATTACTCTCGCAGCTTCAGCTACACGCTCGACGACGGAACCGAAGGCGAAAAGACGGTGGTCCTGTTCCTGCGCGACCGCGGCGGAAACGAGCGTTCGCCGGCGGACCAGGCGTCCATTCTCTTCGACAAATTCGACCCCAGCTGCGACGTGGTCATCGGCGGGCTGGACGATCCGCCCTACTCGCGCAGCCCCAGTTGCGTGGAGCAGGTGTATCTCACCGACCTGAAATACGACGGCAGCCGCCGCACCAACGACGCCGCTTTTTACTGCCTGAAGAACGACGATGCGCCGTGCGCCACGTGGACCCCCTGGCTGACCTCGGGCGGCAACGGCGTCCAGCAGTTCAGCCTGAACCACGGGCTCGAATGCGGCTCCAATCCGCTGACCAACCCGACGCAGGGCCCGAAGCGCGTTTACCTGTGGTGCAAAGACGCCCAGGGCCGCATCGGCGGGACCTGGACCGACGACATCTTCTACGACACCGTGAAGCCGCTGGATCCGTCGGACAAGCCGCATTTGCCCTCGACAAACGGCCAGCCGCCCTACCCGCTGGAAACCAGCAGCAACTCGCCGACGGTCTTCTGGCCTTCCGTGCGCGACATCAACGGCGAATGCGCCGAAGCCGCCACGGATTGTCCCTTCGGCTCGGCGTGCACGGACAATTTCTGCGCGCCGCCCTTGGGCTCCGGTCTCGGCTCGTCGGCCTATGAAATTCAATGGACCCAGGACGCGGACTGTTTCGCCACGGGCGACTGCACGCCGGCCGCCTATTCCGACGCCGCCGACCAGCTCTGGCCGAACGAGAGTTCGCATATGCTCCTCAGCCTGGCCGACGGGCTATGGCACATTCGCGTGCGCGGCCGGGATCGGGCGGAGAACTGGACGGCCTGGTCGCAGACCAGCCAGATCCGCATCGACACCGTCGGTCCGAAGCCGCCGGGGGCGAACCGGGCGATCGTGCTGCGCGAAACCGCCAACTGCGGCTCGACCAACGAGCCGGCCTACACCAATCTGCCCAGCGCCAGCGTGCACCTGAACGTCGCCGACGACGCGACGCCGATCGAAATGGTCCTTTCGGATTCCGTGAACGAGTGGGGCGATTGCGTCGCTCCGTCGGCCTCGGCGGTCTGGCAGAGTTACGTCGCCTGCGTTCCCACGTTCAACATGACCGGCATCGCCGACGGAACGACCAGGGAAGTCAAAGTCTGCGCCTATTTCCGCGACAAGCTGCTCAATTCGTCCGGACCTTACAGCGACACGATCATCGTCGATCGCCAGGGCCCCTCCGCGCCCGGGAAACCATACGCCGGCGCGGTCCCCGAAGATACGGCCCCGAGTTCGAATCCGACGCCGACCTGGAAATGGCAGGCCTCCGAGGATTGCGGTCTGTTCGACGCCTACGGCGCCTGCTTGTTCTACGGCATCGGTCTGGCTACGGCCGGAGACGGCTGCGACGGCCAGCCCTACAAGCTTTACTACGGCAAGGAAGGGTGGTCGGAGGGAGAGTACATTCCCGTCCCGCTGAGCAGCACGCAGTATACGCTCTCCAATCCATTGCCTTCTCCCGGCACTTGGTACGCCTATGTTTACGCCTACGACAAGTATTGCCAGCGATCGGCCAAATCGCTGGTGGGCACGTACGTCTACGACACCACGGCGCCGACCGACGTGGACATCACGCTGGTGTGCGAAACCTGCGCCAACGGCGCGACGTTCACCAACACCGGCACGGTGCGCGCGATTCTGAGGTCGGAGCCCGGAACGACGCAAATGCGCCTCTGGGATTGCGTCTGCGACGATCCGGAAAACCCGCCGCCGCTGCCGGGCGCGCCGCCGGCCTGGGAAACTTACGTCGGCGCGAAGAATGTCACGCTCAACGTCAGCGGCATCACCGCTCCGAAGGGCAAGGCCGGCAAGTGCGCTCAATACAAGGATTCGGCGAACAACGAGACCGCGGTTGTTTGCGACAACATCCTTTATGATGTCTGGGCGCCGACGGGGACGGTCTCGGCGGCCCTCGCCGACCACTTCACCAACGATCTGATCGTGAGCGCGCAGCTCGCGGCCAACGACGGCTCGCCGACGTGGACCGACTGGACGCCGTACAACTTCAAGATCGCCAGCAGCCTCAGCGCCACGACTCCGCCCTCGACCAGCGCCTGGGTGAACTTCGTCTCGAACTACACCTACAACACGCTGGTGTCCGGCCCCACGGACGGCCTGCGCTGGGTGTACGTGTGGTACAGGGACGGCGGCCTCAACGCCAGCGAAGCGGGCTACGTGAAGACGTGGTACTTCTTCGACGACGACCGCCCCGTGACGCCGCACAAACCGGAGGCCTTCGATTCCGGCACGGGCCAGGCTTTCGCCTCGACCACGAGCGGCACGCCGTCCTGGCGCTGGCCGTGGACGCCGGGCGAGACCACCGACCCGGGTTACGTGGAGTGGAACCCGGGAAATCCGGGCGATCCCGGTTATCCGCAGGCGCCGTCCGGCGCCGGCTCGGGTCTGCGCGAGGCGGGCGTCTACCAGGCCTGCTGGTGGAAGAACCCGAATCCTCTCGCTCTTCCCTGCGTCGCCTCCGACGCGGGCGCCGACTGCTCGGCGGCCGGCCGCTACTCCGCGCTTATCGACGCGACTCAATACGACCATGAAGGCGCCACGACGCTGGGCGCCGGCAGCTGGTGCTTCTCGGTCCGCTCCTACGACCGTGCCGGCAACGTTTCCGTATGGTCCGAACCGGGCGCGCTCGACGTCGTCGATGTCAGTCAGCCCGGCGTCGCCTTCCTCTATCCGACGGAAAGCGATCCTCTGGAGCAGGAAGCGGCCTCGGTCAAATTGGCTATCAATCCCAACAACAATCCTCCCTCCGTCGATTACGCCGTCCGGGAATTGAGCACCGGACTGTGGGTGGATCTGGCGACGGCGCAGCTTTCCTCCGCCCTGCCGCAATGGGGCTCCTACGCGGCATGGGGCGGCGCGGCGGGCCTGCGCGTCCAGGGGCTGGCGGACGGCAAAGCGCATCGCTTCGTCGTCACCGCCGCCTTCAGCGGCGGCGTCGAGGCGCAATCGCCTGAAGCCGCCGCGCGCACTTACGACCGCACGCCGATTCTCGAACCGACGGCCACGCCGACGGCGGACACGGCCAACAATCGCGTGTCGATCGCCCTCTCCAACAAGAACGTCGCCGGATTCCCGCTGGACGGCGAAGCCGACCGCTACTACGCCAACGCCGAAGTCTCGCCGATCAGCCGCGGCAACGCGCCGCTGCGGAGGGGCATCGATTTCGCGCCGCGCCGGGGGACGGGCTTCGATCAGGATCTTTTCGTTTCCGTCATGGATAGAAGCGTCGCCCGCTTCGACGCCGGCTGGACCTGGCAGAGCGGCGGCGGCGCCTACGATACGGCTTCGAAACAGTACGTCGTCAGCCCGGCTTTGGCCTCGGCCGGCCTCAAGCTGGTGACCTACGTCAACGCCAACGAAATAAAAATCGGCGCGAACACCTACACGCTCGCCAATCGCGGCGACACGGTGACGGTATCGGCGGCCGGCCTGACGCCGGCGACGGCGGTCGTCGGTTTAGGGCCCTTCACGGCCAAGCCCAACAGTTCGGCCCTGGGCGGCATGCTCGTCCCCTCGGCGTACGCCGATTTGCGCTTCGCCACGGTCGTGACGCGCGGCTTCGGCCAGGTGGTCGTGGACGTTCTGTCCCTGGATTCCTCGACCACGGTCAAAGTCTATAAAGACGCCGGCGCGACGCCGCTGGCCGTCCAGAACCTCGCCGCCGCCAACAGCGCCTATCGCTTCACGGTCGATGTCGGCGCGCAGGCGATCGTGCGCGTCGAGGCCGACAAGCCGATTCTCGCCTATTACAACAACAACGGCGCGGCGGGCAACGACTACTATCCGCTGCCGCCGGTTAAAAAAGAACTCTTCGGCGTTCCCTCCGCCGCCGTCTACGTCGCCTGCGTGGAAGACAATACGGTGGTGACCGGCTACAAATCCGACGGCGTGCAGTGGACCTTCGCCTGCGACGCGGGCGAAATCCAGACGCAGGCGACCTCCGCCGGCGGCAACGGCCCGGCCTATCGCCTTGTCGCCAACAAGCCGATCGCGGCGGTGGGCGTGAACGACGGCACGGCCAGCGAGGCGGAGCCGCTGACGCCGAAGGACTTCCTCGGCACGACCTTCGGCGTGGCGGAAGCCCCCGGCTACGTCGCGCTCGCGGCCGAGCAGCAGGGCGCTAGCTACACGATCCAGCGCAAGGCCGGCGGCACGACCGCCGGAACTTTCGGCGGCTCGGGCGGCTCCGGCTATCCCGGCTACGTCCGCCTCACCGGCCTGAGCGCGGGCGACGTGATCGTCACCAGCGCGCGCGCCATGGCCTGGTTCGACGACGCGGCGAGCAACAAGGAAACGGGCCTTCTCGCCTGGACGTCGAGCGCCACGCCGCCGGACGCGAATTACGACGGCATCGTTTCCGGCATCGCCTACGACTGGAGCCGCAACGTTTTCTATTCGGTGAGCAGCGATACGGGGGAGACCAACGGCAATTGGCTCCGTTGGCACGTCTTGGACAACGGGCTTTCATGGAGGCGAGCCACCGCGCCGATAAGTCCGGTGACGCTCACCTCGGGCGCGCAAAGCTGCGCGGACCTCGCCACCGATGGCAATTACGTTTACTGCCTCACCAGTTGGACAGACCCTCACCCATATACCGTCTATCGTTTCCAGGCGAGCGGCGGCACGCCGGGCCAAAGCCCGGCGACGGTCGCGGCGAAAGGTTCGTTCGCCACGGCCGCCTCCGATTCCTCTAAAGGGATCGCGGTTTACAATGGACTGCTCTATGTCGGCGGCAACGGCGAAGTCAACCGCCGGGTGACGGTTTATCGCACGGCCGACTGGCCGGATGGCGCGGGCGTCTGGAACGAGACCGCGATGGCGTCGTTCCAGCTCCATTCGTCATCCAGCGCCAATATCGGCACGCTCTTCTCCGACGGCCGCTACCTTTACGCCCACGAACTCGGACAGGGCGCGGACGACATCCTCTTCGGCCATGCGCTGGTCAACAGCTACGCCGTGCTGACGGCCGTGAGCGACGCCGGCGATCCGCGCGGCCGCTATCGGCCCACGGGCGGCGTCGCCGATCGTTTCGACGCGGCGCTCGGCGGCTGGACGCAGGGGCGCGGCTCGTGGCAGCAGGGCGCGGGAAGCGTGGCCCTGTCCGCTCCCGGCTCCTATTCGATGCTGGCCACCAGCATGTCGAGCAGCTGGCGCTACTTCGTCGTCGAAGCCGACGTGAAAGGCGGACCGAAAGCCGTGCATGCCGGTCTGATCGCCGGCTACGTGAATGCGGACAACGCCTACGCCTGCGTCATTCAGCCCGACGCCGCCGGCCAGCCGAAGCGCGCCGGCATTCTCAAGCAGCGCTCGGGCGGCTTCGACTGGGTGGCCTACCGCGACGACATGGCTTTCGTGGCGGACGAGTGGTACGGCATGCGCCTCGTCGTAACCGACCGCAGTCTCGCCTGCTACGTGGACGGCGCGGAACTGGTGCGGACCGCCTCGCTGCCCGCTTACCCGACCGGCCAGGTCAAGACCGGCCTCTACGCCAGCGACACCATTTCCGGTTGGGCGTCCAACGGCGCCCGCTTCGACAATTTCCGCTGGACTCCGGTGTCGGGCCAGCAGACGGCCGGCATCTGGACGGTCGCGGCGGCGGACGCCGGCGACAAGGCCGCGCCGGACGCGCCCGCGAAAAACACGGCCCACGCCAGCGGTTCCTCGACGCCGCCGGGAGCGAATCCCGGCGCGGACTGGTCCGACGACTGGTACAACGCCAATTCGATCACCGTGCGCTGGCTGGAGCCGGCGTCCAACGGCACGGCCTACAATTTCCTGGCCGCCGCCCTGGACGGGGCGCACAATTTCTCCGCCGGTTTCGCCAACCCCGGCTTCGAGGGCGGTTCGGGCCCGATGGCCTACAACGTTTTCATGGATGCGACGGGCGCGCCGAAATACGACGATGCCTGCGGCGCGGACGACGCCTGCGCGATGCGCACGCACGGCGGCGTCTCCGGCTGGTCGTGGTTCATGAAGTCCAAGCCGGCCACGCAGTCCAAACTGCTGGCCGTCAAGGCGCCGGTGCTCAGCCAGAACGACAAGAACTTCATTCTCGAATTCGATTATTTCTGCCCGAGCGCGACGGGCGTTTCGGCGCAGGGCTGGGAGATGAAATTCCGGCCGGCGGGCAGCTCCGGCGACCTCTTCGACGCGGCGGCCAAAGCCTATCTCGCGGACGGCGCGGCCGTCGCGCGCGACATGAGCGCCTTCACCTGCAACGCCTCCGAGCGCGGCCGCGTCGTGGCCTCGATCTCGACGGCGGGCCAGGGAGCGGCGGGAAAAACCTACTGGTTCACGGTGTGGAGCAAAACGGCGGCCGACGCCTCCCTGGAAATGGCGATCGACAACCTGTCGATCCGCGAGCGCACGCAGGCGACGGTGACCACGCCGATGGCGGCCTATTTCGTCAGATGGGACCACGCCGCCGCTTACGTCGCGGACCCGCAGAATCCGCCCGTCGATATGACGACGCTGGGCAACACTTACACGCTGCAAGCGGCGCAGGCGCCGTCGGGCCAGTGGAGCGACGTGTGGTATCTGCACGTCCTGGGCCGCGACGGGGCCGGCAACTGGGGCGCGGCCCAGGACTATGGGCCGTTCCGCATCGACAATCAGCCGCCCGCCGCGCCGGCGATCGCCTGCGAGGACGCGAGCGACGTCCCCTTCGTCAGCGGCGAGTGGACCAATCGCTTCGAGGCCTACTGTTCCTGGAACGACACGACCGGTCCGTCGCCGGGCTCGTGGTCGAACTGTTACAACAACGCCTCCACCTGCGCGACCTACATCGGTCCCAACAGCGACCGCCAGCGCAGCTTCGCCGGTCCCACGCGGCTCGACGAAGGCGCCAGCTACCTCCATGTGAAAGCGCACGACAAGGGCGGCGACACCGACGCCGTGCCGTTCATTTTCAAGGTGGACAGCACGCCGGCGGGCGAGATCACCTCGATCGCCTGCACCGGTTTCGTCGGCGCGCCGATGGTGGGCGGCTGGGACAGCGACTGGCGGAAGACGCTGCAAACGACCTGCTCCTGGGAGCAGACCACCGGTCCCGATCCGGGTCATTTCTACTGGTGCGTCGATCAACTCAACGCCTGCGATCCGGTCGCGGGCGGCCGTTCGGACG
This sequence comes from Myxococcales bacterium, assembly GCA_003598065.1. Taxonomy (GTDB): domain Bacteria; phylum Myxococcota_A; class SURF-8; order SURF-8; family SURF-8; genus SURF-8. The sequence goes on along the minus strand of QZKR01000108.1, from coordinate 41,463 downwards.
AGGACGCCAGCGTCGCCTTGAACATGGACTTCAATTCCGGCAACCCCTACGCGGCGAACTCCGGCGTCTATTACTTCCGCGTCGCCAACAAGGACACGGGCGGTTCGTCGCCGACGGTGTTCTTCCGGCTGAAAATGGACGTGTTGCCGCCGGGCAAGCCGGTCACCGCGCCGACCGTCCCCGACGCGCCCTGGGAATGGGACGCCGCGGAGAACGCCAACATCCAGGTGACGGCGGACGACACGCCGCTCTATACGTGGGGCGCGCCGAGCGACGCGCATTCGGGCATCGATCATTATGAGTTGTGCTGGTCGAGCAGCAAAGGCGGTTGCAGGCCGAATCCGCCCTTGCCGACGGCGGCCGAGTACCAACTGACCGACGCGGAGAAGCTGCCGGGCGGCAACCAGAAGACGTACGCCTACGTCAGAGCGTGGGACAAGGTCGGAAACGAAAGTCCGTGGTCCGACTTCGGCATCGTCAAGGTCCAGACGTTGGTCAGCCTGCTTGCGCCCGCGATCACGCCCCGCATCGAGTATCCGCTGATTTCCGGATCGGGCGGTTTGAAAATCGTCATCAATCCCTCGGGCAACGCCTCGGGCGTCGAATACGCGATCTATGAAGAGACCGTCACCCAGAGCTGGGTGCGAGCCTCCGCCAACCCGCTCATCGACAACACGCTGGGCGCGCTGGAAAGCGATCCGGACGTCGCCTGGCGCACCTTCGCCCAGTGGGGCGACGCGCAGGGCGCGATCATCGAGGCCTTGTACGGCGCAACGACGGGCTTCGCGGTCAAGCCGCTGATCGACAACACCACTTACGGCTTCCGGGTCAAGGCCCGCTTCCCCGGCCTGCCCAGCGCCGATCCGGGCGACCTCGGCGTGGGCGCGACCGAGGACCGCAGCAAACCCGAGACGACCGCCGCCTTCGGCGGGGCTTACGATGCGACGGTCTCGGCGATGGTCGTCGGCTACAATCACGGCGGCCTGCTGATCGAGGCGGAGGATTTCCCGACCGTTTCCGGCATGCCCTTCCAGAAAGACGCCAGCGCCTCCGGCGCCGCGTACCGGCAGCCCTCCGCCGACAATCAGTACATCGAACACAAGTTTTACGTGAAGCAGGCCGGCGACTACTTCCTGCACGTTCGCGGCATGTTCACCAGCAACCTGCACAACGAGATCCGTTATCAGATCGACGGCAGCGGCGCGCTCATCTACACCATCAACCCGCCGGGCGGGATCGGCCGCTGGGGTTGGACGGCCGGCGCGGGCACGGGGTTCGCCGGCCTCACGACCGGCTACCACACCATCCGGCTCTCGACGAAGATGACTTCCGGCGCGCCGGAGCAGGCGAATGTCGATGCGGTGTTCGTCAGCCCGACGCGGCTGACCGCCGACGCCGATCTCTTGAATCTCGGACGCCATCACGGCAAATACGAAACGGTCTATCGCAGCGCGACCGGCCTTGCGGGGCCGTTCTTGCCGGGCGGAGGCGTGTTCGACGACTTTGGCCGGACCTCGCTGGGCGCCGGCTGGCAGAACGCCTGGGCGGGCGAAACATGGTCCATCTCCAGCGCGGGCGACCCCTATCCGGGGTCGGCGCACGACGACGCCGTCGATTCCAGCACGGCGATCGTTTACGACGCCGACTACGCCAACGCCGTGGTCGAGGCCGACGCCCTCAACCGCGATACGGACGCCTTCGGCCTGATGGTGCATCGCACCGGCGCCCCGGCGCATTATGCGTTCCTCTTGCGGCCGGCGGACGGCAAAGTCTATCTCACCCGCAACGCCGACAACCTGTCGAACCCGGTGCTGACGGCCAGTCTCGCCACGGCGGCGAACAAGTGGTACCACCTGAAGGCCGTGCTGCGCGGGGCGGAAATGCGCTTCTTTATCGACGACGTGATGGTGTTCAACTATCGCGACACGCATTCGTCGGTCGTCGGCAAGCGCATGGGCAAAGCGGGCTTCATGTCGATCAACAACAACCCGCCGGCCCACTTCGACAACTTCAAGGTCGCGCCGCTGATCGGCGAAGGCGGCTTCGTCGATGCGCAGGCCGTCGATCTGGCCGCGCCGGACCGGCCGACGGTGGCGCAGACCACGCCGACTCTGCCGCCGGGACCGGACCCGGTGGCCCCGACGCTGCCGGGAGAGCTTTCCGTGCAGTGGAACGCCGCCGCCGACAACGGCACCACCTACAACTACTACCCCGAATTGCACGACCTGGAAGGCAACAGCGAGAACCTGCTCGCCGACGGCGGTTTCGAACGCCAGCCGACGGCCGCGTCTCCGGCCTGGATCATCACCGGTTCGCAGAACGGCGTCGTGAAGGGAACGACGGCTCTCGGCGCGCCTTACGAGGGGAAAGCGTTCCAGGTGTGGAAGACCGCGGGCCTCGTCTATCAGGTTTACGATCGGCCGAGCTACGCCGCCTCGCAACGGTATTTCGTGAGCGCGAAGTTGCGTTCGCTCAACGGTTCGCAGCTTCAGCTTCAGGTTTACGCCTCGACCAACAGTCCGACCGGCCCGTGGCTCCCGCTGTTCGTGGACGCCAGCAGCAACCCCGCTCCGCTCGTCACCACCTCCACGTCGTGGGCCGAGATCTCCAAGGGCTTCACGGCGCCGAGCGGCAAACGCTACCTGATGGTCGAAGCGTCCCTGCCGTCGGGCAGCGGTTCCGAGTGGCACGGCGACGACTTCAAACTGCTTGAAGTGCGCGCCGACACGATGACCTCCGGCGTCGCCGGCTACGAAACCTGGTGGTCGCAGACGCCGGACGACCTCGTCAACCCCGATCCGAATCACATCGACACGACGACGACGTCCGCGAGCGGGGCGGCCCTGGGAGACGGCACGTGGTACCTGCACCTCCAGGCCGTGGACGCCGCCGGCAACCTCGGCGACATCCTCCATGTCGGCGGCTTCCGCGTCGATACCACGGCTCCTATCGTGAATCTTTTCTACTTCGACGGCATCGGGCCGAACATAGAAAACCCGGGCGACGCCTCGCACGGCGACTTCACCGACGCCCCGGACCGGAAAGTGACGATCGTCATCGACGTCACCGACGCGGACAAGATGTATCTGTCCAATTCGTCGATTACGCCGCCCAATTTCGCGCAGGGCGAGACGTGGCTCTCCAAGTACGCGTTCGAACCGTACATGCCTTCCAAACTATGGACGCTGCCCGGGACGGCGACGCAGAACGGCCAGTTCACCGTCTATGCCCGGTTCATGGACGCGCTCGGCAACGTCTCTCCCTCCGATGCGACGGATTCCATCTACTGGGACAACCAGTGTCCGCAGAAAACATTCGCCATCAACAACGGCGACCTCTTCACGATTTCGACGAGCGTTTCGCTCAACATCAGCTACACCGATCTGTGGACGCCGGTGTCGATCCGCACCACGAACGACCCGGCCGGGACGAGCGGCTGGTCGGCCTGGCAGGCGGACCCGCCCCTGACCCTGGTGCGCACGATCAACGCCGTCGAGGGCGCGCCGCAGACGTGGTGGGTGGACTTCAAGGACGGCAAGGAAGGCGGCGCCGGCGACATCCATTCCTGCAAGCTCTCCGATACGATCACCTACGACATCACCGGCCCGAACTGCAGCAATTTTATCCTGGCGAACGGGGCAGGATTTACCAACACCCTCGACAACATCGCGGTCGAGGCGGAATGCTACGATGACTGGACCTTCGCTAACAACCAGCTCAAATGCACGCTGGCCAATACGGAAGCCGGCCTGGGCACGGTCGCCACGGCGACGCTGTTCACCATGCCCTTGCGCACGATGTGGAATCTACTGGGGACCAGCGGTCCAGGTCAGAGGATACAGAAAACCGTTTGGGTAAAGTGCTGGGACGGCGGCAACAACCCCGACAACCCCGGCAGCAACCTGGGCGGGGCGAAGAAATCCGATTCAATCATGTACGATACGCGTCCGCCGGATGTGGATAAATTCGAAATCTGGCCCGACGACACTTACATCGCCGATGGCGCGCCGGGCCTCCGCACCGGCAATAAGACGGTGGACCTCTACCTAAGGGTTATGAACGCAACCGCCGTGTACGAAGATTGGACGCCGGTGTCCGTCCGCTTCTCCAACGATGGGACGAACTGGGATGCGTGGCGGGAAGTCGTCGACCATTACGGTATTCCGCCGGTCAATCCGCCGACCAATCCGCCGATGAAAGGCTTCCAGAACTGGCAGATCGCCGGGACGGAAGGCGTCAACGAAGTCTACCTGCAGATCAAGGACGGGGGCGGCAACCTCCAGACGCGGACGATCAGGGCGACGATCATCTACGACAGCCAGGGCCCGACGCCGGGCTCCCCCAAGGCGGTTACGATCGACCCGAGTTACAAGCAAATCGGCCCAGACGGCTACTACGTCATGACTCGCGATCTGGAAGTCACGGTAAACGCCGCCGACGGCTGGCTGGATATCGGCTTCCAGCTCTGCAACGACAATCCGGCGACCTGCGCCTGGCAGCCGCCCGCCTCCTGCCCGACGTTGCTTCCGGCGGATCAGAACGGGCAGTGGTGCAAGTATATAAATTCCACGACCAAGGCCGACTGGTCGTTGTCCGCCAACGACGGCCCGAAACGGGTTTACGTCCGCTTCCGCGACGGCGGCGGCCACATGTCGTCGGGCGTCACCGAGCAGTGGTACGACGAAGTCATCCTCGATACGGGCCTGCCGGTGTGCGAGATCATCCTGAACAACGGCTTGCTCTACACCAACTCCATAGTCGCCACGGCGACGATCGGCAGCACCGACAACCCGCCGCCGTCGAAGTTCCTTTTGTCCAACGTCGATCCGCACTCGAATCCACCCGCATGGGAAAATCTGCCCTACGTGCCCTACGATCGGACGGGGTGGAATCTCAACAGCAACAATCCGATGAACTACGACGGCCTCCATACGGTCTACGTCTGGTGTTCCGACGACATTCACGACGTCGGCCCGTACACGGACACGATCTTCCTCGACACCAGACCTCCCAATAAGCCGGGGACGCCCATCGCGGTCCCTTCCAGCGACGGCTATACGACGGACAGCACGCCGACCTTCCAATGGACGCCGGCGCAGGACGTGGACCCGGACGGCGCGGGTCCGGCCGAGGCCTCCGGCATCGCCACCACCGGCGGCTACGATTTCTGCTTCAAACCGGCGAGCGCGTCGGATTATCTTTGCGGGCAGGTGGACGACGTGCAGTTCACGATTCCTCCGGAGGACGCGCTCGCCGAGGGCGTCTACAAGGTCAAAGTCCGGGCGCGCGACAAAGCGGGCAGTGTGTCGCCGTACTCGGACGAATACACGATCACGATCGACAACTCGCCGCCGAACGGCAGCGTCGTTATCGTGGACAACGAGGGAACCGCGCCGCCCACCCCCGGCTGGGTGAAGACCAACGTCGTCTCGGCCGATTTCTTCGCCGATCCCGACGTCGTTGTGTTCCTCTTTGCCGCCAATGCCGATCCGAATCCGGCGGCGGGCGGCTGGTTGCTCTATAATGTGCGCCCGACGCGGTGGTCCAGCATCACCCTCAACGACGTCGAATCGACCGAGCAAACGGTGCGCGCCATTTACCGCGACCGGGCGGGAAACCTGTCGGCGGTCGTTCGGGACAACGTACGCCTCGACAAGACCCGCCCGCTGCCTTTGACGGGACTGACCTGTCCGACGCTGACCAGCAACGACAAGCCGACCTGCACTTGGAATCCGCTAAGCGACGCGCTCTCCGGCGTGGCGACGGTGGATCCCTACCAGGTCTGGTACAAACTGAGTTCCGAATCCACGTGGACGCCGAAGTTCAGCCAGACGACCTCCTACACTTGGGAAACGGCTTTGGCCGACGGAACTTACAGCGTGAAGGTGGAGGGCTTCGACAAGGCGCGCAACTCGGTCGTCTCGGCGGAAGTCACGATGCGCGTCGATGCGCATCCGCCGACGGGCACGGTGGTCATCAGCGGCGACACCGCGCCGGGTCCGGCCTACACCAACAACGCGATCGTTACGCTCTATCTGACCGCCAATGAGCCGGTCGTCGTGGCCGTCTCCTACGAGCCGATCCAACCGCCGCTGGGGAGCTTCACGGGGAGCCACACCGCGACGCCTACGCTGCCGCCGGTCGAGTTGCGCAACCCCTTGTCGGGCGGCGTCAAGACGATCTACGTCTGGTTCATGGACGAAGCGAACAACGTCTCCAACGCCTTCGACACCATCGTCCTCGACATCCTCGCGCCGCCGCCGATCGCCAACCTCTCGCCGGGGCCGCCGGTCACCGGCAACACCCGTCCGACCTGGACCTGGACGTGGGCCGGCGAGGCGCAGAACGACGCCATCGGCCAGTCGGGGCCGCATCCGACCCAGACCTTCGAACTGCAATGGAAACGCGGCAGCGGCGATTACACGACGCCCACGTACAAAAGCTATTCCGAGATCTGCACGGGCGTAAACTGCGCGTTCACGCACGAGATTCCGCTGGCCAAAGGGCTTTGGACGATGAAAGTCAGGGCCCAGGACGCCGCCGGCAATTTCTCCACGGAAACTCTGGGCCAGGTCGAGATCAACGTCGTCACGGAGCCCGAAGCGCCGGTGGTCACGGCGCTGGGCGACCGGCCGATGGAAGGCGTGAAAGGCGCGGCGAAAATCACGCTGCGCGTCGATCCCGAGAACCATCCCGGCACCGAATACGCCATCTACGAGGCGATCAGCGGCAAATACGTCAAGCCCGACGGCGCGATCGCCGGTCTCGAATCCGATCCCTCCATCTGGCAGACCAAGGCCCAGTGGGACGGGACCGAAGGCGGCGTCGTCATCAAAGGGTTCTCCGACGGCATCGAGCACGGCCAGGTCTACGCCTTCCGGGCGAAGGCGAGCACGGTGGGCTACGAATCGCCGCTCGGTCCGGTCGAGCCGTTCGTCATGGGCGACCGGGTCGGCACGGTCGGCGGCGCGCTCACGCCGACGGCCGCCCCCAACGGGTCGAACACGGCGTTCGCCTGGACTTTCGGGTGGAAGGCGCTCTCCCAGGAAAACCCGCCGCTCGATCCGGGCTACGCGCAATACGTGGTGAGCGAGGAGATCGCCGCCGCCGGCGTCGAGGTCGTAAGCCTCGTCGATAACAACAAGATCACGGCCGGAGCCTCGCTGGTCGCGCTCAACCGCGGCCAGGGTCATGTATTCCCGCCGGCGCAGCTTACGCCGGCGACGAAGATCGTCGGAACCGGTCCGTTCACGGCCAAGGCCGACGGCGGCGCCATCGGCGCGATGCTGACGCCGCGCACCTATGCCTCCGACCGTTTCGCCACCGTGATTACGCGCGGCGGCGCCAACGTGATCGTCGATGTCCTCGCCCTGCACGACGGCACGGCGGTCGCTCTCTACCAAGGCTCTTCCGGCGCGCCCCTGCCCGGCCAGACGGCGACGGCCGCGCTCAACCGTTACGGCCACTATCGCTTCAACGTTTCGATCAGCAAAAACGCGGTGCTGCGCGTCGAAGCGAGCCGCGAGATTCTGGCCACGGTGAACACCGGCAATGTGGGCGGCGACGACTACTACCGCTTGACGCCGCTGGACACCGAGCTGTACGGCGTGCCTTCTTCAACGCTCTACGTGGCCTGCGTGGAAAACGGCACCTCCTTCACCGCCTACAAATCCGACGGCGCGACGTGGGCGCAGACCTGCAACCTGGGCGACATGAAGATGCTCGCCACCTCCGCCGCCGGCGCGGGTCCGGCGCTGCGGATTTCCTCCAACAAGCCGCTGGCGGCGGTCGGCATCGACGACGACGGCACGCCGAGCAACGGCGGAGAAGCCGAGCCGCTTCTGCCCAAGCGTTTCCTCTCCAACGCCTTCATGCTTCCGGCGAACGCCAGCTATGTGGCGCTGGCGCTCCGGCACAAGGGCGGCGCTTACAGCGTCTACGACGCGACGGGCGCGATCGTGGCCTCCGGCGTGGTGGCCGGCGCTCCGGGCTCCGGCTATCCGGGCCACCTGAAGCTCGCCTCGCGCAGCAAGGGCGACCTCATCGTCACCGACAGTCCCGCCGCGGCCTATTTCGACACGCAGGCGGGCGGCCTGGAAACCGGCCTCGCCGGCTGGCCGATCTGGGTGAACGTCGTCTCCCGTTCCGACGGCGGCACGGGACCTTACACCGCGGCCAACGGCTGGTTCGACGACTTCGGCGCGGATCAGCGGTCGTCGAAGTACAGCGAAGTCTTCACCGCGCCGGGCGGCGGCGGCTGGACCGTGGCCAACGGCCGGCTGGCTTCCGGCGACATCAACGTCAACACGGGTCTCGTCTACAACGGCGATCCGACGGCGGACGTGTCCGTCGAAGCCGACGTCTACAACAGCGACGACGACCTGATGGGTCTGATCTTCCGGTATTCCTCGGCCTCCGACTACTACATCTTCGCCCTGAGACCGGAAACGCAGAGCTTCGTGCTGCTGAAAAGGCTCAACGCGCCCGGCAGCCCCGGCGTGGGCGGCGAAGTGCTGGCGGACAACCCGATGCCGATCGCCGCCAACGCCTGGCGCCACCTGCGCGTCGTCGCGCGGGGCGGGCGCATCCAGTGCTACCTCGGCGATTACATGGCGATCGATTACCTCGACGAAGACCCGCTGCCCGCCGGTAAGGCCGGTATTTTCTCTGGCAGCAACAACCCGCGGATGCAGGCCGACAACCTCGACATCGCGCCTCTGGAGCCGACGAATTACCTGATCGACAACGGCGCGCGCGACATCACGCCGCCGCAGGCCGTAACCAATCTCGCGCTGGATCCGGCCGATCCCGACAACCATCAAGTGGAGGTTTGGAGCAAAAATCCGAACGTGGACGTCGTCTGGACCGCGGCTCAGGACCGCCCCACCACGTATTCCTTTGTGCAGGACGTCCTCGATCCCGACGGCAACGCCAATCACGGCTTCGCCAACGGCTCCTTCGAGCGCCCCGAAGGCGCAGCCAATCTGTGGGACGCCTTCGGCTGGACGGAGGATCACGGCGACTGCACCGGTCAGGACTGCTACTACCGCGAAAACAGCGGCGTGAACTTCACGGGCGCGTCCAATTACGTCTGGCGCGCCGCCAGCCTCGCCGGCGACGGCCAGCAGACGATCATCCTCGACCAGAGCGTCGCGGCGCTTTCCGTCGTCAATACGGCCTTCCTCTTCGAGTTCGATTACAAGTGCGCCGACGGAACGGGGGCGCACGGCTGGAACCTCGCCTTCGCCGACATGAGCGGGCAGAGCCCGAGTTCGACCTTGCGCTCGGCGGGCAAGTCGGCCGATCCCTCCTCAAGCGCCCTCGTCGATCGCGACATGGCCAACTTCACCTGCGCCGACGGCGAGGTCGGCCGCTTCCGGGCGATGGTGCAGACGGACGGCGTGGCCAACCGCGGTTACGCCTTCACGATGCGCGAGCATGCCCAGGCCGAGGAACGCCAGGAAATTCTCATCGACAATCTGCGCGTCCGGCGTAGCGCCTCGGCGACGCTTTTGTCGGGTTTGGGCGGCTACGCCTTCGCCTGCTGCACCGCGCCGGACTGCGTCGTCAACCCGATGATCGCCTCCGGTCCGACCCAGACGCGTTTGACGTGTCCGTTCGGCACCAGCGCCTCGAATTACCTCCGCATCCGGCCGGTGGATGCGCAGGGCAGCTGGGCGGCGGAAGCCGATACGGCCACCATCGGTCCGTTCTGGATCGACCTCATCAAGCCGGGGACGCCGGGTCTGCCGACGACCGATCGCAACCCGACCGGCGACACGACGCCGACCTGGACCTGGACGGCGCCTGCGGATCAGATCTCGGGCCTGAGGACCGAGGATAAGACCTACAAGGTCGTCTGGAGCCGGACCTGGCATCCGTCCGAGCCGCTTGACGACATCATCGACTACGTCACCGGCTCCCCGACCTATACCCATTCCACGCCCTTGGACGTGGGCCAGTGGTATTTCTGGGTGTACGCCTACGACAAAGCCGGCAACGAGTCCGCGCAGTCGCCGCAGGCGAGCCTCATCGTCGATACGGCCGGCTGCTCGCTCACCGGCGTCACGATCAACAACGGCGCGGCGGCCACCAACAGTTCCGTCGTTTCGGTGCGGATCGCCAAAACGGGCGCGGCATGCGATTACATTCGCATCAGCGACTCCAGCACGCCGCCGACGTGCCAGATGAGCCAATGGACGACGTGGCAACCCAGCATGAACTACACGCTGGCCGCCGGCGCCGACGGCAATCGCACCGTCTACGTCTGGCTGCGCGACCTGGCCTGCAACCAGTCCGGTCCGCTTTCGGCGTCGATCCTTTTGGATAAAACGTCGCCGAACGCGCCGACGGACGTGGCGTCCACGGAAAATCCGAGCGCCTCGACGACGCCCACCTGGAACTGGCATCGACCTGCCGATCCGGGCGCGGATACCGGCGCCGGTTCGGGGTTGATGCCCGCCGGCCTGGACGGCACGTATAAACTGGAATGGGACGCGACCAGCCAGTTCAATTCGCCCAAGCGCAAGGAAAAGCGCGTTGACGCCGACTTCGTCGAAGACATGGGCGCGTACTGGCTCGTCACGCGGGTTCATCCGAATACGGCCTCCGACGGCGCTTCCGGCGAACTGATCCCCGACGGCGTCTGGTGGGTGCGCGCGTACGCCTACGACGCGGTCGGCAACGTCAGCCAGGCGTCGGCCCCGGCGCAGGTGACGATCGACACCACGGCTCCCGCCGCCACCTTCTCCATCTGGGTGGGCGACGAGGAGATGCCCGCGTGGGCCAATGCGCCGGACGTCACCTTGAAGGGTACGGCCAGCGACGCCTGGACGCCGATTTACGTGTCGATCTTGAACAGCCGCAGTTCGACCCCCTTGTCGCGCGAGGAATTCCTCAATTTCGAGAGCCTCGGCCCGTCGGGCGCGTTCACGAAGCCGTGGAACCTCAACACGGGCCTCGGCGACATCTCCGACGGCCTCCGTTGCGTCCAGACCGTCTTCGCCGATGCGGGCGGCAACGTCCTGTATCCGCCCGTGGTCAAATGCATCAACCTCGACTTCTCGCCGCCCGACTGCGACGGCCCGCTCTATTTCGACTACGAGGAGTCGGGCTACGGCGTGGTGGTCAGGTGGGACCCGATTTCCGACGCCGGCGGCCAGGGCGCCAATCAGGTGTTCCTGGAAGTGGCGGTGGGCGACGCCTGCCTCGGCTCCTGCCAGGGATCGGCCTGCGACGCCTGCTTTGCGCCGATCCTCGCCCAGTCCGCCACCGGACCGCGCCAGAAGTATTACTTCGCCGACAACGGCGATCTCAACGAGATGAACGACGGCATGACGCCGGGGGAAACCTACCACTTCCGGTATCGTTGCTCCGACGTGCTCGGCACGTTGTCTTCGTGGTACACGGAGGCGGGAATCCTCGGGCAGGACTTCCGGCCGCCGGCCGTGCCGGCGAACGTCCAGACGACGGTGGCGGCCGGTTCGCCGGTGAATTACGGCGAACAGGGCCAGGGCTACGTCACGGTGAAATGGAACGTGGTCTCCGACGCGCACCACTACAACGTGTACGGCTCGACCACCCAGAGCGACGTCGGCAACCTGCTGGTGGCCGCGGGCTGCACGGACGGCGACCCCGGTTCGACTTGCGCCCTGGCTGTCGACGGCAGCCATAGCACATCCAATCCGTCGTCCTACTGGAGCATGGCCTCCGTCAGCTCCGCCACGGTGGCCTGGAAATTCGCGGTCTCGCACCGCATCATCTCCAAACTCCGCGTCCATTTCCTGGATACGAGCCACCGCGTCTTCAAAAACCAACGTGTCGCGTTGACGCGCTACAACCCGCCGACCGGCGAGCTGACCTTCTATTCGTCGCGCGGCTTCAGGGCCGACTACGGCCAGATGGGGATCGAGGTCCCGAACGAGTGGCGCACCGTCGGCGGTTCGCCCGTGTCCACGCCGGGCTACGACGCGACCAATGTCACCGTGGAATTTATCCGCCCCGTTGGCGAAGACGGGATCAGCACCGCCAATGATAACAGCACGGCGGCGATCATCGAGGTCGAGGCCTACTCAAACCGCCTGAACGAGGCCCCGATCCTGCAGCCCAATCCGCTCCCCGACCCGGCGGTCGTCCAGCACACGCTGACGGTGGGCGACAGTCAGACGTGGTATCTGCGCGTCGATGCGGTCGACGCCAACGGCAACGTCTCCGATTCCTCGACCATCACTACCGCCACGACGCCCGACGCCTCGCGGCCGCAGGCGCCGGCGCTTTCCTCGGATTCGCATCCGAACCCGACGGAGTGCTACGCCTCGCGCGCGGTCGATTTCCAGTGGAGCGCCTCCGACACCTCGGGCATCGTCAACCATCAGTGGATCGTGGATCAGATTCTGACCGATCCCATCGACACCAACCCGGCGATCGTCGCCGACGACCTGAGCGAGCAGGGCGCGGGCCCGTTCCAGGCAAGCTGGAACGTGACGGGAGACGGAACGTGGTACGTCCACGTCCGCAGCCAGAACGGCTCCCTGCTCTGGAGCGCCTGGACCACGCTCAAGGTCAACGTCGATACCTACGAACCGCAGGTCGTGTTCTTGACCTCCCCGACTCACGACTACCTGAACGACTACAACGATCAGAACGACAGGTGGCTTGCCAACAACTCGCCGCAGTTCACCTGGGGCGTGGACCCGGCTTCGGCGTGCGGCGTTCTCGGCTTCTATTACGAGTTCGACAATACGGCGCCGGCGGAATGGGTCGATCCCGAGAACCCGAACGACCCGGACGCCCTGCTGCCCCTGATTTACGGCCCGCCGTGGCAGGCGCTCTTCTCCGACAAGGCGGACGGTACGTGGTACTTCCATGTCAAGGCGAAGTCGAAGGCGGGTCAGTGGGGTCCGGCGAAGCACTACCGCGTGCTCATCGACAAGAACCCGCCGGCCATCACCGTCTCCGTCGCGCCGCAGGCCGATCCGGCCAAGTGGTACTCGACGGCCTACGCCGACGTGACGTGGTTGGGAGCGACCGAGGGCGGCATCCAGAAATACCGCTTCGATCTGACGCGCACCGAGAACGACAACAACTACAGTGCATTCCAATACGAAGTCGGCCCCGAAACGCTGTCGCACCGATTCGACTTCACGCCGAATCTGCCGACCGACGACGGCGAGTGGTGGTTCCACATCAGCGCCCAGTCCGCCTCCGGCGCATGGACCAGTCCGCCCGTGCACCGGCGCATCCGCGTCGATATCGAGCCGCAGAAGCCGATCGTTTCCTGTCCGACGCATCCGCAGGACGGCAACGGCAACCCGATCGGCTGGCAGAACGATTCGACGCCCGACTTCTCCTGGCTGGTCGCCAGCCCGTTCTCCGGCATCTCGGATTACGCCTACACGATCACGCCCAACGCTCCCGATCCGATCGCCGATCCGGAGGCCAACCGCAAGGGTCCGGGAACGACTTACAGCCAGACGACGCCTCTGGCCAACGGCGTGTGGTACTTCAACGTCCGCGCCAAGAACAGCGCAACGGTCGTGGCCGGCCTGAGCGGCCCGGCGTGGGGCGACGCGACGAACTACAAGATCCAGGTGGACAGCGGCCCGCTCAACCCGACCATCCGCTCCGACTGGTATCCCGTGCAGACCGACTGGTATCCGGAAGGCAACCTGGGTTCGCCGCCGGTCTTCAAATTCTGGTCGGCCGCGTACTCCGGCGTGACGAAATTCATCTGGGCCTACGCCGACAACGCGAGCTTCACGCCCACCGAAGGCTGCGCGACCTGTTCGGAATCGGCGGCCGCCGCCGATCCGGCGCCGCCTCCGGACATCGATTTCAGCGGCGCGCCGGCCTACAAAGGGACGGCCTCGCCGGCCAACAAGCCGCCGGGCGTGTGGTATCTCCATGTCATCGCCAAGAACGGCCTGGGGCTCTACAGCACCAAGTCCACCTACCGCGTCCAGATCAACAAGCCCAGCGAGGTCGCTTCCGTGGCGCGGACCTACCCGGTGGCGAAAGTAGCCGTCAATTCCCAGGACGTCCACCTCTACGCCAACGCGTTGCAGGAAGCGGTCGTCCGCATCACCGACTTCAACGGCCGCGAAAACATCCGGCGCGTCTTCCTCGCCGTGGCCGTCCAGGGCTCCTCGCCATGGGTGACGACGCGCGGCCTGTTCATGGCCGAATGGGACCCGGCGCAGGCCCGCTACGTGTTCAGCGAGTCCGGTGCGAGTTTCAACAACGACAAAGTCCAGATTTCCCAGTCCAAGAGCGCCGTCACCGCGGTGGCCGGCGACGGAACCGCCTGGGACTTCCATTTCTGGTGGGCGCTTTTGGACGGCTACGGCGACATTCAGCAAAACAAGCTGTTCGTCAAGGTCGCCGACTATACGGTCGAGAGCGACTGGTCCAACCCGTCGAACACGGCCATTTGCGGCGCCACGGCTCCGGCGCGCTGCCAGTTCAATTCCAACCTGCGCATCGCGGAGACGGGCCTGATCTATCCTCCCAGTCCGCCGTCGCCGCCGACCGGTTCGAGCGACTGGATCAACACCGACCGGCCGACGTTCCAGGCGGGCGCCGTCGTCGATCCGAACGCGGCGGATACCGAACTCTATAAATTCATGGTGGCGGCGGGGACCGACGCCGAAACGGATCCCAATCCGAGCCATCCGAACTATCCGCGCGCCTGGACCTCGGGCTGGCTTTCCACGCCGAGCTGGCAGCCGCCGGCCGGCAATCTGAAACCCGGCACGTACTTCTGGAAGGTGCTGACCAAGGACAACGAGAGCGAAACCGAGTGGATCGGCGATTGCAACAGCCCGGCGAACGGCTGCTCGCCGCGCGCGGTCCACGTTGACGGGTTGCCGCCGGCGCTGGTGCAGCTCTCCGCCGTCTGGGCGGTTCCGGCCGGTCCGCTCGGCTGGTATCGCGACGATCAGCCGCAGATTTACTGGTCGTTCTCCGCCTATTCCGGCGTGGATCGTTACGAATACTGGCTCACCAAGCCCAACGGCGAGAATTTGCCGACGAGTTCGGTGGGCGGCTCGGTGACCACGGCCCTGGTTTCCCTTTCCCAGCTCCAGGGTCTGTGGAAGTTCACCATCCGCGCCAGAAGCATGGCCGGAAACTGGAGCCCCACCTATTCGCTGGATCTCAAGTCCGACACGAGCGGTCCGGGCGCGCCGAACATCTACTCCGACACGCACCCGAACGAGAGCACCTGGTATCAATCAAGCAGCGTCTGGCTGCGCTGGCCGTACCTGACCGACGTTTCCGGCATCTACTGCTACAGCTACCGGGTCAATCCGGCCAACAACGACGCCGGCTACACCTGCGAGACGTCCGATCCGTACCTCAACACGACGATGTCCAGCCGGGCGAACGAGTTCTACGTGCGGGCCCGCAACGGCGCCGGCGGCTGGGGCGGACAGGACAAGTTCACCGTCCGCATCGATACGACGGCGCCCTACGGCTCGTCGCCGGGCACGGGTCCGGTGGTCGATTACGCCTCGCACGACCCGAACGTCTGGACCAACCTGCGCAAGCCCACGTTCCTGTTCCACGCGAACGAGGACCTCTCCAGCGTCGTTGAATACTGCGCCGTCATCGATCAGATCGATCCGAACAGCCCCTTGAATTCGGGTTACTGGCAGAACGCCGACTTCTGCCTCAATCACGCGGACAGCTACATGACGACGATCGGCAGCTACACGCACCCGACCAACCTCAACGACGGCGTGTTCTGGTTCCACGTTCTTGCGCGCAACAACTCGCTTTCCAACCCGGCCGATCCGACCAGCGGCAAGTGGAGCGCCTACACGCACGCCCGGATCCTGGTGGATTACACCAACCCGGCCGCGCCGACGATCTCCTCCAGCACGCACCCGATGTCGGCCAACTGGTACCGTCATTCGACGCTTTCCCTGGCCTGGCAGAAAGGGGCGGACCCGCTCGACCCGTATTTTGCGCAGTACGCGGGCTTGCCGGCCTACATCGAAAAGCACGCCTACCGCGAATGCACGACGAACTGCGGCGCGCCCGTCGGGGACGAGCAGTTCGTGGTGATCGCCAAGAACCCGGGCTTCAACCCCAACCTGGAATGGGCCTTGCCCTTCCCGTCGGGCGGCGGCTCGATCACCAATCTCGATCTCACCTCCGCCGCCTATGCTCCGGCGGACGGCGAATGGACGTTCGCCGTGAAGCTGGTCAGCCAGTCCGGCCTGGCCAGCCTGAACGGCGTGTTCGACCTGAGAATCGACACCACGACGCCGGCCGATCTGACGATCGTTTCGCCCACGCATCCGGAACATCAGGCGCGGGCGAACGCCACGCCGGTTTTCAACTGGGACGGCGTGGACAACGAGAGCGGCGTCGGTTCGTGGTGCGTCAATCTCCATAAGGTGCCGGCGGCTCAAGATCCTTACTTGGACGCCAACAAGGGCGACTGCGACACGGCGAACGCGGCCTACCTGATCGCGAACCCCAGCACGCGCACCAAGAGCTACGCCCTCTCGACGCTCTATCCGGGCAACGAGAACGGGCACTACTGGCTCAACCTCAAGGCGCGCAACAACGCCAAGAACAGCGCGCATACGTCCGACGGCGTGTGGTCGTCGGTGGTGCGCTACCACATCGTCGTCGATGCGACCCCCGTCGCTATCCAGATCGACAGCGTGGACAACTATCCCGTGGAAAGCATCTGGTACGCCTATAACAGCGCCGATCCGCCGGCGAAAAAGAACCCGGTGTTCCGTTTCCGCGGCAACGCCGCTTCGGGCATCCAGAAATTCCGCGTCCGCCAGAATCTGGCCTCCGTCGCGCCGGGCGCGGCCTGCGACCTGAATTTCAATCCCGCGGCCGAAACGTGGACGGAGATCGCCAACAGCTGCACCAACAACCCGGCCACCAAGGAATACACGGTTCCGGCGGCCGACGGCGAATACTGCTTCGTCGTGCAAGCCCTGTCCTGCACGGGCGGCGCGACCTGGTCCACTCCGGCGTTCTGGAAGCTGCGCCTCGACGTCACGGCCCCGGCGGTCCTCGACGCCGACGTCGGCTCGACCACCCATTCCGTGGGCAGCGCGACCAACGGCTACACGGCCGACTGGTGCGACTACAAGGATGCTCAGATGACCTGCCGCAACCCGATGCTCCGCTTCATCGCCAAGGACACCGGGTCGGACGCGTGGGGCGCCGGGCGCATCCTCGGCTACTCCTGGAAATTCAACCAGCAGAAACCCGAAGCCGGCTTCGACTGCGAAGCCTGCGGGGCGAACCAGGCCTGCATCGACGCCTGCCCGGCGAAGAGCGAGATGACGCCCGACGGCCTGTGGAATCCGGCCGCCGGCACCTATTACAAGCGTCTCGATTACGAGGACGTGGACAACGGCGTCTGGTACCTGCACGTCCGGGCCCACAGCAACACGAAACGCTACGACTCGACCACTCAGACGCACCAGGCCTACAAAGACTGGGGCTCGGTGTCGCACTACGCGATCAAGATCGACATCGCGCCGGAGGGCATGACCAAGGTGCCGAACGGCCTGATCGTGATTGGCTCCTCGACGAGCAGCTTCGTGGACGAGGCGGACCATTACGCCCGCGTGCCGGCTTTCTACATCGGCACGCACGAAGTGACGAACGCCGAGTTCAAGGCCTGCAAGGACAACTACACGACCACCGGCGTGACCTGCGAGCCCGGCTACAGCCTCGACGACTGCGTGAGGCGGAAGGATTCGGGATGGACCTGGAACACGAACACGATGGAGTGCGTCAGCGCGTCCTCGCCGCAGAAGTGCAACGCCAACGCCAACGAGTACTGCTCGCCCTCGGCGAGCAAATGCGCCACCGGCTGCGAGAACGTGACGTCCAACCCGGCGGATTACGGCTCGGAGTTGCGGGCGCGCTACTTCGACAATCTCTCCCTCTACGGCAAGTACCCGGTGTTGTCCGTGACCTGGTACGCGGCGCAGCAGTACTGCCTCTACAAAGAGGGCCGTCTGCCGACCGAGCATGAATGGGAAACGGCCGCCAAAGGCTACCGCTACCAATCGTGCGCCGGACCGGCCGACTGCGCGGCGTCGGGCACGAGCTGTCTTACGTTCGCGGGCGGACAGAAACTCTGCGCCGAGAACCTCGACGAGCCGTTGCCGGTGGAGAACACCAACCGCTGGCCGTGGAGCAGCGGCTTTGCGCCGGACACGTTGACGCCGAAGCCATTGAACTATGCCGGTTCGACGAACGCCGCCGGTCAGGCGTTGCGCGACACGACGCCGGCCGACATCGGCGCGAGCGGCGTATCGGCCTGCTTCTACGACGGCGCGGCGGGCGGCCACACGACGTCCGACTTCGGCCTGATCTACACCGACGACGGCCGGATGACGGACTGGAGCACGCTTGAGGCCGAATGGCTTTGCGACATGTCGGGCAACGTGGCCGAGTGGGTGCTGGATTGGTACGGCCCCTACATGACCGGCCAGGCGTGGAACAATCTGCCCGGTACGGGCCAGTACCCGCCGGCGCTGGTGAGCAACGGCGAGTGCTACACGCGGTGCGAAGGCGATACGGCCTGCCGGAGCACCTGCGAATACAAAACGGTGCGCGGCGGCTCCTACGCCAGCAGCCAGAGCGAAACGCGCGTGCAATACCGCCAGCTGGTGAAGCCGCAGTTCGGACTCAGCGACATCGGTTTCCGCTGCGCCAAACAGGCGCCGGAAGATCCCTAGCGCTAAAGCGGTTTTCTAAACGCGCCGGGCGTCCCCTTGGGGACGCCCGACGTGCTTTTATGCCTCGTTTTAGCTTTCCCGATCGCCGTATGCCAAACCGGGAGAGTCGTGATATACTTCTTCGTCGGACCGCCGCCACGATGCGCTTCCATGACGTATTCAAGGAGTTCGGGAGATGACTCGTTTTGCGCTCGCCGCCTGGGTTGCCGCCGCCACGTTCGCCCTCTGCGCGCCTTCCGCCTATCCCCGCACGGAGGATGTGGGCGAAGTCGCCGTCATCGAAGATCTTGACGGCTCGATCCTCGCCTTCCCCGGGGCCTCCATGCCCAACGTTTTCCTGGGCAACGTCGCCTGCGCCTTCTATCGCACGCACGAGGACAACTACGACGGCCTTTTCATCTTCAACACGTCGGTGACCAACATCCAGCAGGGCTGGTCGTGGCAGAACACCAACGAGGGGATAGGCAGGCCGCTCTTCGACTGGACGCAGCAGGCGTGCTCCGCGACGGGCCGCCTGCGCATCACCGTCAACATGGGCAACATCAACACCCTGCCGTCCAATCCCGACTTGAATGCGCCGATCGTACCCTTCTACCCGCTTACCGGCATCGAACTGCAGGCCCACGAGTTCGGCCACCATTGGCTGTCCGCCGTCAATTTCGATAAAAACGACGGCCAGGGGATGCAGTGTCTGTTGCGCGGTTACGAACCGACCGGCGGGGACGGGAGCGCCGGCGGCGACACCTGCAACGGTTACGGTTCGAACGGCTTCAATCAGCACTGGTCATACTATTTCAATTCCTGCTCGCTGATGTACGGGAGCTGCATCGAGGATTTGGGCGGCGGCAATTTCCGCTTCAGCTACCCCTTGGGAACGGTCAAATACAGCCAGCTCGACCAGTATCTGATGGGGTTGCGGACCGCCGAGGAAGTCGAGCCGATGTTCGTCGTCGATGTGGGAGACGTCCAGGGCTCGGCGTCGATCCCCATGGGGCACGGGTCCAGCGGCGAAGAGACGGGGACCCGCGTGGACGTGGCCATCGAGGACATCGTCCGCCAGGAAGGCCCTCGCAACCCGGCGCTTGACGTCTGCCACTGGAAGGCGGCCTTCATCCTCGTCCACCCGCAAGGCCAGCCGCCTGCGCCGCAGCAGGTCCAGGCGGTGGACAACTACCGCGCCCGCTGGGAATCCTTCTACGATTGGTCCACCGACAACCGCGGTTCCTTCGATACGACGCTCGACGGCTGCGGCATAGGCACGGCCGGCTGCCCGGGCGAGCCCGAGCCCGGCTGCGGCGCGGGCCCGGAATGCACGAACGGCGAACAGCGCTGCCTGGGATTCGCCGTGGCCCAGATTTGCCGCGACGAACGCTGGCGGATTCTGGAAGAATGTTCCCTGGACATGATCTGCGTTGACGGGTCCTGCGAGCCTGCGGCGGCGGACGGCGATGCGCCGGATGGCGATGCGCCCACGGACGGCGATGCGCCCGCCGACGGCGATTTGCCGGCGGACGGCGACGCCCCTGCCGACGGCGACGTTGCGGATGGCGACGCCCCCGCCGATGGCGACTCGCCGGCCGATGGCGATGTTCCCGGGGACGGCGATATGCCCGACGGAACGCTGTGCGCGCCCGGCGAAGCGGCCTGCGAGGGGGACATCCTTAATAGTTGCAATTCGGCGGGTTCGGGCTGGATCTCTCTCGATTGCGCCTCTCAAGGGTTGAGTTGCGATGCGGCGAAAGGCTGCGCCAAAGGCGCTTCGAGCGGTTGTTCCGCCGTCGGCGGTTCGACCGCCCTGCTGATGGCGGCGTTTGTCGGTCTTCTGGCTTTGGGACGGCAAAAGCGAAAGCGGGCTGGCGGTTAGGTTTCCCAAGGCGCGGCGGGGTGTTGCGTTTCCTCCATCCCCGGTGAGAAGAAGCTTGGAGGACGATTTCCGCCTTTGCGCTTGTTCAATCCGCTAAACAATTCCCGTTTCCGTCCGATAGCCTGGATTGGCTGACCCGCTTTCAAGTCGGTAAAAGGACAGGCGCTGCTGGGCCGAAGCAAGCAGCGGCGCCTCGGTGTGTTTTCGGGTTTTGCGGCGCGGACGGACGACGCCGATCCGCCGCCGCCGTCCGGCGGGAAATGCGCGCGATGAATTCCGAACCGCTATCCGTGCTCCTCGTTGAGGATGATGAGCAGGCCGCCGCCGTGCTCGAAAGCCTTTTCGCCGGCGCCGGTCTGCCGATCGTCTGGCGGCGCAAAGGCTGCGTCGCCGCGGCTCTGAAGGAGGCGCGCGAAGACGCGCCGTCCGTCGTGTTTTTGTCCCTGCAACTGAAGGAAGCAGACGCCGCCCGCATCCTCGACCAGTGGTTTTCGTCCGCTCCCGATGCGCCCGTCGTCTGCCTCACGACACCGACCACGTTGAACGCGCTGCCGCACGCTTTCGCGCGCGGCGCGACCGGCTACCTTCCGGCCGGCTGCCGCGACGCCGATCTCGCGCGCCACGTGCTGCACGGGGCCGTCATCGCTCGCGCCGCCCGCCAGACGGAGTTGCGTCAAAGCCTGAAGACGCTGTTTTCCATCTCCAGCCATGCCATTTTCGTCATCGATCCGGAATCGGGAAAAATCCTCGCCGCCAACCCCTACGCCCGCACGCTGTACGGCTACCTGCCGGAGGAACTGGCCCGGATGAGCTTCGACGAACTCGCCGTCGAATCGGTCGAAGCCGGCCCGGTCCGCCCGAAGCATGGACGGCCGAAGAAGCCTTTCCGCGCCCGGCACACCACGAAGTCCGGGCTCGTGCTCGACGTCGAGGTCACGCCGATCATGGCCGAGCTTCCCGAGGGACCGCGAACCGTCGTCCTCGTCCGCGATCTCACCGAGGAACGCCAGCGCGAGGAAGAGATTCAGTTTCTTCAGGAATTCAACAGCCTGATCCTCGACTCGCTCCCCTTCGCGATCACCGTGAAGGCGGAAAACCACCGCGTCACCTACCAGAACCGCGTCTCCATCGCCACGTTCGGTTTTCTGGTCGGCAAGATTTTCAGCCTGGGGCTGGAAGCGTCCGAGTCGGAGGCGGACGGGCCGGGCCGGACAACGGCGCGGACGGCCGACCTCGATTGGAAAGGCGCGCCCTTCTCCGTGACGCTTTTGACCATCCGCGACGTGCGGACGGGCGAGTCGATCCTCATCGAACTTGCTCAGGACGTGTCGTCGCAGCGGCGCATCCAGAACGAACTCATTCAGGCGCAGCGCATGGAAGCCGTCGGCAACCTGGCCGGCGGCATCGCCCACGACTTCAACAACCTGCTTTCGGGCATCCTGGGCTACGCCAACCTCATTCAAGCCGTCGGCGAGGAAAACGAGCAAGTCGCGCAGTACGCGCAGATCATCGAGGAAACCTGCATCCGCGCCTCGGAGCTGACGCAGCAGCTTTTGCAGTTCGCCCGGCGCAAAACGGGCGGGACCGAAGTGTTCGACCTGAACACGATCATCCGTTACGCGGCGAAGCTCCTTCGCGCCTCGGGCAAGAAGGAAATCCCGCTCGCGCAGAAACTGTCGGCCAAGAAAATCCTCGTGCGCGGCGAGCCGGCGCAGGTGCAGCAGATGGTGGTCAACCTGGGCCTCAACACCTTCGAGTCGATGAACGAGGGGCAAATCACGATCGGCACCCACGCGGCGGCGTCGGAGGCGGGAAGCGAGCTTGCAGGCAAGGGCATTCCCGAAGGTCCGTGGGCGGTGATCGAGATCCACGACACCGGCCGCGTCATCGATCAGGAAAGCCTCGCCGCCCTCTTCGACGCCTACTCGCCGCAAAAGGTCGGCGGCGGGCCGGTGGGGCTGGGCCTTTCCGTGGCCCACGCGATCATCCGCGCCCACCAGGGGCGCGTTCTGGTCGAGTCCGATCCGAAGCGCGGCAACGTCGTGCGCATTTATCTGCCGCAGATTCTGGAGGCGATCGAGGAGGACACGCCCGAACCGGAGGATCTGCCTCGCGGCAACGAAACGGTGCTTGTCGTCGATGACGAAGAGGTGATCCGCAACCTGATGCTCACCTCGCTGTCCCGCTTCGGCTACCGCGTGCTGGTCGCCACGGGGGCGGAGGAGGGGCTGCGTCTCTACTCGCTGTTCAAGAACGACATCAATCTGATCATGCTCGACATCGGCCTGCCGGGGATGGACGGGACGAAGGTGTATCAGCTGATTCGCGCCATCAATCCGCAGGCGCGCGTCATTTTCTTCACCGGCTCGGACAGCCCGAAGGGCATGAAAATGCTCGCCAAGGACGAACGGGTGGACTGGATCGCCAAACCGATCTCGTTGAAGCGATTGACGCAGAAGATGCGCCAGGCGCTCGACGCCGATGCGACGACGAAAAACAGCAAAAGCGGCGCGGAGAAAAAATAGGCCGGTTTCAGCCCAGCCGCAGCCGCACGAGCGGCTTGGTCGGCGAGGACCGCTGCACCTCCTCGAAGCCGACGTCCCGGAAGATATTCAAAGGGCCGGTCCAGGAGAAGGCGGCGGCGAGGCGCGCCCCTTCTTTCGTCGCCGTGACGGGATAAGCCTCGACGAGGGTCGCGCCGCGGGCGCGCATCGCGGCGAGCGCCGCCTGCAAGAGGCCGCGCGCCAGGCCGCGCCCGCGCCAGCGGCGGTCGATGTAGAAACAGGGGATGCTCCAGACGTTCGCCGCATCGTCGCGATGGTAGGCTTTGACGGTTTCCAGGCGCGGAAAATCGGACCGCGGCCCGAAGGCGCACCAGCCGACGGGCGTGTCGCCGGCATAGGCGAGAATGCCCTGCGCCTTCCCCGAGGTCACCAGTTCCTGCAGGCGATGGCGCGCCCGATCGCCTTTGGTCTCCTCCCAGAGCCGGCCGCCCCGCTCCACGCGCCACCACATGCACCAGCAGCCGCCGCAAGCGCCCTTTTCCCCGAAAAGTCGCTCCACGCCGGCCCAGCCTTCGGGAGAGAGTTCTACGTAGCGAATGGACGCCGCATCGGATCCATCGCTGCGCGGTGCCGCCTGGCGGGTCATGGTTCCTCCTTGGCCGATGGCGTCGTCGCGGCGTCGCCCGACGGCCACAGGCCGAATTTCCGTCCCTCCCGGTAAAGATTCTCGGCCAGCCGCCGGTAGCCGCGTGCGTTCAAATGCATGTGGCGGCGGAGGTCTTCGCTCAGGTAAGCATCGGAAATGTTGTCGATCAGCGGCAGGCGGTAGACGTTGGCGAAAGAATAATACGTCGTCTCGAAGATCGGGTAGGGATAGGTCAGAATCGCGAGCCGCACGCCGCGGGCTTCGCAGATTTTGCGGATCTGCTCCAGGTCGAACCAGAGCACGCGCGCCGCCGCCGCTTCCGAGCGTTGCAGGAGGAAGGGGTCTTCGGCGCAGATCTGATAATCCTCCGGCGATAGATTGGCGCGCAAGACGGCCTTGACTTTCTCCAGCTGCTCCGGCCGGCCGTTCTCCTTGAGCCAGCGCAGCCAGTTGATTTTCTCCTCGGAGAAGTCGTCGCGGCTTTTGACCTGGGAGAAAAGCAGAATCAGTTCGGCGACGGCGGCGTCCGCGTCGCCCTGCTTCATGGCCGCCCATAGACGTTCTCGCGATTGCCGGGTCGGCTCGTCCGTCGCGGGACCATCCCGCATTTCCTGAACCGTCGCCGGGAGGCGGCGAAAATACTCGTAGGCGGCGGGGGGGCCCGGATCGTATTCCCGCATCAAGGCCTTGAAGTCGTCGGCGACCGAACTCCAGCGCCAGAGCCGGTAGAGAGCGAACCGCCACAATATGGAATCGACGGCGCCCCAGATGTTTTCTCCGGTCAGAAGATCCGTTCCTTCATCCTCCCGCAAAAGCGCCCGATTGACGCCCATCGAATTGTGGCGGTTGTTCATGCCGATCATGACGAGGACGAGGTCGGGGCGGTGTTTCTCGATCCAGCGCGGCAGATTGGCGGCGACAAGCGAGGAATTGGCCCCCGGCCAGCCGACGTTGACGACGGCGAAGCCGGGTCCGAGCCATTCGCGCAGATACTGAGGCCAGCTTCCGTCCGTTTCGTCGCCGACGCCGTACGTGAAGGAATCTCCCGCGCACAGGATGCGGCCGGCCGAGCCGCCTTCGACCTGCTGATCCTCCAAGGCGCGGATGCGCGCCTCGCCGATCGCGGACAAGGCGATTTCGGCCGTCGCCAGCAGGGAGAACAGGACGAAAAAAAACCACAGGATAATTTTGCGGCGCGAGGAAGTCTTTGCGGTTGGAGTCGCCAAGCGTCCCTCAGTAGTAATAGAACACGCCCACCGCGACGGCGATGCCGTGATGCAGGCGGCGGATGGGGACGGCGTCCATGACGATCTCGCGCGTCTCGCCGCCGGCCGCCGTGTAGGTGTCGCCGCCATGCGTGTACGTGATTTGATCGCGGTCGTAGGGTTCAAGCTCGCGATGGAAATCCACCGTCAATTCGCGGGCGTTTTTCGTCAGCGCGTAAGTCAGCGTGTAACGGGCTTCAATGCCGACGCCGAAATGCTGCGAGATCAGATAATCCACGCCGGCGGCGAGCGGAAACTGCAGGTTGAGGTAAGAGACCGTGCTCGACGGCGAAAAATCGACCTCGTTGGCGTCGATCGAAACCCGGCCGGGCCGGAGTTTGGCCTCGTAAACGCAATAGGTCTTTCCGTCTTTATTTTGAGGAGCGTAAGGGGCGAGACAGGGGTAGGCGTCGTCGCCGGTGTATTTCGAGTCATCCAGAAGCTGAATGCGCTCGTCGCCGATGGAATAGCGCTGCCAGGAGACGCCGATGCCGGTCATCGCCCAGGGCAGGAGCCGCCCCTCGGGCGGCTGAAAACGAACCATCGCCAAGAGCGGCACGCGCAAGGCGCTGAAATCCAAATCCGTCGTGCTGACCTGAGTTTCCAAGTTCCACAGGGCGGCGCTGTCGGCGTTGGTCGGTTTGCGCACGAAAATCCGCTTGTTTTGCATCGACAGCGATTCGGCGATGGAGAAGCCTATGCCCGATTCGCCGACGAGTTGCAGCCAGGGCAGCGCCTGCCAGGCGGCGGAGACGTTGACCGTGGCCATATTCGGCGTGAGATAGGCGAGGCTGGAGTCGTTGAAGGTCGGGCCGACGGGCGCTTCCCAGCCCAGGCCGAGCCGCAGGAAAAACGTCTTCGGTTTGCGGGCGATCGTCATCCCTTCGATGAGTTCGGCCGTGAGGCTCGGCGCGACGCCTTCTTCCTCCAGGGCCAGTGCGACGACGGCGGCATGCAGCGAGCCGACCAGACCGTCGGCGTCGCCGGTGAGGGTCTGCTGAACGCGCCGCACGGCGGTCGCCTGCTTCACATCCAGGAGCGTCAGCGTCAAAAGGTACGTTGCGCCCACCTTGCCGATCTGGCCGCGCAACAGATAGTCGGCTTGCAGGCGCTCGCCGACTTTGGCCAGTTCGCCGTCCTCCTCGACGCCTAAGAGTTGCTTAAGCTCGACCTGCGAAAGTATCGCTTCCAGATCGCGGCGGGCGACGACGGCGAAAAGCCCGGCGCGCTCGATCTCCAGGACGAGCAGGTCGTCGAGGCTGCGGGCGACGCTTTCTTCGACGCCGCTGGCGGCCAGGGGAAGAACGACGAGCGTCCGTTGCTCCGCCGTTTCCGGCGGGACGTCTTGCGCACGGACGTCCACCGCGAAAAAAAAGCACGCAAAGGCGACGCTCACGCTCGCCATAATGGAGGAAAAACGCATCTTCGATCCCCTGTTGGCCTGCAGGCGCACTTTGAATCTATCATGCGTCATGAAGCACGGTCAAATGCGAAGCCATATGCCAGGTTGACGGTCCGGCGGTCAGGCCCTACAATGAGCGCGCTGACCAAGGAGGCATCGTGCGCGATTTTATGATGCGTTCGACGGCGCGGGCCGTGCTGCTTCTCTTCGGCTTGGGCCTCGTTCAGGCGCCCTCCGTCTGGGCCGATCCGCCGGCGCAGCCGGAAGCCGCTTCGCCGGCCAACGCGCCGAGCGAGGCTGCTCCAATTTCCGCACCGCCCGCCCAGCCGCCTGCCGCTCAACCGGCCGCGCCATCCCCGGCGGCTCCGCCGGCGACGGAACCCGCCCCGGCCAAGCCGGCCGAGGCCGCGAAAAACGACGCCGGCAAGACGGATGCGGAGAAGAAAGCCGGCGAGAAGAAAAAGACCGACGACGGCAAACTTCTCGATCTGCCGTTTTTGGGCGACGCCGGCAAACGCCATGCCGACGACCGCTTCGAACTCGACTACGCCCCCACCGGCGAACCGGTCGTGGCGGAGTCGGGCGCGACGCCCTGGTACAAGCACTGGGCCTTCTGGACGGCGATCGGTCTCGCCGCCGCCGTCGGCGTCGTCGTCGGCGTGCGCTACGGCGTCGATCGTTCCGACTCGCTGCAGCTTGAAGTGACGAGGCGAAATCCATGAGCGCGATGCATCGGGGCCTGTTCGGCGTCCTGGCGGCGGCCGCGATCCTGCTCGCCGCCGCCTGCGACGAGGGAAACGATTACGCCATCGGCATGGAATTGGTTTCCCCCGTGGATCAGGACCCCTTCCAGGGCTTGTCGAAACTCGTCTTCACCGTCGCCGACGCGAACGACGCCGAGAGCCAGGACGTTCTGGAATACAACCCGAGCGAGGGCTTCAGTTCTCTCGACGTCTCGCTCGACCTCGACTACTACGCCGAGTTCGTCGCCGAGGCCAAGGGGCTCGGCGTCGAGGGCGAAACCGTCGCCTGCGGCCGTACGCCGCGGATCACGGCGAGCCTCTACGACGGGGCGTCCTTCGCCGTCTGGTTCAGCCGTCCGGCGACGATCGCCCGCCCGCCGTTCGCCCTCGACCGGCCCCGGGCCGGCCTGCGGCTGGCCATGCCGAACGAGGCGGATGTGGTCATCGTCGGCGGCGAGGCCCGCGACAAGGACGGCGCGCCTCACGACACCGTGCCGGCCGTCGGCTACCTTTCGCCTCCGACACTCACCATGGACCTGTTGAAGCGCGGCGAGGATACGGTGGTGGTCGGGGCGGGGCTTGTCGGCTGCGCCGCCGCCGTGCTCGACAGTCAGTCGGTCCTCGCCGTGGGCGGCTACGCGCGTTCGGGCGAACAGACGACCTGGCAGAAAACGCCGCTCGTCCTTTCCTCCGCCGACGAGGAAATCGTCACGGCGGTCGAGCTCGGCGTCGCGTTTACGCCGCGCGTGGGGCATCAGGCCGTATCGCTCGGAGAGGCGCTGGCCGTGCTCGTCTGCGGCGGCGAGGACGAGCGGAACCAGGCGCTTGACGACTGCGTGCGCATCGACGCCGGCGCACGCAAGCTGACGCGCGCCGAGCCTCTGATCGCGCCGCGCGCCGGCCACACGCAGACGGCCCTTTTCGACGACGACCTCAATCCCGTCGGCGTGCTCGTCGCCGGCGGACAGCAGACGGCCGACGCTCCCTTCGCCGAATGGCGCTCCGGCGACGACGGCGCGAGCATCCCTCTGGACGTTGAGGCCGCGCCGGCGCTCGTCGGCCATGCCGCCGTGGCGCTCGACGACGGCCGCGTCCTGATCGCCGGCGGGCGGTTCGGCGGCGCGCCGACCGATCGATGCTGGATTTTCGATTCGCTCTGCGCCGACGGCTCCTGCGACGCGTTTGGGAAACCCCACGCCTGCCTCACGACGCCGCGCTCGGGCCACACGCTCACCGCCGTTACGTCGAAAACGCTCGTCGCCTGCGGTGGAGAAGGTCCGGAGGGTTCGGCGCTCGCCGATTGCGAAGTCCTCGAGGATCGCGGCGACGAGGCGCGATTCGTCGTCGCCCTGCCCATGACGCGCGCGCGAACGGGGCACGACGCGATCCGCCTGCCGGACGGCACGCTCTTGATCGCCGGCGGCTTCAACGAGGCGGAGGGCGCGCTCGACGCCGTAGACATCCTCAATCCCGGCCGCGACTGGCCGTAATTATTCGGCTACAGATTAATTGACTACTTTCGAGGAGGGTGGCGAAGCCGCAGGCTTGCCCGTGTTTCATGCACTGGCAAGCTTCACTTCGTTTCGCTTCGCCAGTGGCGCCCGACCAGTTAAGCGCCTATCCCAGTAGATGAAGGAGCCGATGTTTGTCATTCCCGCGAAGGCGGGAATCCAGTCTGGTATCAATGAGTTCTGGACCCCCGCTTTCGTGGGGGTGACAACTTTTCGGTCTACTGGGATAGATTCTAAGTGTGTCTAAAAAGGTTAAAGGCTTTATAAGTCTTTCGCCAGACGGAAGCCGATGTTGACGGCGGTCATCGCCGGCGTCGCGCCGGCGCGGCAGGCGGCGCGGCAGAACGTCTCGAAGGTCGTCCAGGCCCCGCCGCGGATGGAGAGATTGCCCGTCACCCGGTCGGCGCGGCTCTGGGTCCAGTCGCGCATGTTGCCGGCCATGTCCCGCACGCCGTAGGGCGATTCGTCGGCCGCGCAGACGCCGACGGGCAAAAGCCGGGGCCGGCCGGCGTGGGTGTCGCGCATGTTGCAGAAGGACGGATCGAAGTTGTCGCCCCAGGGATAGCGGCGACGATCCGCGCCGCGCGCCGCCTTTTCCCATTCCTCGTCGGTCGGCAACCGGTAGCGGGCGCCGTCCCGCGCCGAACGCCAGGCGATGTAGGCCAGGGCGTCTTCGTGGCTGACGCCGAGAATCGGCCAGTCCATGAGCCATTCGTCGCCTTCGGCGTCTTTCAGCGGGATGGCGAACGAGTCGTCGGGCAGCAGCCGGAGGTAGATTTCGCCCGTGCCGTAAACGCGCGACGCATGAATCTTTGCCTTTTCGGCGTCGTGCCAGCCCCGGTCGTTCAAAAATTCGAGGTACTCGCCGACGGTCACGGGGAAGCGGGCCAGCGCGAAGGCGGGAGGATCGGCGATCGCCGCGTCGAGCGAGCCTAAAGTGTCGGTTTCGCCGCCGATCGGCGCGGCCCCGGAAGCGATGTAACAGAAGCCTTCCCCCAGCGCTTCCGACGTTACGAGCCGCACGGCGACGCGTGATTCCTTCATGCGCTCGACGGACACCGGCGCGAACAGGTCGGCGTATCCCTTGTTGCGGATCAGCAGCCGATAGCCGCCCCTCGGCAGAACAAGGTCGGCGATCGGCGTCGGCCCCAGTTCGCGAACGAACTCCGGGACGAGAAGACGGTTTCTTTCGCGGTAGACGTACAGCGCCGCCGACGCGCCCGGCGGGTCGGTCTGGATCGCCAGCGTCCCTTCGCCGCGCAGCCGCGCGTCGAAAGCGCCGTCGTTGACGCGGGCCAGAAGGTCGGTCCAGGTGATCATCGCCGGCTGGTCGCGCTTGGCCTCGGCGTCGAGGTAGCGGTCCCAATAGAGTTCGCCCAAGGCGCGGCGCGCCTCGCGGTTTTGCGGCTCCAGCGTTTCGGCCATGAGCAGGCGATTCAAGGCCTGCGAGAAGGCGTGCGCCACGTCGCGTTCGGCCGCATCGACGCCGTCCTCCAGGGTCCACAGCGCGCGCCGCGTTTCCAGGTTGGCCGCGCCCGTCAGCGTGGCCCGCAGCGCCGACAGCTCGGCGGCCGCCCGGTCGCGCCGCCGCCGCGTTTCGTCGTAGCCGCCTTTCAGCCGCTCGCCTTCGGTCAGCCGTTCCGCCGCCTCGCGCCGCCGTCGTTCCG
The DNA here is from genome assembly GCA_003598065.1 of Myxococcales bacterium. Taxonomy (GTDB): domain Bacteria; phylum Myxococcota_A; class SURF-8; order SURF-8; family SURF-8; genus SURF-8. The sequence continues at coordinate 11,136 of QZKR01000108.1, read as the reverse complement.
AGGCGAGCGTTCCCTCGAAGTACGCCTCCACGTCGCCGTGCAGCGCGCGGGCGCTGGGGTAACGCTCTTCCTTGCGCGTGGCGAGAGCGCGCAGGCAGATGTCGTCGAGTTCGGGCGCGATGGCGCGCTCGGGGGCGCGGGCGGAAGGCGGCTCGAAATCGCCGGCGATCGCCGCGCGCAGGGCGTCGGCGACGCCGCGCGCCTGCACGGGCGGCGTGAGCGTCAGCAGTTCGTAAAGGACCGAACCCAGCGCGTAGACGTCGGCGCGCCGATCGAGCTGGCGGATATAGCCCTGCGCCTGCTCGGGCGGCATGTAGGCCGGCGTGCCGAGAACGTAGCCGTCTATGCGCGGCGTCTCGTAACGCAGCTTCAGTTCGCAGGCCGGCTCCGCCATGCCGGGGACGAGCATCGCCAGCCCCCAATCGACGACCAGCGCTTCGCCGTAGCGGCCGAGCATGATGTTGTCGGGTTTGAGGTCGCGATGAATCACGCCGCGCGAGTGGGCGAACTCGACGGCGAGGCAGACCTGCATAAACAGCGTCAAGAGCCGCAGGGGCGTGAATTCGCGCGTCGTCTCCGGATCGTCGCGGGCCAGTTTTTGAATGACATCCTTGAGCGTCCGGCCCTGGACGCGTTTCATCGTGAAATAAAGCTGGCCGTCCTCCATCCGTCCCATCTGATAAATGGGGACGATGTTCGGGTGTTCGAGCTGGCCGGTGATCTGCGCCTCGTGGACGAGCTTGCGCACGCCCTCCTCCGAGGCGGAGAGCCCGCCGGTGAGCACCTTGAGCGCCACCTGCCGGCCGACGCCCAGATCGTCGGCCAGAAGCACGCGGCCCATGCCGCCGCGCCCGAGCTCCTCGCCGACGGTGAGCCCGAGCGCCAGGGCCACCTTCGCCGCCTCGGAGAGCGCCAGCGGCTCGGCTTTTTCCTCCGGCGCGGGCGCGCTGCCCAGGGTGAGCGTGCGGTCGGCGGCGGCTTCGCTCGTCGTTTCGTCGGCAAGGACGGTGAACAGCGTCGTTCCCGCTTTGGGAGCGACGGCGGCGGCGGCGGAGCCGAGCGCCTCGCCCTGCTCGCCCAGCGTCGCCTTGATGAGGCTTTTGAGGCGCTCGTTTTCCGCCTGCAGCGCCTCGACCGCCTCCTGAAGGTTCTTGCCTTTGACCGTGTCGCTCATGGCCGTCTAGGGCAGCGTGTAGGAAACCAACTCCAACGTCGCCTGATCCTTCTGGCGCTTCTTGTTGTTTTCGATGCTCGTCCGGGTCCGGACCATGCCGACTCCCGGCGCATAGGCGACTTCGTTGATCATCCGCGCCTCGGGCGTCAAGGCCGTCGTGGAGCGCACGACGGCGCAATGCTCGAACGCGCCGGCCGGCGTCTCGATCGTCGCGTTGTCCTCCACCACTTCGAAGTGCTCGACCACCGTGACGGCGACGCGCGCCGACCATTTGCGGCCCGTCTCCACCGGCTCCAGAAGCAGGAAACGGTTTTCGTCGCGCAGACCCATCGAGGTGTGCTTGAGCTTGCCGCCCTGGCTGTCGATGAAGAAACCCTCCTCGTCCTTCCGCTCGACCGTCACCCGGAGCGTCCCCGTTTCGCCCAGGAAGGTTTTCTTGTATTCCCACGTGTTGCCCAGGTTGAGCGGCATGAATTCGTGCGTCGAGCGCGAGCCGCCGAAACCGCGCGGCGGATCCGCCGCCGCAGGCGGCGAGGCCGGCTTCGGGGCGACGGCGTGGGCGTCCTCGCCCACGTAATCGGGGTCCGGCGCGGCCGAACGGCAGCCGCCGAGGGCGAGCAGCGACGCGAAAAACAGCGTCAGCGAGAAACAGGCAACGCGAGTCATGGCGCCTCCACATGCGGCGCGGCGGCGGCGCGCAGGTCGCGCTCGACAAACGCCGCGTCGAAAACCGTTTCCGCCTGCGATACGACGCGCCGGGCCGCTTCCTCGACGGTCGTTTCGACGCCGAGCCGGGCCAGCGAAGTTACGCCGCGCCCGGAAAGCCCGCAGGCGGTGATGAAGCGATAATCCTCCAGGCGCGGCGCGACGTTGAGCGCGAAGCCGTGCGTGGCCACGCCGTGCGCGATGCGAATCCCGATCGCGCCGATTTTATCCTCGCCCGCCCAGACGCCGGGGAACTCCTCTCGCGCTTGAGCCGTCACGCCGTAGGAGGCGCAGACGCCGATCATCAGCCGCTGCAGCCGATCGACGTAATCCGCCACGCCGGCCACGCCCAGCCGCGACAGGGCCAGAATCGGATAGCCGACCAGCTGCCCGGGACCGTGATAGGTCACGAATCCGCCGCGATCCGTAGCGACGACGGCGAAGCCCATTTTTTCAAGCGTTTCCCGGTCGGCGTTGAAAAAGCGGCCCGAGTCGCGCCGGCCGGTGGTGAACGTCGGCGGGTGCGTCAGCAGAACCAGAAAGCCCGCCGTCGTTTCGTCTTGCTCCACGGCCCGCGCCAGCGCGCGCTGCAAGTCCCACGCGGGCCGATAGGGCGCCTCTCCCAGAAACCGCCAGCCGATCGTCGTTCGCACTAGGCCCCGCTGTAAAGGCGGTGGGCGAAGAACTGCGGCAGCCCGGCCTTCAGAATCTTCTCCGCCGCCCGATCGACGTCGTAATCGACGCGGTAGAACTCCACGCGGCGCGTCTGCTCGTCGAAAATCGCGAAGGCCGCGCGCGGATCGTTGTCGCGGGGCTGTCCCACCGACCCCACGGCGACCACGTATTTCCGCTCCGCATTCAACGTGAGATTATCCGTCGGCAACTCCAGCGCGCCGTTGGGTTCGACGACGAACACGCGGCGCAGATGCGAATGGCCGACGAAGGTCACCGGCTTGAGACGCTCGTAAGCGCCGGCGAGGCGGCGCGCCTGCGGCAGGGTGTAGACGTAATTGAACGCCTCCGGCCGCTCCGGTTCGCCGTGCACCCAGCAGATGTCCCGTTCCTCGCGCACATAGGGCAGGGAGCGCAGATAGGCGTCGTTCTCCGGGGTCAGGCTCTGCGCCGTCCACTCCAGCGCTTCGCGCGCCGTGTCGTAATAGAAGTCGAGGCTCATCCGGCCGACGATGGCCGCATCGTGGTTGCCCAAAATCGAAAACTCGGCCCGCTCCCGCACCGCCTGCACCGATTCGTTCGGGCTGGCGCCGTAGCCGACGAGGTCGCCCAGGCAGACGCACCGGTCCGTCTTCAGCCGCTCCACGATCTCCAGGACGGCGCTCAGCGCTTCGTAGTTCGCATGAATATCGGAGATGATCGCCGTGCGCATGGGTTACTGCTGGCCGAACGCCTCCTTTTTGAGCTTCTCGCATTCCTTCTTGAAGACGATCCCGTCGGGATACTCCTCGTCCTTCGGATCCAGCGACAGGCAAAGGTCGATTTCCGCCTTGGCCTTGTCTTTCTGGTCGTCGGCCAGATAGGTTTCGGCCAGATAGAAGTGGGTGCGCAGCTTCTTCGGCGCGACGGCGAGCGATTGCTTCAAGAGCTTTTCCGATTCCTCCAGATCGCGCTTGATCGCCGGCACTTTGTACCAGTAACGGCCCAGGGAGCGCGTCGGCCCGCCGTCGGAGTATCTCGGGTCGATGGCGATGGCTTTGCCGTTCATCTTTTCGAATTTGCCGCCCAGGCCTTTGAAGAACGCCTTGCCGATGCCGACGCCGGTGGAATACTGCCCGAGCGCCACCACGCCCCAGAACCAGCCCTCGACGCGGGCCGGCTTCAATTCGGCGGCCCGTTCGCCGGCCTTCCAGCCTTTTTCGCCGTAGGCGATCTTCACGTCGTCCTTCGGGCTCTGCTCCGCCACCCAGAAGCAGCCGCGCGCCACGCGCCACTTGGACTCGAATTCGTCGCCGCCCTTGGCCAGCGCCTCTTCCGCGAGCCGGATCGATTTTTCGGTGTCGCCGGCGATATGGCGCGTCTCCCACGCCCGATCGGATTCGGCGAACAGCGCGGCGGGATCGGCCGCCGCCGGCGCCGGCGGCGGCGCGGCCTGAGGTTCGGCTTGCGGCGCGGCGGACGGCGGCTCCTGAGCCAGGGCCGGGAGAGCCGCAAGGGCGCCAGCCAGGATTATCAGGAAAAACGTCAAGCGCGGCATGGATCTCTCCTTTGTGAAAGAAGAAAGCGGTCGTATGCCTTTTGGATAGCGACCGATCTTATCAGACCGGCGCGCGGCGCGTCAAGCCGGCGGTTCGGGCTAACTCGGCTTAAAAACCAGGAATTTTCATTTTTCGCGACGCTTTTCCCGCTTGCATCGCGGGAATTCTTCTGCTAGAAATGGGACCAAACGACGCCCCCGGTGCGCAGTCGCACAGGCGGAAGATTAAACACGGGTAAGGGACCACGCGATGTTGGGGTGGCTGTATAGTTGGCTGTCGAACGATCTGGCGATCGACCTCGGCACGGCCAATACTCTGATTTACGTAAAAAACAAAGGCATCGTGGCCTCGGAGCCGTCGGTTGTGGCGGTGCAGAAAGACCACAGCGGGCGTCAGCGCGTGCTCGCCGTGGGCCGGGAAGCCAAGGAGATGCTCGGCCGCACGCCCGGCTCGATTCAGGCCATCCGCCCCCTGAAGGACGGCGTCATCGCCGACTTCGAGGTGTGCGAGGCGATGCTGAAATACTTCATCCGCAAGGTGCACAGCGATCGCTCGCTCGTGCATCCGCGCGTCGTGATCGGCGTGCCGCTGGGCATCACCGAGGTGGAGAAAAAAGCGGTGCGCGAAGCGGCCGAGGCGGCGGGCGCGCGCGAGGTGTATCTGATCGAGGAGCCGATGGCCGCCGCGATCGGCGCGGGCCTGCCGATCACCGAGCCGTCTGGCAACATGGTCGTCGATATCGGCGGCGGAACGACGGAAGTGGCCGTGATTTCGCTGGCCGGCATCGTCTACGGCAAATCGGTGCGCGTCGCCGGCGACAAAATGGACGAGGCGATCATCCAGCACATGCGCCGCCACCATCAGCTGCTCATCGGCGAGCGCACGGCGGAACAGATCAAGGTGACGATCGGCAACGCCTACCCCGACGACAATATCAAAACGACGGAAGTGAAGGGACAGGACCTCGTGGCGCGCGTGCCGCGCACGGTGGCGGTGAACTCCGACGAGGTCCGCGCCGCCCTGGAAGAGCCGATCCGCGCCATCATCGGCACCTTGCGCATGGCGCTGGAGCGCATGCCGCCCGAACTCTCCGCCGACGTGATGGACAAGGGAATCGTGCTCACCGGCGGCGGGGCGCTGTTGGAGCATCTGGACGTGTTGATGCGCGAGGAGACGGGCGTGCCGGTGATCATCGCCGAGGATCCGCTCTCCTGCGTCGTGCAGGGCTGCGGCCGGGCGCTGGACGAACTGGATTTGCTGCGCGAGATCGCCTCCAACCGCTAGCCTGTCGTCGTCGCGACGGTTGTCGCATCCGCGATTTCGGATCGCCGCGCGGCCGACCCCCGTTGCGCGTCTTTCAACCCGATTGCGGAGCGCGGTTCCCCGTGCTCCGATGCTAGCCGCCGCGCAAGGGCGCCTGGGCGGCGGGAACCGCGAGCGCCGAGTGATCGCTTTTTTCCGCAAACACGTCATCAGCTTCCTCGCCGTCGCCGTGGCGACGGTCTGCGTCGCCTCGCTGTACGCGCCGACAGGGCCCACCGGTCCCGTCGGCCGGCTGATCGCCTGGGCCGCGAGTCCCTTCCAGAAGGCGACCGTCTACGTCTTCGACGGCGCGACTTCGCTTTGGACAAGCTACGTGGCGCTCATCGACGCTCACGAAGAGGCCGACGACCTGCGCACCATCAACAGTCTGCTGGCGCAGAAGCTCGCCGAACTCGTGCCGCTGGAGGAAGAGAACGCCCGGCTGCGGCGGCTTCTGGAATTCAAGACGCGCGTTCCCAACCGCTATCTGCCGGCGCGCATCGTGGCCACCGACATTCTGGGCCAGTTTCATCAGGTGACGATCAACCTCGGCGCGGACGACGGCGCACGGTCCGGCCTGCCGGTGGTGAGCGACGCCGGCGTCATCGGCCGCATCGTCGAAACCTACGGCTGGACCTCGAAGGTGATGCTGATGATCGATCCCAACAGCTCGATCGACGCCGTCGTGCGGCGCACGGGCGCGCAGGGCATCATCCAGGGAACGAACGCCCGCTACGATCTCGCCTGCCAGTTCGCCTTTTCCTTGCGCACCGAGGAGGTGAAGGAAGGCGACGTCGTGGTGACCAGCGGCCTGGACCAGATGTTCCCGCCGGGACTGACGCTGGGGCGGGTGACGCAGGTCTCCAAGGGCGATTACGGGATCTTTCAGGAAGCGCGCGTCGCGCCGGCCGTCGATTTCGCGTCGCTGCGCGAAGTGCTGGTGATCGCGCCCGGCGGAGCCGGCGGAGGCGCGCCATGAGGCACCTGGCGGTCCTCGCCGCGGCTTTTCTCGTCTTCACCTTCGCCTCGACCGTCTTCTACCTGGCCGGATTCGACTCCTTCAGGCCCGATCTGCTGGCCGTCTTCGTTTTCTACGTCGCGCGCACGCGCCAGCCGCTCGCCGGCCTGGCGCTGTCGCTCGCCCTGGCCGTTCTTTTCGCCGCGTACCACGCGCCCAATCTGGCGATTTTCGGCCTGCTGGCGACGGCGCTTTACCTCGGCGTGCGGGCGACGATGAAAATCCTGAATCTCGTCCATCCCGTGCTGATCGGCGTTTTCCTGGTCGTCTGCGAACTGGGTCTGCAGCTTCTGCTCTACACGTCGTTGCGCATCGCCTTGCCCGGCCGGCTCATGCCCAGTTCCGAGGCGTTCGCCCTCGCCTTGTGGGCGGCGGCGGCTACGGGGATCATCGGTCCCTTCGTCGTGAGCTGTCTCTACCGCCTCGACCAGCGCCTGGCGCCGCGGCGCGGCGATATCTTCCTTTTGCGCTGAACGACGGAAAATATCCTCCGAAGCGGGTCATTCCTCCGCCGTCGTCAGCAGGCGGAAGGCGAAGACGCAGCCGCCGAAAAGAATCGTCGCCGCGAGGAACATGACGAGCACCCCCAGAACCGGCGTTTCGGCGAAGGTCACGCCGATGAGGGTCTGCGTTTCGGCGGGCTTCTCGTTCGGCCGGGCGTCGGCGTATTCGGCGGCGTAGCGCAGCCGGACGATCCCCGGCTCCTCGGGCGTGAAGGAAAGCGATTCGCTTCCGCCGGCGGCGAGCGCGCGCATGGGCAGCAGGCGCGTCCGCTCGACGAGACTGCCCGGCCGGTAGGTGACGGCGATCGTGCCGTTGACGAGGGCGCGGTCGCCGGCGTCGATCGTCAGCGTGCTGGCGCTGCCGCCGGGAATGTGCTTATCGATCTTCAAGGCCGGGCCCTCGGCCGCGACCGGGCCGCTCGCGAGCAGCGCGGCGGCCAGCGCGACGAACGCGAAGGCGAACTCAATCGAAGCGATGCGCATGAGCCGCTCCTTCCTGCCGTTCTTCCTTGGCGGTGTCGGCGCGCGTCGGCAGAAGCGTGAACAGAAGCGCCCCGCCGAATGTCATCGAGAGCCAGACCGCCAGGGAGAGGAGATGCAGTTTGCGGATGGACCCGGTGTTCATGTCGTGACCGTAGGGGCCTGCCGTGAATTCGCCCGCGATGGCATAGCCTAAAATAAGGGTCAGCATGATCGGCATGACGAGCTTGATCACCCAGTCCCAGATCGGCGAGAGTTTGAAGCGGGCTATTTTGTTGATTTCTTCACGCAGCCGGCGGGCCGGGAAAAACCAGCCGACGATCAGGCACTCGGCGAGGCCCACCGCCATCAGGCCGTAGGAAAAAGTCCAGTGGTCCATGAGGTCCAGCAACGACAGGCCCAGGGTGCCGTTGGAATCGAGCGTCGGATCGACGACTTTCGGCCAGGCGAAGGCGATCGAACCCAGGAGCCCCACGGCGGCGAAGACGGCGAGGATCTTTTTGCGTGGAACCTGGAACTTGTCGATCATCGCCGAAACCAGCGCCTCGACCAGCGAAATGGAGGACGTCAGGCCGGCGATCAGGAGCAGCGCGAAGAAGAGAACGCCGAACAGCTTCACGCCCGCCGGAAACTGGGCGATGCCCTGCGGGACGATGAAGAACATCATCGACAGCGTCGAGGCCTTGGGCTGGATGACGAAGACGAACAAAAGCGAGAAAACGGCGAGCCCGGCCACGTACTCGAAGGCGCAGTTCATGCAGGAAACCATCATCGAGTTGGCGACGTGGTCGGACTTTTTCGGCAGATAGGACGCGTAGGCGGTCATGATGCCGAAGCCCAAAGAGAGCGTAAAGAACATCTGCGAGAAGGCCCCCTTCCAGACGGACGCGTCGGCCAAGATCTCCGGCTTCGGCGTGAACAGAAGCAGGACGCCCTCGGCGCCGCCGTCGAGCGTCACGCCGCGAACGATGAGCGCCAGCATCATTATCCACATCATGGGTACGGAGAAGCGGAGGAACGGCTCGATGGTCGAGGTGCCCTTGGAAACCGCCAGCACGTTGAGAGCCCAGACGACGACGACGAAAATCACCGGCCACCAGGACGTCAGCATGCCGAAAAAATAACCGGCGGGGTTGGCCATCTCGCCGATCGCCGGAAAGGCGGCAAGCGCGGTGGACGGCGAATCGAACAGCGGTCCGAAGGAGGCGATGAGCATCCCCAGCACCCAGCCCAAAATCGTGATGTAGTACATCGTGATGAAGCTGGCGTTGAGGATGGCCCACCAGCCGACGAATTCCCCCGGCCGCCCGGCGGCGTGGTGCAGCGATTGGGGGAAGGCGCGGCGCGTGTGGTGCCCGAGGCCGAATTCGAGAATCATCAGGGGCAGGCCGACGAAGACCAGCGCCACCAGGTAGGGAATATAAAACGCGCCCGCGCCGAACTTGTAGGCGTTGGCCGGGAAGAAAACGATGTTCCCCAGCCCGATCGCCGAGCCGGCGCAGGCCAGGATGAAACCTAGCTTGCTCTTCCATAAGCCGCGTTCCGCATGGGCCATCCGTCCTCCTTGCCGCCGGCGGCGGGATGTCGGTCCCCGATCCTCTGTGCTGCGTCGAGCCTCATTGTAACTGCCCGAAGAGAGGGGTCAACGATTTCTTCCCGCCCGGTCCGCGGAAGGAGACGACGCCGCGGCGGCGGGCGATGCGGCGGTTCTGGCGGGCGCGCTCGGCGCCAGCCGCGCGCGGCTTTTGGCGAGAACGCGCAAGAGCGCCTCGGCCAGGGGATGGTCGAGGCGGTAGACGACGCGCGTCCCTTCGCGCCGGGCGGCGACGATCCCCCGGCCGCGCAGCAGCGCAAGCTGCTGGGAAACGGCCGCCTGGGCTTTGCCGAGCGCCGCGCACAATTCCGACACCGACGCCGGACGCAGGGAAAGCGCCGCCAGCAGATGCAGGCGCAACGGATGCGCGAGGGCGCGCAAGAGATCGGCTTCGAGCGCGAAGCTCGGCGACGGAGCGGGCAAAGGGCGCTTCGGAGGCATCGGGTCCTCGCTGGTGGATGGTCGATTCAGCGGCCGCGACTGCATTATACGGCGGCGCGGCGCGCCGGCCAAGCGCGGCGATCGCCGCTTTGAGCGGCGAAGAATTCCCGATAGACAGCCTTTGTGTTTTGCGGTAGAGTGCCGCCCAGTTATCCGGCAACCGAGTGGGACGCTTTCTCTTCGACTGTTCGGGGTTCGCATACGATGGCGCAACTCTTTCTCTGGACCCACAAAATCGACGAGGCGCTGCGAGAGGAGTTTCAATTGCGCTTCGGAGCGCCGGCTCCGGAGGCGCTGTTGGACCTCCACGAAAGCCTTCCGGGCGAGTTCATCCGCTTTCTGGGTTTCTACCCGATGGAGGAAGTTCTCTCGGAGGAGCGGCGGCCGCCGTTCATGATGCCGGGACTCGTGCCCTTCGGCGAGGACCGCGACGGCGACTACTACTGCTTCTACATTCCCTGGCGCGACGGGGACGGCCGCGTCCCTTACGGCGTCTGGATGCACGAGACCGGCCACTTCCTGCCGTTCTCCTACGACATGCGCGCCTTCCTCGTCTGGTGGCTCGGCCGCCAGGTGCTCGACTCCCTGGGCGGCGACGACTGGCCGGAGATGCGCCGCATCCTCGAGCTGTTCCAGGGCGCGGTGGGCCTGGAGGAAACGGACCTGATCCTCACGCCGCCCGCTTCCGACCTGGCCTGGCACAGCGAGATTCTCAAAATCGATCCGGCGGGGGGATTCTCCCTTTCGCTGCAGGCGCTCAGGACCTTCGCGGCGCAGGGCTTCGATGCGACGCTGGCGCAGTTCGAAGCCGCCGAGCGGTCGATGCCCACCTTCGGCGCGGCCTCGCTCTGGCAGGCGCGGCTTCTGGCGATGCGGGGCGCGACGCGACGCGCCCACGAAGCCTACTTCCGGCATCTCGGCGGACCGATGTTCGCCAACGGCTATCATTACCTCTGGGACGCCGGCGACCTGATGGTCCCCGAAGTGTCGGAGGTGGAGGCGCTCGAATTCATCTACAACGCCGAGACGCCGCCGCCCGATCATCTGCTGGCGCATCCCAAGATCGATTTCTTCCGCGAGCACGATCCCGCCAACTGGAAGGACCGCATCGCCTTCGCCAAGCTTCTCGAACAGCGCCAGCTCTTCGCGGCGGCGCTCGCCGAGATGGAGAACGCCTTTTTCCTCGAAGGGTGGAACGAAGCGGTGGCGAAGGAACTGCTTGAAACGCTGCTTTGCATCTATCCCGAGCAGAACCGCATCCGCGAAGCGGAGCAGTGCCGCATGGCGCTGGCCAAACTGGCGGAAAGCCCGCCCTCGGCCTCGGAATAGCCGGCGACACGAAGCTCGAAAAAAGATTCTGAGCCGCCATCCGACCGTTCGGCCCTCGATACGTTTTGCCGCCGGCCTGTGTGTTGACACCGTTATTCGATCGCGGTATAAATATCTCAGTCGTGAACGGTTTCCGTAAATCCTTGACATAATTCGCGAAAGAGAGGGCGACATGAGGACGTGGAGAACGGTTCTCGCGTGGTCGGGAGTCGTCGCCGCCATATGTTGCGCGTGGACGCTTGTCGGCTGCTCAGGCACTCCGAAGGTCGAATTCAAGCAGGTGCCGGTCATGCCCGGCATCTATGCCAAAGGCTACGCCTACTCTTTGGTAAATAGCAGAGCCCGCTGTAATAAGAAATGCTAACACCCAGAATAAAATA
>QZKR01000057.1 GCA_003598065.1 Myxococcales bacterium | reverse complement strand
CGAGGGGAAAAGCGCCCGGAGTTCATCGGCCACGGCGGGCGGCAGGGGGCGCGGCTCGCAGCCGGAAGCGTCGAGCGTCGTCCCGCCCTTCCAGTCTTCGTGGCCCCAGATTTTCTCGGCCCGTTCCAGACCGACGGAAAACGCCAAGAGCAGCCGCGCCGCTTCCTGGTGATAGTTGTGCGTGATCGCCCAGGCGCTGAGGCGGGAGACGGCGAAACAGTCGGCGATCGTCCACGGCTCGGGTTGGACGCTGAGCAGGCGATATTCGATCGGGCGGTAAAGCGCCAACGCCTGGTTCACGCCTTCCGTGTAGGCCGCCATCAGGGCGCGCTCCTCATCGCCAAGCGCCGCCGCGTCGGCCTCCGACGCCTGGTCGATGCCCCAGCCGCGCATGGCGAGATCGAAATCGATCGACGTGCTGCCGAGCACCGGCCGCTTGCCGATCAGCTCCGAAAGCCGGCCCCGCGCCAGGCGGCGCATCATGTCCATGCCGAAGTAACGGTCGCGCGCCTGGACGAAACCCACGGCGCGCACGAGGTCCAGCTCGTTTTCGGCCGCGATGTGCGGCGCGCCGAGCGGGTCGTAATAGACGGCGGCGGGCGCGGACAATCCCGGCAGGTCGAGCGCGCCGTCCTCGTTTTTCGGGAAGTCGGGTTTGGCCGTGTACTGCATGAACGCGCCGGCCCCGCAACCGGCGAACAGGCAGGTCAGCGCCATCGCCGCAAACAGCCCGCCGATCTTCGTTGATCCCCGCATCGTAGCTCCCTTCTCTCGCCTCTAAACGTATCGGATTGCTCAGCCTCCGAGCAGCCAGGCCACGGCCACGCCGGCGTAGTTGCCGATGGCGTAGCCGACGAGCCCCGAGGCGATGCCGGACATCACCATCTCGCGGTTTTTCAAGGCCATGGCCACGGGCGGCACGATCGGCGGCGCCCAGATGGCGGCGGCGCTGGTGATCAGCACCGTGTCAACGTCGATTTTCAGGAAGAACGCGAACAGATAGTGGAGAAAAATCGCGCCGACCATCACGAAACCGGTCTGGAAAAACAGCGCGCTGGGCGACGTGAAGAGCTTGCCGAAGTCGGTGGTCGTGCCGATGGCGACGCAGAAAACCAAGAGGAAGAACATCCCCGTGTCGCTCGCGCCTTTCAGCGCCCGCACGCGCGGATGAAAAGAGGCGAGCACGGCCAGCGTGGTGATGCTGAGAACGGAAAGCGCCGCTTCGAAGCCTTTCGGCGCTACGCGGCCGACAAGCGACGCCACGGCGACGATCGCCGCGGCAAGCGCGACGCCCAGGCCGATCGAGCGCCACGGCGGGCGCGAGCCGGCAGGGGCGAACGCCATCGCGGGATCTTCCTTCTCGCGCGGGAAGGGCGGCAAAAAAAGGCCGCAGACGCGCCGGGCGATCGTCAGCAGAAAGAGAAGGTACAGGGACGACCAGACCATGTCGGTGACGTTGAGCTGCATGAACAGCTCGGTCGGCACGCCCAAAGCCGTGCCGACGGCGGCCATGTTCGGCGTGCCGCCGATGTAGACGCCGACGAGCATTCCGGCCACCGACGCGCTTTCCCGGTTGTCGGCGAACAGAATATGGGAGACCAGTCCGGCGGCGATCGCGCAGACCGTCGCCAGAAGAAAAGAGATGACGGTCGGGCGCGCCAGCCTGAGCCAGCCTAAAAAATCGGCGGAGAAGAGCATCAGCGGAATGGCCAGGGCCACGGCGGCGGAAGTGATGTTGAGCGAGAATTCCGTATCGAACCGGACCCACGGCTGGTTGCCGAGCGCCATGCCGAGCATGTAGCAGAGGAGCACGGGCGTAATGACGCGGACGGCCTTGACGCGCGGCGCAACGGCCCGGACGATGGTCGGAATGGCGAGAATGACGACAGCCTGTCCGAAATGATCCAGCATGGGTCCCCTGAAAGTCTCTGGATGAACGATCGACGGCGCACTATAGCCAGCCGTGCGGCCGGCGTCAATTCGCACCCTCGATGATCCGCGAATGGCGGGCCTGGAAGGATATGGGGCTAATGCTTTCCCGTGCGGTGTTTTTCGGCGAGATAGGCGGCCATCCCCTTGTCGCGCAAAAGGACAAGCGAGCCAAGGCGGTCGGAGCCGAAAACGAACGCAAACACCTTGGCGATGAAATTATTGAGCTTTTTACAGTCGTGAAAATCGCCCGGCGCGGCGAACGCCGTGCATTCGGCGCAGGTCGTGATCCGGCGCTCGGCGCAGCAGGCGCGCACGGGGCAGGAGGCCCAGGCCGGCGCGATCTGACAACCCTCGCACTTGCCTTTTTTGAAGCGGCCGCAGTTGGAGCAGAACAATCCGCAAGCGGCGACGTGAGCATCCTTCGGCGGCGAAGACAGGGCGACGGTCATCGACGACTCCTTTCCCAAAACAAAGCGGGAAGCAGTATAAATCGAATGAAAGAAATGATTCAAGAAAACAAATTCCGCTTTCTCCCTGATCGCCTGCGCTCCCGGCGAGGACTTGTCTCCCATCCCCGCTTGCCTTCGCGTTCGCCGCGTGGTAGCACACGGGCATGAAGTTCGTGGATGAAGTCACCATTTTCGTCGAGGCCGGGTGGGGGGGCGATGGCTGCCTGTCCTTCCTCCGCGCAAAATACGTTCCCAAGGGCGGCCCGAACGGCGGCCCCGGCGGCGACGGCGGCGACGTCGTGCTGGTCGGCGATCCGCACATGGGAACGCTTCTCGACCTGCGTTTCACGCCGCAGCAGAAAGCCGAACGCGGGACGCACGGCATGGGCAAGCAGATGGCGGGCGCGCGCGGCGCGGACAAGCGCATCGCCGTGCCGCTCGGCACGGTCATCCACGACGCGGAAACCGGTGAGCCGCTCGGCGAGATCGTCGCCGCCGGCGGCGAGTTCGTCGTCGCCAAGGGCGGGCGAGGCGGCAGGGGCAACATGTCCTTCGCCACTGCGACCAACCGCGCCCCGCGCCGCGTCGAACCCGGACAGCCCGGCGAGGCGCGCACGCTCAAGCTCGTCTTGAAACTGATGGCCGACGTCGGCCTGGTGGGCTTCCCCAACGCCGGCAAAAGCACTTTCGTTTCCGCCGTCTCCAGGGCTAGACCGAAAATCGCCGACTACCCGTTCACGACGCTTGTGCCGAATCTTGGCGTCGCCCGCGCCACGAGCGGCCGGAGCTTCGTCGTCGCCGACCTGCCCGGATTGATCGAAGGCGCGGCGGACGGCCACGGGCTGGGCCATCAGTTCCTGCGCCACATCGAGCGCTGCGGCGTTTTGCTTTTTCTGCTCGATATCGCCGAGGAGCGCGGCGGCGATCCGCTCGCCGACTACAAAACGCTGGAGAAAGAACTGGCAAGCTATTCGCCGGAGTTGATCGCCAAACCGAGGCTGGTCGCATTGAACAAACTCGACCTCAATCCCCCCTCGGCGCTCGTCACGCGGCTCAAGCGCGCCTTCGCCCGCCGCAAGATTCCTTTTTTCACGGCGAGCGCGGCGACGCACCAGGGGCTTCAGACGATCATCGACGCCAGCGCCGACTTTCTGCCGGCGACGCGCCTGCTCGCGCCGTCGGTGCTCGCCGATTGACCATTCACGGGTCGTGCGCGTGGTCAGCTATTCCGCGGCGAATTCCAATTCGACGATGACCGGACCCGTCTGAGCGGGCACGAGCGACACCGTCACCAAGCGGCGCTCGGCGTCGTAAACGGCGTCCCGAACGGCCAGCGCGCCGGCGTAGTCGGCGTCCTGGAAGAGGTAGCCTTCGGGAACGTAGGCGTACAGACGATGCGTGAACGGCGCTCGGGGGGTGGGCGCTTCAAGCTGAAGATTCAGCGTCAACCGCTTGGCTTCGGCGTTCCATTGCGAGGCGGTGAGCCGTCTCGCGCCCATCAGGATGTGGCGGTTGAAACCGACGAACTGCGGGATGCCCGTCGCCTGCCGCAAGGCGACGACGCGGGCCTGAGTGGGCGGCACGTTCACGGAGAAGCGGCGGTCGATCGCCCCCAAAAACGTCTCCGTCCAGAATTCATAGGCGAGATACGGCGCATCGTCGAGCATTCCGAGGGCGCGCAGGTCCAGGTCGAAAATACGGGGCTGGCTCCCGTCGAGGATTTCCATCGGCGGGGAGGTCGTCAGGTCGAGATTGCGCCCCCAGCTGAAGAGGCCGACCACGTCGTAGGGCTCGTCGAAACCGTCGGTCTGACGGTCGATGCGGAGACGCCACACCTCGGGAACGGCCCGCTTTGCGCCGTCCACGGGGCGAGCGGCGACGCCGTAGACGGGCAGGACGCGACGGATCGCGTTCAATTCGTCGGCGGCCAGATCCGGCAGGCGGTCGGCGAGCGCGATCGCGCCGCCCGTCAGGGCGAGGAAGGAAGCCCAGGCCTGGGCCTGGCCGATCGTGAGCGGGTCGATGCCGTTGGCGGGAGGACGCTTGAAAATCAATTCGCCGGCGATGTTGGACCCCAGCACGCCGTTCAAGGCCGTGCGGCGCGCCGCCGTTGCGGCGACGTCCACGATGCCGAGCGTTTTGCCTTCCTCGCCGACAAACCATGACGCCTCGTTGGCGGCGGCGACCCGCACCGCCTCGACAAGGCCCAGATGAGCGGCGAAACCGCCAAGGGCGATAAGCGGCGCGCCGCTCATCGTCTCTCGAACGATGGCGACGCCGCGGCGATACGCATCGAGACCGGTGGTTTCCGCATCGGCGAAACGCTTGCCCGAAAGCATCCACGGCGCGAAATCGAGGGCGACGAAATCGACGCCCCAGCTTTCGCGCGCCGTGCGGAGATTGGCTTCAAGCGCGGCGGCGGCTTCGGCGTTCGTCGGATCCAGGAGCGCGCCGCCGCCGTCATCGGGTTCGGCATAACGTTCAGCCAGCCAGTCGGGATGATCCTGGGCCACTTGGCTTTGGGGATCGACGGCCAGCGGAGCCGCAACGAGCCCCGACTTCAAGCCGGCGGCGCGGATCGACGCCATCGCTGCTTCGGGGCCATTCGGAAAACGCGCCGCGTCCCAGGTCCAGTCGCCGGAACCGCTGGACCAGTGCGGCAGGACGACGCCTTCCAACCCCCATTCCACCAGTTCGGCAACGAGAATGTCCAGATTTTGCGCCAGCGTCGCCTCGTCGATCGATGGGCCGTAACCCGTCCCGGTCCCGTCCCCGCCGCCGGCGTTCCAGAAAGACCGAACCGACGGCGCGATGTCGGGGTCGAGATCGAAGGTCCGGGCCGCCGACCAGGCGTAAATCGACAGCGCGTCCTCGAAATCGGCGGCGACGGCGAGAACGGCCGGCGAAAGATTCAACACATGGCCGGCTTCCAGGCGGCGCGTGCTGCTGTATTCGGCATGCGGCGCGCCTTCGACGCGGACGGCCAGGCCGCCGATTCGGGTAGCGGTTCCATTCCCGTCCTGCGCTTCCTGGGGCGCTTTGCCCACGACGGTCGTCGCCCCGGCTTCCGGGCCGGCCTGGCCGAGCGCAAAGGCAAACCCCGCTCGCGGCGCGGCGACAACCTGAAACGCCAGCGAATCGCCGCTCCCGTCTCCGTAAGAAACCTGGTCCATGTCGTCGCCGACGTTGTTGCCGACGACCCGCACCGATTCGCGCGAGGTTTGGATAAACAGGCCGCCTTCATCGTCCGTGGCGAACGGATCGAGCGTCGTCAGGGTCAGCGGCGCGTCCGGCGCGGTCGCTTGGAGCGTGAAACGAAACTCGTCTACATTTTCATAGGCGGCGACGCGCCAGACAAGGATCGGCTCGCCGTCGCCATCTCCCACGGCAATGACCAGCTCGCGCGCTTCGCCGGCGGCGTCGGACCAGCCGCTTTCCGTCACCGTGCGCGGCCGGTCGTCGTCCGTGCGCCAGCCGACGATCCCGGTATCGATTTCAAAAATACGCGCGAAAATGCCTTCCACACGCCACGTTCCGGACGCGCCGAAAACCGCCGCCCGGCCCTGGTCCTGGCGATAGACGAGCGTCGCGCCGGGGCTGCGGAGGTCCCAGCGGACGCGTTCCACGCCTTGCCGGCATTCGCCGCCGCTGCAGATGGACGGCTCGGAACAGTCGATGTCGCGGGCGCAGGTCCGATCGGGCGCTTCCGCCTCGCCTTCGGTTTCGGCGTCGGCGTCGCCGTCGGTTAAAGAAACGCAGCGGCCCTGCTCGCAGGCGAGCCCTTCAGCCTCGCAATCGCGCAGATCCTCCCAGCGCTCCGTGGTCGAGTCGCAACGCTGCACGAGGTTGCCGCCGTCGCCTCCGCAACGATAAAGGTTGGGGAGACAGACCAGCGTCGGGCCGTCGTCGCAGGACGTGAAGGCGGCCAGGGCGAAGAGCAAGGCGAACAAACGGCGCATCGAAAACCTTTCCCGAAACCGGCCTGACGACCGGCGACGCATACGGCGATCAATGCGGCTTACGTACCTGATGGGCCGGGAAAAGTCAATCCAGCAACGGCGCGACGCAAGGTTTGCACCTGCGCGGTTTTTGAGTTGCGCGGCCGGAACGGGCTTGGTATCATAGGCGCGTTCTGCTTTGATTCGATCTCGCCACGAGCCCTGTCATCCAAACGAGGCGGTCTATGTCTTCATTCTGGCGACGGTTCATCGTTCCAGCGGTGGTAGTCGTATCCGCCGGCTGCAATGCCGCAGGCGGCGACGACAACAGCGACGTCTGTCAAACCAGCGATGACTGCCCTGCGGGTCAGACTTGCCTTGTCGAAGAAGGCGTATGCCAAGAGGAAAGCGAGCCTCCCTGCCGCACTCATGCCGACTGCGAGCCGGGCTATTTCTGCGACGACGCCTCCGGCGAATGTCAGCCGTTTTCGGACGGCGACCCCGATGAATCACCGGGCGACGCCGACCTCGACGAAACCGAAGTTCCCGCCGACGGCGACGAGGAACCGGAAGCGGCCGACTCCGACGATGAAGACTTGACGGCCGAAGGCGATGAAGAAACTGAAACGGAAGAAACGGCCGCCACGGAATGCCTCACGGTGGAGCCGCGCGAGCATGACTTCGGTAATGTGGAAATCGGCGCCGAGCCTCCATGCGTCACATTCACCTTTACCCACGTCGATGCAGAGGGCTGTGGTGAGACGCTGACCTTTTCCCAAATGACCGCTTCGGGCGATACGGACCAGTTCTACGTGGAAAGCGGCGACATCCTTCCCGCCACGCCGGTTCGGCTCGCTTCCGGCGGCGCGCACGACCTTGTCGTCTGCTTCCGTCCCGACACGCTGGCGGACTTCATCGATCCCTTGCGCGTTATTTATCGAGTGGCCACCGATTCACCGGTCGAAATAGAAAGACTGCTCGAATTGCACCTGTCAGGCACAAGCACAAACTCACAGCTAAGCGTCTTCCCCTGGCCGATCGATTTCGGCGTAGTGGAAACCCATGGCCTGGCCTGTGAAACGGCCAACGATTGTCCCTTCGGCCAGAACTGTTACAACGGCGCGTGCGCCGCCGAGATCGTTCTTTCGGTCTACAATTGGACCGAGGAGCCGCTGGGAATCATCGAACTGTCTCTGATCGAGACTTCCGCCGGCGCTTGCGAGGCGTTTTCGATCGACGACTGGATGCCGTTGGTCAACGTGCGCTGCCCGCCGGACGAATGCCACGATTCCCTCGTCTGCGCGCCGGTGGAGGAATGGGACGTGAACCTCTGCCAGATTCAGCCCGGCCACGCCACACCGGGATTGGTCACGTTGCGTTTTGCGCCAACGATCCCCGGCTTTTATACCGATTGCCGCCTGCGCCTTCACTCCACCTCCCCGGGACTTTCCTATTTGACTTGCGACATCCTAGGTCGCGGACGTTCGCCCAACGCCTGCCCGACCGTCCGGCTGTCCCGCACCCAGGGCGGCCCGCCGATCACGACGCCGGTCACCGATCTCATTACCGGTCAGCATGCCTGTTTTTACGCCAGCGCCGGCGACGCGGACGGCTCGATCGCCAGCTACGATTGGAAGCTCACCGTTCTGCCGCCGGGAAGCCTGGCTTCGCTCGACCAGCCGGAGCCGACCGTCGGCTGCCTGACCTTCGACGTTTGCGGCGCTTACGAAATCCAGCTCAAGGTGCAGGACGACGACCAGTGCTGGTCGGACCCGGCGATCGTTTCCGTCGATATCCCCTGCGGGCGAAGCAACGCGGAGAGGGAAAGACGATGAAGGCGCAGTGGCGATGGGCGTTCGCGGCCGGCGTCTCGCTTTGGGTCATCGTTTCGGGTTGCGACTTCGGCGACAGCAGCCCCTTCAAGCTGCCGTCCGGCGCCGACATCAACGACATTCTGGGCATCGACTGCCGAAGCTCTAAAGAATGCGGCGAAGGCATGGTCTGCGTGCAGAACCAGTGCCGCCTCTTCTGCTCGCACGTCATCGCCTGCCCGAGCGGCTACTGGTGCGACTACATGAGCGACAGCTGCGTCACCGAGGACGCCATCGACCGGAACGCCGAGTATTACGTCGGCAAGGCCTGCCGCAGCGACGAGGACTGCCCGGCGGGGCTCGACTGCCGCCTCCTGCCCGGCGGCATGATCTGCACCGTCGGCTGCGCCTCCGACGCCGAATGCGGCGAATTGCTGAAAGACAGTTGCTGTTTCAAGAGCGAAGGGGAATTCGTCTGCGCCCTGCCCGAGTCCTGCCCGGCCGACGATGGCGACGACGACGAGGAAATCGCCGATTTGCAGGACGCCTCCACGGACAGCGAGCCCGATGACGCAGGGCCTTGCGAGCCCGATCAGTACCGCTGCCGCAACGAGTCCATCGTCGAGCGCTGCGGCGCGGACGGCGCGTGGCGTCGCTATCGCCGCTGCAGCGAGGGAACCTTCTGCCACGGGGGCGAATGCGTAGCCGGCGAACTCTGCGAGACGGCGGGCCGCTTCTGCTGCCCGGACACCTTGCGCTGCTGGGCCCGCGACATTCAGCGCTGCCGCAGCGACGGCTCGGACTGGGACTTCTACCGCACCTGCGAAGCCGACAAGATCTGCGTGGACGGCTTCTGCTACGGCGAAACCGCGGACGGCGACATCGATCCGGAATCGCCGGCCGACGGCGACGCCGAAGATTGCGTCCCCTGCACGTCCGACGAGGGTTGCGCGGGCGATCTCGAATATTGCTTCATTCCCGATCCGCGCCAGACCGGGGGCTGCTGCACCTGCTTCTGCGACACGGAGGGCTGCCCGGCCTGCCCGCGCGGTTTCCGTTGCGAGCACGGCGAATGCGCGCCGCTCGACGGTTGGTGTCAATTGGACGCCCAGTGCGACATGGACGAATTCTGCAACCGCTATCCCGGTCACGACGACGGCGTTTGCAAGCATTACTGCTTTGTGGCGGGTGAATACTGCCCCGAAACCTACAGGTGCGAGGAAAATCCCTCGGACGTCAACTACGGCCGTTGCGTGCCGAACGACTGGGAGTGCCGGACCCGCTGCACTTACGACGGCATGTGCCAGCCGGGTTATTACTGCGAAATCCCGGCCGGCCAGGCCGAAGGCTGCTGCATCGACGCTTGCGCGAGCGACTACGATTGTCCCAACGGACTGCATTGCTGCGAGGGCGGCCGCTGCGGCGTCGATTGCGGCGCGACATACTGCGACCCGCCTTGCGACCCCTGTTACGAATGCGCCCCTATCTACAATACCTGCTCCTTCAATTGCTGTCCGCCCTGCCCCGAGGGTTACTACTGCGACGAGACGACGGCGCCAAATTGCAGGGAAGGCTTCTGCACCAACCCGCCCGTCTGCGGCATTATCACGTCCTGTTGCCCCGGCTACCGCTGCAGCGCCATCGTGTACGGCGTGCTCGGTTTCTGCATCTGAGCGCCCCCGGCGCGACGCGACTTATCCGCGCCGCGCGCCGCGCGCTCTGCAATAATCCCCCAATAACCCTGATTGTCGCCTTGGAGGCGCGCGCCCGGCGGCGGACGAGAACGTCCGCCGCCGCAGGGGCGCAGGCGTCAGATGCAGTAGCCGTACAAACCGTACAAAATCGCGCTGCAGTTGTAGCCGGGGCAGCAGGGGCGCAGACCGAAGCCGCAAATAAGCGGATTCGTGCAGGGGCCGTCCTTGCAATTCGGGGCGCTGGACTCGTCGCAATAAGAGCCCTCCGGGCAGGCCGGACAGGGCAGGACGCAGGTGCAATAAAGGCCGTCGCATAGATAAGGCGGCGGACAGGGCGGATTGCACTCGCAGGCCCCCAGGCAGTCGATGGCGCAGCGGCCGTCCGGACAGCAACCCAGCGAGCCGGGGCAGGGATTGTCCGGGCCGCACATGGCCACGCATTCGCCGCTGGCCTGGCCGCTCAGGATGGCGCAATATTCGCCGACGCCGCATTCGCCGTCGTAGGAGCAGGGATCGCCCTCGCAGATGTATTCGCACTGACCGTAGTTCAGATCCTGCGGGTTTTGCTGACAGCGCGTGCAGGTGGGGCAGCTCTGGCCTTGCTCGAAACAGTACGTGTAGCAAAGGCCGTCGTCCGCGCCGGGGCGCTTGTTGCAGAACTGGTCCAGGGCGCATTCGGCGTCGGAGCGGCAGTAGCCCGGAATTTTCGTGCATCGGCCGTGGTCGCAGCGGAAGCCGCGCGGACAGCCCGGACAGCCTTCGACGTCGCAGAAGCAGGCGCAGCAGCCTTCGGTCTGGCGAGGATCGGGAATAAAGCAGTAATCGAGATCGCCCGCGCAGCCCTCGTCCGCCGTGCAGGGGACGCAGTCTTCGGCGTCGCCGTCGGCCTCCATCTCCGTGTCCTGGTCGCCGTCCAGGGCGTCGCCGTCGGCGAGTTCCATCTCCGCATCCTGGTCGCCGTCCATGACGTCGCCGTCGCTGGGCGCGTCGCCGTCGGGCTGGGTGCCGACGCAGTAGCCTTCGTCGCAGATCTTTCCCTCTATTTCGCAGTCCCGATACAAGGCCCATTCGCCGGAAGCGTTGCAAAGCTGCAGATCGTTGCCGAAGCAACGCGCGTCGCCGTTTTGGCAGACGCCGCCGTCGCCGTCGCTGTCGCCGCTGTCGCCATCCTCGGCTTCGCAGGAGGAGCCGGCGGGGAGACAGAGCCGGGCGAGGACGTGGCAGCACGCGCCTTCCGCCAGGGCGGCGCAGTCGGCGTCGGAGCCGCACAGCGTCGTGCAGATCGCCGCGCCGCCGATCTCGCCGCACAAGCCGTTTTTGCACTCGCTGTTTTCCGAGCAGGCCTCGGGGAAAGACTTGTCGCCGCCGGCGGCGTCGGCCGAGACGCAGGTCCCCTCCAGGCAGACGAGATCGCCTAAACAGCGGCCGTCGTCGGTGCAGGACTCGCCGAGATCGCCGCTGGATCGCCCGCTGTCGCAGGAAACCAGCCACAGCATGGCGGCCGCCGCCAGACACAACACCCACACCCCGCGCGACTTGAGGCCACAAGCAGTCCTGCGCATGCTAATTCCTCCCCCTTGGCCGACGATGGTCTCATGCGCCCTGGCGAGCGGGCGAACGGAACGGGGACCGAGCGGCCCCCGGATCAGATGCAGAAGCCGAGCACGCCGTAAACGATGGCCGAGCACTGATAGCCGAAACAGCACTGCTTGAGCCCCCAGCCGCAGATCAGCGGGTTGTTGCACACGCAGACGTAGCAGTTCGGGGCGCTGCCCGAATCGCAGCACTGGTTCTCCGGACAGGGCCTGCAGTTGAGCGCGCACTGGCCGTACAGCGGGTCGCAGACGTGCCCGGCTGGGCAGACGCCGCCGCAGTCGCTTAGGCCGTCGCCCACGACGCAGCGCCCGTCGCCCCGGCAGACCATCGCGCCGGGGCAGGGATTGGCCGGCCCGCACATGTCGATGCAGCAGCCCTCCACCTGGCCCAGCGGGATGTCGCAGTACTGGCCGGTCTGGCACTGGGCGTCGTAGGAGCAGGAACGGCAGTCCTCCCAGACGCACTTCCCGTAGTTGAGCGAGGAGGGGTTTTCGTCGCAGTAGGTGTTGGCCTGGCAGTATTCGCCCTGCTCGTAGCAGTAAGTGTAGCAGAGGCCGTCCTCCGCGCCGGGGCGCTTGTCGCAGAACTGGTCGAGGCCGCATTCGCCGTCCGAGAGGCAGTAGCCGGGGATGCGGGCGCAGACGCCGTGGTCGCAGCGGTAGCTGCGCGGGCAGGTCCCGCCCTGATCGCAGTACAGCCGGCAGTGGCCGGCGTCGCCGCCGGGGCTGTCGGGGAAGCAGTATTCCAGATCGCTCTCGCAGCCCGTCTCCCCCTCCTCGCCGCTGATGAGACACTCCGCGCCCTGGGGCTCTTCTTCCGCTTCGGCCTGGTCGGCGTCGCCGTCCGGCAGGTCGCCGTCGGTGGGGTTCAGGTTCTGGCATTTGCCGTCGATGCACAGTTCGTCGTCGTCGCAGGTGCGGTAGTAGTCCCAGTCCTCGCCGGAGGCGCGGCATTTCTGGATGTCGTTCTGGTAGCAGCGGTAGGTGTCGGGGCAGCAGAAGGTCGAGCCGTCGCACTGCTGCGGCCCGTCCACGCACTCGCCGTTGTAGCAGTTCGTTTCGGCGGAGCAGGTTTTGTAGGTGATCCAGGCGCCGTCTTGGTTGCAGCGCTCGATGGTGCGCGCGTCACGGCAGTGGTAGGTGTCCGCCTCGCAGGGGCCGTCGTCGCCGTCGGGGGGCAGATCGCCGTCCGTGGAGAGGTCGCCGTCGGCCTCATCGCCGTCCGTGGTTGGCTCGCAGGACGCCTCGGGGGCGCAATAGAAGCTCGTGCCCACCTTCAGGCAGCAGCCGCCAGGGAAGAGACCGCTACACTCCGCCGAGGCCGTGCAGAGGGTCGTGCACAAGCGCCCCGCGCTTGGCAGCGGCATGCAAACCATGTCGCCCGAGCAGTCGTCGGCGCTGGCGCAGGTGGGGGGGAGCTGGCCGTCGCCATCGGCTTGGTCGCTGTCAGCATCCGTGGCCGTCTCTTCGGCGTTGTCGCAGGCGGCGAGCGCGGCGATGCAAACGAGCGAAATTACGGCCCAAAACCCCAACGTGTGCAAACGGCGCATGGATTGACCTCCGTGGTCTCAAATCGGGGCGAGTCGGCAGGCTGGAGGGCCGGCGAGAATTTCTATTGCTGCGGCCCACTGAGGCCATTATAATGAGGGAGGACTTGCCGAGTCAACACGAAAGTGCTGACGGGCTCTGCAGCTCTCGCCATGCAGGGGACGACGCGAGCGTCTCTTTGCTGTGGCGTATCTTTATTTTGCCCGGCCGATGGATGCTCCCAGGCACGAGGAAGGAAAATGCCGATGACACGCGGGAAGTTTGAAGCGGGCCTTCTGGCGCTGGCGGTCATGGCGCTCGCCGCGGCGTGCGGAGCCAACGATGCAACCACGCCGGACGGCGACATCTGCACCTTCGATTTCGACTGCCCGGCTGGTTTCTGCTGCGACAGCTCGATCTGTCTGCCCTGTCCCGACGGGGACATCCCCGGCGACGACGGGGACGGGTCCTGCGTCGCCTGCGTCAACAACGTCGAATGCCCGGCCGGCGCGCTCTGCGAAGACGGGTGCTGCACGGGAATCGAGACTGACGGCGACATCGACGTGGAAGGCAAAGAGCAGGATTCCTACGAAGAAGTCCCCTACGACTGCCCGAAGATCAAGATCGAGCCGGACAAGTTGGACTTTGGCGCTGTACAGATCGGCAATAGCGTTACGCAATCTTTCATCATCCGGAACGACTCGAACGACGATGTCGATCTGGAAATTTACGACATCGCCTACAACGCCGTGACCGGCACGGCCGAGTTCACGATCGAAACGGAATTGCCTACGCCCGAAGAAAAAATCGTCATTCCGCGCGGCGGGTCCTTTGGACCGATCGTCGTCAAATACATTCCGCTCGACGAAGGCATCGACGAGGAAAGCCTGTCCATCGTCTCCAACGCCTGCGAGGCGCTCTTCCATCTGCCGATGGTCAGCGGTTACAAAGGTACGGCCACGTTTTGCATTGAGCCGAGTGAACACAACTTCGGCAACGTCGAACTAGGTTCGCCGGCGGCGCAGAAAGAATTCTGCTACTGGAACTGCGGCAAAGATGACGGCAATAAAATCCTCACTGTCAGTCAGATTCTCATGGCCTCGGGCGTCAATCCCAATTTCAAGATCCTTGATGGCAATATCGATCCCTTGAATCCGCATCAACTTGTGCCGCTTGGTGAGACCCCTGCCGAGCAGAGGAAATGCGAGTATTCTTTCACCGTGGAATACGTGCCGCAAACGCTGGCCGATTTCGTCAATCCTCATCGCGAGACGATCAAGATCGTCAACAACTCCGACGATCCGACGCAACGGGTGAGCGACGTTTACGTCGAAGGCCGGGCGGAATCGGCCCTGCTCTCAGTCTTCCCTTATCCGGTGGACATGGGTCTGCAGATCATTCACGACGGGACCTGCAATAGCGACGCCGACTGCCCCCAAGATCAAAAATGCCGCGAGATGGGTTTCGGCGAAGGTCGGCAGTGCGTGGCCGAACTTACCGTGGCCGTCTATAACTGGACGGGCATTCCGATCAAAGTGGAAGGGCTGCAGCTCATCAGCGAAGAGGATCAGAATCTCTGCAATGAATTCAGAATATTCGATGATCACGGATTGGCAAATAACACCACCTGTATCGATAACAGCACTTGCGAAGAACCCCTCTCCTGCGAGGAAGTGCTTGGCGCAGGGGTCACGGCGTGCAGCATTTTGCCGGGTCAAGGCACACCAGGATTGTTCACCATGACTTACAATCCCAAGAATGTCGGCCTCGATAAAAAATGCGAATTGCGGATCCAAAGCACCCTGCCTACCGCAGAGTTTATGGAATTTCCAATACTTGGCAAGGGCCGGCTGCCCAACGTCTGTCCCGAGGCCCGCGCCGCGACGCAGAGCCACGGGCCGCCGATCGTCCAGCCGATCATGGGCATTCCCGAAAACACCAAGCTCTGCTTCTACGGCAACATCAGCGGCGACGAGGACGGCGAAATCGTCGCCTTCAACTGGCTCGACGACCTTCCCGACTCCAAGCCCGAGGGAAGCGCGCTGGACCTTCGCCCGCTGGGCCAGGACTGGGTGAACGTCTGCGGCACCTTCGACATCTACGGCGACTACCATCTCCAGCTTAAAGTGCAGGACAACGAGGGCTGCTGGTCGGAGCCCTTCGACATCTTCGTCACGATCAACGGCGACCAGGGGCTGCAGGCGATCCTGGAATTCGACGGCGGCGACGACAGCATCCTGGGCCGCAACCTCGTGGACATGGACCTGAGCATCACGTCGCCCCGCGGCGGCAAATGCTCCGACAACAACATCAACCAGAACGGCACCTGCCTCTTCCCCCTGGGCGACGGCGTGGCGGTCATGACCCAATGGTCGCTGGGAGGCGATACGGGCACGACGGAAGATATGCGCGTCTCCAATCCCGTTGACGGCCCCTGGACCGTCTGCGCCGAATACGTCAACGACTGCGAGACGTGGATGGACATCTTCGTCCAGCCGTTCTGCATCGGCACCCTGGACACCAACCGCTTCACGATCACGCTGTACGATCCCAACAACTGGGCGAACTCCGAACCGCTCTTCCCGACCCTCTCCGGTTCGGCGAAACTCAACGATCGCATCTGCTGGCGCGTCGTGCGCGTTGACGGCGTTTTCCAGCCGCCGGTGAAGGTGACGAACTGACAGCGAGGGGGCGATTTTCCTTGACGCGAAGGGCGCGGGGGACGATAACGGGCCGCGGCAGGCGAGGCGGTTCGCTAAAGGAGGATGTATATCGATGCGCGTGAGGTGGACGGTGCGAACGATTCTGCTTTTGGCGGGCATAGGCGCGCTCTGGGCCTTGTCCGCCTGCAGCAAGGAGGACAGCGAGACCGCCAAACAGCGCGTGCTCGACAAGAAAGACGTGGCCGAGGAGGTGGAAACGCGCAAGGTGGCCTTGACGCCGATCGACCTCGCCAAAATCCCCGCCGACGTCAAGGAGCTTGAAAAAGTTCTGCTGATGACCCAGGAGGAAACGGCCGAGCGGCTCAAACCCTACCGTTTCGAAGCGCAAGTGAGCTACGTCACCGAGCGGCCCGGCAAATCGGTGACGCTCACCGAGAAGGAGGAGATGAAGCAGGCGGTCAACGGCGACTTTCACCTGCAGGTCTCCAACGACAAGGCGCGCACCTTCGAACTCTTCTGGGTGGGCGGCAAGCTCTTCGAGCGCATGGGCGAGTCGTCGTTCCGCGAGGCCACCTCCGGCGGCAAGCATCTCTTCTGGCGCGAAAAGGTGTCGGGAACGCTCGACCGCTTTTACAAATATTTCCGTGGGCATCTGACCTTCCACCTGCCCACGCCGGAAACCTACGAAGGCCGCCAGGCCTTGAAGCTGACCTTCGCCCTGGATCCGAACGGCAAAACGCCCCAGGACGATCTGGAGACGAACTACAACTACCCCGACCAGTACGCGATCTCGGCCATCGCCGTGGACAAGATGCTCAACAAAAACCGCAAGCGCGTCAGCCGCTTCGAGGAGGCCGAAGGCTACCTGATCGTCGATTCGCAAAGCGCGACCATCCTCGCCTACAAGCTCCACGGCCGTTACATCGTACCCGTTTCCGAGGAAAAGCTGAAAAAGATGCAGGGCGACGGCGACGGGGAGCAGGACGTCGAGCTCGTCCGCGAGGTTGCGTTCGTAATGGACGCCGCCTACGCGATCAAGGACATCGGCCAACCGATCGAAATCAAGGAACCGTCGCACCGCAAACCGGCCCTGCGCGACCGGCCGCCGGAGAGCGTATCGCCGCTTTTGCCGGAGGGATCGACGAAAAATCCCGAACTGGAAGCCCGCGACAAGGCGGAGGCGGAACGCCGAAAAGCCCGCCAGCAAGCGGAAGACCCGCAGGCCGAAGATCCGCAGGCCGAAGACCCCCCCACGGAGAACCCGCAACCATGACGACATCGACCGAGCAGCCTTCCCGGTCCGAGACGCCTAAACTCCTGAAAGAAGAAAAAGCCAAGGTGCTGGCCGCGCTCAAGGCCGCCGACGCCAAGAAGGCGGAACGCCTCGTGCTGATCGACCTCGCCGAGCGTCAGACCTTCGCCGACTACCTGATGATCTGCCACGGCACGAGCGACCGGCACGTCAAGGCGATCCACGAGGCGATCGCCGAGGCGCTGCGCAAGCTCGGCTCCCGGCCCATCGGCGTCGAGGGCGAGGCGCTGGCGCAGTGGATCCTTATGGATTACGGCTCGCTCGTCGTCCATATTTTCTACGAGCCGCTGCGCGACTTCTACGACCTGGAAGGACTCTGGGCCGACTGCCCCGCCTTCGACGCGCCGGCGCTGCTCAAGCCGCGGACGCGCGCGAAGGCGAGCCGCAAGCTCGCGGCGGGCGCCGAGCGCGAATCGTGAAGCTCTGGCTCGCCGCCATCGGAAAAACGAAAACGCCGTTCGTCGCCGACGGCCTCGCCCACTACGAAAAGCGCCTCGTTCGCTATCTGCCTTACGAACGCCTGGAACTCCCCGACGTCAAAGGCCCGCTGCCGGAGGCCGAGCAGAAGCGGCGGGAAGCGGAGCGACTGCTCGCCGCGCTGCCGCACGGCGCGACGCTCGTCGCTCTCGACGGCAAGGGAAAATCGCTTGCGACCGAAGCTTTCGCCGCCTGGCTGCAAGGGCGGATGAACGCCGGAACGGCCCATATCGTCTTCGCTGTCGGCGGAGCTTACGGTCACGGCGAGGATGTCCTGCGCCGCGCCGAGCTGGCGCTGTCGCTCTCGCCTCTGACTTTCCCCCACGACCTTGTACGCTTGATTTTCGCCGAGCAGCTTTACCGCATCTTGACGATCCTCAAAGGCGAACCGTACCACCACGGATAGGAGAACGGGCAGGATTTTCCGGATGCGACGATGGACGCGGACAATCTGGCTTATCGCGGCGTTGGCGGCGATCGCCGCCGCCTCCTGCACCTTCGGCCGGATTCTGAAATACGGCCCGTCGAACGTCGATGACTTCCGCATCTTCCCCACCCGCCCCCTGCGCGCGAGCGCCGCGCCGTTTCGCTTTCTGCCCAACGACGGCCGCGGCGCGCCCGAGCGAGCGACTCTGCCCGATGGGACGGAGGAACATCTCGATCATCTGCTGGCCGACAACGACACGCTCGCCTTCCTCTTGATCCAGGACGACGTGCTGGCGGCCGAGCGCTACTACAACGGGCACGGCGCCAAGGCGTTGTCGCTGGCCTTCTCGATGACCAAGTCGTTCACTTCCATCCTTATCGGCGCGGCGCTGGCCGACGGGCGTCTCCGTTCGCTCGATCAGCCGGTGACGGATTACGTACCGGAACTGAAGCCCGCCGGTTTCGAGGCGGTGACGCTGCGACATCTCTTGCAGATGACTTCGGGAATGGATTACGTCGAGTCCGACAATCCCTTCGGCATGCACCCGCACTACTACTATGGCGAGGATCTGGAAGAGCGGCTTTTGCGGCTGACGCTCGCCAAGCCCCCCGGCCAGGAATTCCGCTACAAGAGCGGCGAGGCGCAGCTTTTAGGACTCGTGCTCAAGCGCGCCCTCGCTCCGCAGACGATCACGGCTTACATGCAGGAACGGCTTTGGGAACCGCTGGGCATGGAGCACGACGCCGCGTGGTGCGTGGATCGCGAGCCCGATGGCATCGAGAAAACCTTCTGCTGTCTGGCGTTGACGGCGCGCGACGCGGCCAAGTTCGGCAGGCTCTATCTCAACAATGGCGAGTGGAACGGCAAGCAACTGATCCCGCGCGATTACGTGGAGGAATCGACGCGCATCGACACGGCCGACGGCGGCGCCTGGGATTATCAGTTTCAATGGTGGCTGCAGTCGCCCGACGGTTCGGACTTTCTCGCCATCGGCCACCTGGGCCAATACCTTTACGTGAACCGCCCCAAACGGTTGATCGTCGTACGGATGGGCGCGAGCCGGGGCTGTTTGTCAGGCGATGAGTGGCGAGCGCTCCTGGTGGACATCGCCCGACGGATGCCGCCGGCGGCGGGAATAAATTTTAACGCCATACAACCAGCAAACTGATTTTGGGGTATCTGCTATTTGAAACGCTCATTACTAAAAACCGTTCGTCCCGAGTAGTCGCCTCTGGGCGACGTATCGAGGGATGAACGATTCGTGGTTCGATACGATTCGCCTACAGCGAATCACTCACCACGAACGGCTCTGCTTACAATGCTGGTTAGGTGATATTCTAATACCAGCAACCGACGGCGGCGGCCATGAAGGCCGCGTCGGTTTCGTCGCTTGCGCCGCTATGGTCGAGGTCCGCGCCGTCGCACCAGCGGTTGTCCTCTCTGCAAACCGCCTGGCCGTGGGTTCCCTGAGCCGCCGCGAACAGCGCTTCGTCCGCCTCGTCCACGGCCCTGCCGCCGTCCAGATCGGGACGGGCGCAGCCCAGCGCGGCCCAGGAACAGTCGAGCCACGAGGTCGCCCGCGTACAGAAGGAAACCGCCTCCAGCAAGCGCTGGCCGTGAACGAAATGGTGCTGCGGACGCCCCACCGGCCGCCATTGCATTTCTTCATCCGGATGGAAATAGCGGGCCTCGTATCCCTCCCCCGCGACGCGCAAGGGCGGCGTCTCGCCGTAGGCTTCCCGATAGCGCGCCTTGACCGAATCGCTGCGGCTGGAAAGGTAGGCTTCCGACTGGCTCAAAATTTCCTCGTCGGTCAGCAGCGGCGCGGGGGCGCTGTCGCCCAAGGTCAAGAGCGATTCCAGGCTGGCCATCTGCGCCTCGGCGCGGGCGAAGCCGTTGAGGTCTGCGGCGATCGGCGCGCGGCCGGCCATGGCGTCGAACAGCGCCGCCTCGTAGCGGCGCGACACCTGTCGTTCCGGAGCGGTTTGCGAATAAATGAGATCGGCGAAAATCCGCATCAGCTCCGTCATGTCCCCGACGACGCCCCGGGCCTGCGCGGCCAGTTCGCGGTCGCCGACGGTCTCGGCGTAATCGGCCAGGGCCACCGAGGCCAGGCTGACCTCGTAATAGTCGTCCTGGAAGGAGCCGATCAGCTTCTCGGCCGTGCCCGGCGAGTTCTCTTCCATCTCGCCGATGTACTCCAGCCATTTATGGCCGAAGAGGTGGAGCTCGGTCATCTCGTCCCAATCGTAACCGCAATACGCTTCTTGCAGCCGGCGGCAGAGGCGGACGGATTCGGAGGCGTGGCACTCGTCGAAAAGCCCCTCCATGAGGAATTCGATCGAGCCCGGCAGCGGCAGGCCGGGCGGCGGCAGGCCGAGACCGTCGCTGGAAAGCGCCCGGCCCAGAAAGGCATCCTGGCAACTGGACAGGCTGCCCAGGTCTTCGCTCTCCGTCTCGCCGTCGGGACGCACCGCCCCGGCCACCACCAGCGTATCGTAGGGGTTATGCTCGTCCACCGTCATCAGCCTGCCTTCGTGCGTCTGGATCGAATCGCCGACGCGCCGGCCCGAGGCCCAGGCCCGCTCGGCGGCTTCGCGCACCTCCGGCGCGGCGTCGGGGTCGGATTTCGCCGCCAGGGCCGCCAGGTAGCCGATGGCCAGATCGGGGAAATTGTCGCGTGAGTTGTGGTTGCTCCAGAACGCGCCTTCCCACTCATACGGCGCGGGCGTGCGCATCAGCGAGGTGCAGCAGTCGCTCACCCGGATGTAGCGCGGCAACATGCTGAAACTGTACGTCGTCGCGTAGGGGCCGACTTCGACGGCCGGCATGTAGTCGAACATGAAGTCGGCGGGGTTCTCGCGATAGGTGAAACGGCCGCCGCCGAAAAACGCGGCGATGATCTCTGCTTCAAGCGACGGAGCGTAATCGACCGGCGGCGTAATCACTGTGCCGTCCACCGTGCGCGACACGTCGCCCGAGCGGCCGTCAATAGCCAGCGTCCAGCCGGGATAAGCGTTGCGCGCCGTCAGGCCGGGATGGCCGCTGACGCCTTCCAGGAAGGCCAGGCCGTTGAACATCCGCACCAGCGAGAGCGCCAGCGCCCGCGAGTGAAAGATTTTGTACGCCTGCCAGGCGTTCCAGGCGGAAAGGCCGATCATGTTGTTGTCGTTCGGACCCGGCACGATCTCGATCTCTTCTCCGGAGATCGCCACCCCCGCCTTGCCGATCGTCACGCCGAACGCGGCGTCGCCGAAAAGCTGGTAGCGGTTGAAGGCCGTGACGACCCGATCGACCCGTTCGCGGTAGTAGAGCTTGAACCCCGCCGCCGCCGCTTCGGGATTGAAGACCGGTTCCGATTCTTCGGCTTCCGCCTCCCGATCCGGCTCCGCATCGCCGTCGGACGCCGTTTCCATTTCTTCGTCCCCGTCCCCGTCCGCAACGACGTCGCCGTCGGCCGGCGGCTTTGTCCCGCCGGCGCCGCAGGCGGCCAACGACAAGGCACAGACAATCCCGAAAACGACAAGCAGCTTACGGTCCATGAGCCAATTCCTTTTTGCTGGAAGATGTCACCGACGCGAGGTTATGCGGTTTGGATCGGGGATTTTTCACGCAACCATTCTCCCAGCTTCCCCGCCAGTTCCTTCTCCCGTCCCATCCAGAAATGATCGACTCCCGGCACGACCTCGACCGCGATCTGCGGCGCGAGCTTCGGCGCCGCATCGCGGAACATCGTCGCGGGGCAGAAATCGTCCCGTTCGCCGGCGATGGCGAGCACGGGAAACGTCAGCGTCGGGCGCGGCGCGTAGGCGATCTCGGCGAAGCCGAAAGGCGGCGAGATCAGCGCGACGCCGGCGACGTTTTCCACGCGATCCAGCGCCGCCCAGGTGACATACGAGCCGAAACTGTAGCCGACAAGGAAGAGCGGCAAGGCGGCGGCGCCGCGCTGGCGCGCCTCCAGAATCGCCTGCAACAGGTCGTCCTGCTCACCGACGCCGCCGTCGTGTTCGCCCGTCGATTGCCCCGCGCCGCGAAAATCGTAGCGCAGGGTGGCCCAGCCGAGAGCGTTGAGCGCGTGGCAGCCGAGCCGCACGACGTTGTTGTCCTTGTTGCCGCCGTAAAGCGGATGCGGATGCGAAAAGACGATTACGCCCCGACACGGATCCGGCATCGCCCACTTTCCGGCCAGGCGCAGGTTGGCCGCGAAGCGGATCGCCTGCTCAGCCACGCCGCCTCCGGGCGAAGGCAAGCAAGGAGAAAGTCAAGGCCAGCGCGCCGGCCCCGCCCGTCGCCTGGCAGCTCGATCCGCCGACGTCGTCGTTGTCGGCGGTCGGCGTCTCCTCGACGCGGCAGGCTTCTTCCTCCAGGTGGCAGTTGCGGATGATGCAGGTCTTGCGGTCCTCGGCGTTGTCGAGCGCCAGGCAGTCCTTGCCGTCGGGGTTGTGGCCGGTGATGCAGGCCTGATACTTCTCCCAGTCCTCCTGGCCGCGCGGCGTGCCGTTCTGGATGCAGGCCTGCTGGCAGGCTCGACTGCTGCAATCGAGGTAACAGGCGTGAATGTCCGGGCAGCGCAACGCGCCGTAGAGCGTCGAATCGGGGTCGCTCTCGCCTTCCGGTTCCGCTTCCGGCTCCGGCTCGACCTCGTCGAAGTCGCCGTCTTCCTCCTCGATCTCCGGCTCCAGATCCTCATCGCCGTCGAGCGACGGCTCGATCACGCTCGTTTTTACGCTATAAGCCATCGGGGCGACATCGGCGCAACGCGAGGAGACGAGCGTCAGAGTCGTCCAGGCTTCGCCCGCGTCGTCGAAAACGAATACCGACGGCTGGCCGGCGGCGACGGTCAATTCCTCGACGATCAGTTCGGCCGGCCGCTCGGCGTGAAATTTCACCGTCGTCAGGCGCACGCCCGTCGTGTCGGCGATCTGGTAGCTCACTTCCAGCGTGTTCGCCGGATCGAAGCCCAGGGCGTCGATCTCCACCCACGAGCCGGCGTAGCCGTAGAGCGTCGGATTCGATTGTCCCGGATGACGGCGGATGATCGGGATGTTGAAGCGCGGCAGTTCGTAGGTGGAGTAGGCGTACTCGCCGCGGTTCACGCCGTTCTTCACCACCCAGTCGTGCAGGTAGTCGCAGAAGGTGTGCGTCGTATCGCCGGAAAGCGGCAGCGTATGCTCGAAACCGGCGACGCCGTGCAGGGCGTCATAAATCCACGAACTGACGAAGCCGTCGCCGAGCCGCTCGAAGAGGTAGATCCCGAACAGCGTCGAAGCGCCGTGGTCCAGCGTGATGCGGTCGCCGTCGTTTTTGCCGACGAGCGGGAAGTCGGGGTCCTGGGCGAAGCGCGGGATGTCGAGCTTGTAGGCTTCCAGGCCCGTCATCAGCGCCGCGCGGCGGCCGACGACGTCCCGCACCCACGGCTCCTCCTCGGGGTCGTACTGCCAGTGAACGAGATCGACGAGGACGCGCGCGAAGTCGGAGAGGCGCTCGTCGCTCTCCAGGTTTTCATGGTGCAGGAAAATGACTTCGTGTTGATTGGAGCCTTCCAAGGGTTCGTTGAAAGCGGTCTTGCCCACGTCCACATCGCGAAAATAGGCCGTAACGGGAAAAAGCGTCGTGTCGTCGATGCGATGGATGACGAGATAGAGAATGGGATCGTCGTCGAAAACGTCGGGCGGCGGGCCGAACTCGGCGACGACTTGCGGGAAAATTCCGCCCTCGCCGTTGGGCGCGGCGTTCTCCACCGCATCGAGGAAGGTTTCCAACCGCTGATCGGTAATGGCGTTGGAAAGCGAGTTCTCGACGAAGACGTACAGATGCTCGCTCTTCGCCCGGCAGGTGGCGACAAGCGGGATCTCGACGGGATCGATCAGCGTGAAATCCCAGCCGTTGAACGTACACTCGCTGCCGATGGCCGGGTTTTTCGGGCAGACGGCGGCGAAGGCCGGCGCGGCAACGAAGGCGAGAAGCATCGCGACCAACGCGACGCGAACCAGACGCATGGCGACCTCCGAGAAAACGGGGGAGTCCGGGCGGTTTCGACAGTTTAGTGTAGCAAAGCGCCGCCGGCGACGCCAGATGAATTCACGGCGTGGCGATTGACATTTTACCGAAGTGAGATAGTCTGAATTATATAAGGGGGAAGGAAATGGCGATTCGAATTCATGCTCACGCCCTTGAGCGCGGACGAGAACGCGGCATATTGGAGTCCGAGATTGTGGCTACGATCCAAAAGGGAGAACACTTCCCGGCAAAGTTCGGTCGTCTCGGATTTCGGAAAAATTTCCCGTTCGATGCCATTTGGCGCAATCGGCACTATCCCATCAAACAAGTAGAGGCGATAGCTGTCGAGGAAGGCGCCGACCTTGTAGTAATTACGGTGATCACCAGATACTTCTGAATTTTGAAAGACGGAGGTTTCGATGCGGCTGACCTACGATCCAAAATACAACGTCGCATACATCAGCTTGCGGGAAAACCGGCAGGACGTGGAAACGCTACGAATCAGCGACGAACTTAACGTAGATGTTGCTCCAGACGGTATCATCGTCGGCATCGAGCTTCTAAACGCAACCGAGCAACTCGGCCGCGACCCTGCCTCGCTGATAGTGGTCAATGCCGCTTCGGGAGAAGAGAAAGAGATCACGTTCCCCAGTTGATCTGTTGCATCAGTCCATCTCGCCATTTGAAGCCCTGGAAAAAGCGTTCTCTCCTCACTCATAATGGAATAATCTATTTCCTAGTAAAATCTTATGGACACTAGTGTTATATGCCGCTAGTATTCCGGATGGGTTTTGACACCAAGTTTCAAGATGAACTGGCGAGGAAAGGAAACGCCATGACCTCGAAAACACTAGGGTTTGATACTTTAGCGCTGCATGCCGGTCAGGAAGCCGACCCAACGACCGGTTCCCGCGCCGTGCCCATCTATCAGACGACTTCGTACGTCTTCAACAGCTCCGACCACGCCGCGAAGCTCTTCGCGCTCAAGGAGTTCGGCAACATCTACACGCGCATCATGAACCCGACCTGGGCAGTGCTGGAGGCGCGGGTGGCGGCGCTGGAAGGCGGCGCGGCGGCGCTGGCGACAGCCTCGGGCCAGTCGGCCGAAACGCTCGCCATCCTCAACCTCGCCCATAGCGGCGACCATATCGTTTCCTCGACCAGCCTTTACGGCGGCACCTACAACCTGCTCCATCACACGCTGCCCAAGTTCGGCATCGAATGCACCTTCGTCGAGCCGTCCAAGCCGGAAAATTTCAAACGGGCGGTCCAGCCGAACACGAAGCTGATTTTCGCCGAGGGCGTGGGCAATCCGAGGAACGACGTGCTGGACATCGCGGCGGTGGCGAAGGTCGCCCACGAAAACGGTCTGCCCCTGATCGTTGACAACACGGCGACCACGCCCTACCTGCTGCAACCCTTGAAGCACGGCGCGGACATCGTTATCCATTCCCTGACGAAGTTTCTGGGCGGGCACGGCACCTCGATCGGCGGCATGATCGTTGACGGCGGGACCTTCGACTGGGCGAGCGGCCGGTTCCCGGAGTTCACCACGCCCGACCCGAGCTATCACGGACTCGTTTATCACACCACCTTCGGCAACCTCGCCTACATCATCAAGGCCCGCGTCCAGCTCATGCGCGACATCGGACCGGCCTTGTCGCCGTTCAATGCCTTCATGATCCTGCAGGGCGTGGAAACCCTGGGGCTGCGCATGGCCCGTCACAGCGAGAACGCGCTCAAGGCGGCGCGCTTCCTCGCCGAGCATCCGGCGGTGGAGTGGGTGAACTATCCCGGCCTGCCCAACCACCCGACGCACGCCCTGGCTCGGAAGTACCTCGCGAACGGCTTCGGGGCTCTCGTCGGTTTCGGCATCAAGGGCGGCTACGACGCGGCGGTGCGCTTCATCAACGAGACGAAGCTGTTTTCCCATCTGGCCAATATCGGCGACGCCAAGAGCCTCGTCATTCACCCGGCTTCGACGACGCACCAGCAGCTTACGGCCGACGAGCAGCTGGCCGCCGGCGTCAATCCGGAGTTCATCCGGCTTTCGGTGGGTCTGGAGACGGCGGACGACATCCTCGCCGACCTCGACCAGGCGCTCAAGGCGGCGACGACGTAGCGGAACGATCAGCCCTTCTTCCGGTAGCGCGCCGGCTCGTCGAAGACGTCGATGGCGCGGAACGCGGTGTGAAACACCGCGCCGTGCGGGACGCCGGCGGGAATGTAGTACGCATCGCCCCGGCCGTAGCGGCGGGTTTTGCCGTCGATGGTGAGGCTCATTTCCCCTTCGAGAACCACGCCGAACTGCGCGCCGTGCGAATGCTCGGGAATCGCGCCGATCGGCTCGATCTCGAAAAAAACCGCCTGCCGCCCTTCGCCCTGGAGGAGACGCCCGCGCACTCCCTCCAGAGGGACGTCGATTTCAGGCAGATTCCGAATCATCGCCGGGAACTCGAACCGCTTTTCCGCCATCTTTCACCTCTGCAAAAGGAATTGCCGGATGCATGCTGTGTCAATTCGACGGAGAGCGTCTACTTTTCATTCTTGTTCCATGAGCAGGTCGTAGTCGGCGTAACAATAGCTGGTGGAGAAAGGCACATTGTACAGATAGGCCCGCGCCTGACCTTCCATCCGGTCGCCTATCTGTGTCGCCCAGCCGGTTTCCATCACCGTGATCGTGCCGCCCATTCCGTTTGATTCCGTGCTGATCGAGCAGAAAATGCCGGAAGGCCCCCGAACGACGCCGACCTGCACCTCGCCGTCATAGTCGCATTCGCCGATCGTCTGGAATTCGAGGCCCGTAATGACTTCTTCATGCCCCGGCTTCAGGCGCTGGTCGAAGGTCTCCGCCGTCGCGCCGCAAGTATGGCTGATCGTCGTCAACGTCTGCTTCCAAGCCCCCTCGTTCGACCCGTAGCAATGCTGCTCCGCCGCGTCGTCGCACTCGGGAAAACTGCACTCCGGCGTTCCCTGACCTTGAGGCGGCGTGACATACCAGGGGTCCGTCTCCGGGTTGGGCGGCCAGCCGGGAATCGGATCGCAGGCAGCCTCGTCGCCATCGACAGGCGGCGAGTCGCCGTCTTCTTCCACGGCGTCGCCGTCCGTGACCGGTTCATCGCCGTCTTCCGGCGGCGGGTCGCCGTCCGTTTCCGACGCGTCGCCGTCGGCGACGGACTCGGCCTCGCAAAGATCCTCCTCATTGCAGACTAGGCCCGCGTCGCATTTGCCGTTGCTGTAACAAGGTCCGCCTTCCTCGCCCGGCGGCATGGACGGCTCCTGGCAGATTCCCTCGATGCAGACCAGATCGTCCTGACAGCTTTCGCCTCGCCCGCACAGGCAGCCGAGCGCCCCCGCCGGGCAATTCTCTTCCTCCTGAGAGGCGTCGCCGTCGGTGTGAAACTGGGGTGTGTCGCTGTCGCCGCTGCTGGAAACCGTCGTTTCCGAACACCCCGCCCCGGCCAGGAGCACTGCGCCCGCGAGAGCGACAAGAACCGCGATTAAACCGGTTTTGGCTTTCATGGGACACCCCTCTTGGAATGGTCTGGCGTGGCGGGTCGGCGTCGAACAGCGGCCCGATTCTATCGCCATCGCCAATCGAAATCAACCGGCAGGCTTATTTTCCAGCTTCGCCGCAGCCCCCTTCGGGCCAGTCGGGAAGCGCGCCGCCGGAATAAAAATGAACCACATCGAACGGCGACTCGTCGAACTGTTCGAGAAACGCTTCCGACCCGCTGGAATCCCGCAAGTAACGGTTGAATACGGCAACGGCGTAGTGCCTGATGGTTTGCTGCGCCAGCGCATAGGGAATGTTGTCGGTTTCCGAGCAGCCGTCGTTTTCCAGATCCGGAATTTCAAAGGGGCCAAAGGCGTCCAGCCCGTAGGCGCACACATCCGAGAACGTGAAATGGCCGCCGCCGACTAATTCATAGAGCCATTTCGCCGGAGCTTCCATCTGGAAGGCGGTGCAGTACTGGCTTTGCCAGGCAAGCGTCCGGTCGTCGGTGGCTCCCATCAGCAACAAGGCCGCGGGGTAAGCCGACGGGTCGCAGCCGGCGCTTTCGAGACCAAGAGTGAGCGGCGCCATGGGTACGGCGAGCGAAAGGCGCGAATCGATGCAAGGAGCGATCAAAGCCGTGTAGCCGCCGAACGAATGTCCGCTCACGCCGACCTTGGAGACATCGATCGCGCCGTAAAGCGCGTGGCCGGCTTGCGCGTTGAGCTTTTCCATCTGGTTCAAGAGAAAAACAACGTCCAGGGGACGATTCACGGCCGCGTCGCCAAACGTCTCCGGATTGAACCCGTCGCGGATCATGTCCCACAGCGTGTTTCCCCGGTGATCGCCCGCCACGACGACGTAGCCGTGCGAGGCGAGATGCGCCGTAAAGAAAAGATACTGCATCCGGAGGCTGTAGGCGCCGTGGGAAAACAGAACCAGCGGATAGGGCGCGTAGGTCTGTTCCATTTCGGCGTCGCGCACAGTCATCGACTCGAACCCCGGCATTTCCTGGGCCATGAAGACGTCGCGGTTTTCGCCGAGGTCGATGTTGGCGTCGGCCTCCGCTTTGAGATCGTAGGTCCAGGGCGAGAGGGCGGCGGCGGACTGAACGGCAGGATACCAGATTTCCGTCCGGACGAAGCGTGGCCCGCCCAGGCTCGGGTCCGTCCGGGAGTCATCGACCAGATCGATCGTCATCACGCCGACGGGAAAAGGACCGGGCTGCAGCGGATCGGGAGCGGCGTCGGGGCCGGCCGGCGCGAAGGGGAGATCCGGGGTTTCCTCCTCTTCGCCGGGCGAATCAGTCTCGCGGTCCGCGTCGCCGTCCGCAGCGCCGTCGTCATCGGTCGCGTTTTCACTGCATGCGGCAAGAGAAAGCAAGACGAGAAAAATACCGCCGATACGCAGCAGCCCTCGGCTGCGATCCCATTTCCTTGAACTTGGCACGATTGTCCCCCTCCAAGCGAAACACCAGGAAACGAACGAGCCGTGCAGACGCCCGCATTCCGCCAAGAGATATCACAAATGCTTGATCTTATCGAATGGCGCGCTCGATTCGCCGCCTTTCTCAGATTCTGAACCCTATAAAGGCCACGACAGACGGCCAGGGATAACGGGTTTCATTTACCTTATCGAACATCCCTCCGTAGGCTCCATAAGCCAGCGCATAGGCAGCCAGGCCCGCTTGAAATGCAATCTTTTGGGTGGGATCTGGCGCCTGTTTTCGTGGATAATAAAGATAGTAGATATCGAGGGAAACACCCAGACCGATGGCTTGGGCCGATTCATCTATGGTGCACACGAAAAAGCAATTCCCCGTCTGCCGGTCCTTTTCCCCTCCGTTGATACTCAGAAAGTGCGCCCCCGGGCCAAATCGAAGTTCATGCATCTCTTTCGCGTCAAGCGTCCACCTGCCGCCGAATGCTCCGCCTATCGAGCTGACCAAGCTGGCGCCCGATCCGATTTGCGTGGGAGCGCCGCCATAGAAGGCAAAGCGGACGATTTCGTAAAATAAGTGCTTCGAGCAGAGGGTGAAAAGACCAAGCTCGCCGCCGCCACCGTACAAACCGCCGCCGACGCGCAAGGAAACCCACTCGACTTTGAAGTCACTGGCGCCTGATGATGATTCGGTTGGCGGCGGAACTTCAGCCTCCGGTGGAGTTTCGACAGTCTGGGATTCGGCTGGCGCAGGCGTCGGCGCCTCTGGCGCTTCGGCGCCTGCCGGCAGGGCCAATACGCTCGACATCGCCACCAGCGCAAGCCCGGCCATCCATTTCCAACGCCTGCGTCTCGTGGACATGGCGCAACTCCGTCCCTGTTTGTATTGCGATGGATGATGGTCCGCCGGGCGTCGTCCTTGAACTACTGGCCAGAAACAGTCTACTTCATTTTACGAATAAATAAAAACTATTCCATTTGATAGACGCTTGGATGCATCTCGATGGCGATGCAGTTGATACACCTCTCCTTCCCTGGAAATGTCTGTATCCGGGGTTTCCCCCGATCGAGGCGAAACGGCGCGGCTTACTCTTCGTATTTGAAGGACACCTTCAGCCGCGTGCGATAGGCGACGACCTTGTTTTTCTCGATCTTGAGATCCATCGTCGTGACCTCGGCGATGCGCAGGTCGCGCAAGGATTTCGCGGCCTTCTCGACCGCGCTTTTCGCCGCGTCCTCCCAGGATTTCGTAGAAGTCCCCACCAGTTCGATGACTTTGTAGATGCTGGTGTCGGTCATGGCTCCCCTCCGCGTCAAAATGCCTAAATTATAATACTTTCTATAATGTTCGCTTCGGGAAGTCAAGGAGCGATGTCATAAGGGGCGCTTGACATTCATAAGACCGATCCCCACTTTACACAAAGGGAAAGGCTGCATCTGTCGGCAAGAGGAAATCCATGATCTGCTCGCTTCGAAAGCTGATTGCCTGGTTTGTGGCGGCGATGCTGCTCATTTTCAGTTTCGGAAGAATCCATACGGAATGGACGGGTAGCATTCGTCACGACGGCATCGGGGAAGACGCCCGGCCCCCTATCAGCGATGCAAACGATCCGCCGGATTGAACCCACTTCCAGGCGCGGCGGGACTTTGCCCTTTTGCCGCACATCACACCGTCTAAAAAACTTGCAATCCTTCGAAAGTGTGCTACCTTGCCCGCGGTGTTTCGGGCTGGCAACCATTGGTGGATTAAGCGGTGCCAACACGCAACCACGACAAATCGATCCCTCTCCGGAACACGGGAGGGATTTTTTTTCGCCATGCTCCGGACCTTCCACGCTCGCCGGCCATGACGGCCGCGAGGCTTGTTCGCACGCACACCCTGTTCATTTGTTCCTGAGGTTCACGCGGCGATGCAAAACCTGACCTTACGGATCGGCGGCGAAGGCGGCGAGGGCGTAATCAGCTGCGGCGAGATTCTCACCTCCGCCGCGGCGAGCGCGGGCTACCACATCTTCACCTTCCGCACCTACCCGGCGGAGATTCGCGGCGGGCTGGCGATGTTCCAGCTTCGCGTCGGCGACGAGCCGGTGCTTTCCGCCGGCGACAAGCTCGACCTGTTCGTCGCCTTCAACCAGGAGGCGATCGACAATTATCTCCCCGAAGTCCTGCCGGGCGGGATCGTGCTTTACGACCCGGCGCAGTGCCGCGACCTCGCTCCGCTCGGCCGCCGCAAGCGCTACGAGGCCCCGCTCAACGACATCTGCCGGCGCGTCACCGACGCCACGCGGGCGAAGAACATCGTCGCCGTGGGCGTGCTCGCCTGGCTGCTGGGCATGCCGGACGACGTCGTCGGCCAGCGCGTGCGCAAGCAGTTCGCCAAGAAGGGCGAGACGGTCGTGAGCAACAACATGCTCGCTTTAAACGCCGGCTACGCCTTCGCGCGAGATGAGTTGAAATCGAAGCCGCTCGCCGCGCCGCCGGCGCGCAAAACCGTCAAACCCGCGCCGGAGCGGCTGATCCTTTCCGGCAACGAGGCGGCGGCCCTGGGCGCGCTCGCCGCCGGCGTGCGCTTCTGCGCCGGCTATCCGATCACCCCGGCGACGCCGATTTTCGAAACCCTGGCCCGCCAGCTGCCCCGCTTCAACGGACACCTCATCCAGTGCGAGGACGAAATCGCCGCCATCGGCGCCTGTCTCGGCGCGTCCTACGCCGGCCAGAAAGCGCTGACGACGACCAGCGGCCCCGGCATGGCCCTGATGGGCGAGTTCATCAGCCTCGCGGCGATGGCCGAACTGCCCGTGCTGATCATCGACGTGCAGCGCTCCGGCCCCTCGACGGGCATGCCCACCAAGACGGAGCAGGGCGACCTGAATTTCGCCGTCTACGGCACGCCGGGCGACGCGCCGCGCGTCGTGCTCGCCCCGGCGACGGTGGAGGAGTGCTTCGACCTCACCGTGCTGGCGGTGAACATCGCCGAGCGCTACCAGACGCCCGTGATTCTGCTCTCGGACGCGTCCCTCGCCTACCGCACGGAGACGACGCGGCGCTTCGATCTGGAGTCGGTCGAGATCTGGCCGCGCCAGGAATGGGACCCGCAAACCGGCGAGGCGTTCCAGCGCTACGCCTTCACGAAGACGGGCGTCTCGCCGATCACCACGCCCGGCACGGAGCATGGTTATTATCAGGCGACGGGC
Organism: Myxococcales bacterium; assembly: GCA_003598065.1. Lineage (GTDB taxonomy): Bacteria > Myxococcota_A > SURF-8 > SURF-8 > SURF-8 > SURF-8. Next base: position 53,565 of record QZKR01000057.1, on the reverse strand, counting down.
CTGGAGCACGACGAGTACGGCCATCCGAGCTATACGCCGCACTACCACGAGGAGATGCTCCGCAAGCGCCATCAGAAACTGGCGAAACTGGAGCAGGAACTGGCCCAGATCGCCTATGTGCAGAGCCGTCCGAGCAAGGCGAAATTCGGCGTCGTGAGTTGGGGTTCGACGCGCGGCGCGGCGGCGGAGGCGATTCGCATGGCGGCCGGCGACGGAATCCCCATCGCCCATTTCCATCCGCGTCTGCTGCATCCGCTGCCCAAGGCGGCGCTGCGCGGCTTCTTGAAGAAGATGGAAAAAGTGGTGGTCATCGAGGAAAACTTCTCCGGCCAGCTGGCCAACATGCTGCGCGGGGAGTTCAGCATGGAGTGCGCCTCGCTGACGAAATACCAGGGCATCCCCTTCATGCCGCAGGAAATCTACAAAGCCCTGCGGCAGATGGCGAAGCGATGAGCTTTGTCCTGGAGCGAGGCCGGATATCGTTTTAAGCTTCGATTCATAGAGCGGGACGAAGCCCGCCAGCAGTAACGAACGGTGAGAACATGACCGCGAAAGGCGTACCGCAAAGCAAGCCGGAGACGACGAGTCTTTCCGCTCCCCTCGACCCGTCAAACGGCGGCGACTCCGAGCGGATCCGCAAGCCCGGCGACTACAAGAGCGGCGTCAAGCCCGTGTGGTGCCCCGGTTGCGGCCATTACGGCGCGCTTTCCGCCTTCTATAAAGCGGTAGCCGCTTGCGGCGTCGATCCCAAGGACTTGGTCATCATTTCCGGCATCGGCTGTTCGGGGCGCTTCTCGCATTTCGTGAAAGGCTACGGCTTCCACGTCCTGCACGGGCGGGTGCTGCCCGTCTGCCAGGGCATCGCCGCTTCCACCAAGGGGCTGCTCGTGTGCGGCATCTCGGGCGACGGCGACGCGTTGGCCATCGGCGGCGGCCATGTGCCGCACGCGGCGCGGCGCAACCCGAACATGGTCTACATCGTGCTGGACAATTCGATCTACGGCTTGACGAAAGGCCAGTTTTCCCCGACGACGCGCGAGCGCACGAAGACGAGCACCTCGCCGTTCGGCGTGACCGAAGGCTGCCTCGATCCGCTGTCCTTGTTTCTGGGCTACAACGCCTCATTCGTGGCGCGCGGCTTCTCGGCCAACAGCAAGCAGCTCTCGGAGATGCTCGCCGAGGCGATCCGCCATCCCGGTTTCGCCGTCGTCCATGTGCTTTCGCCCTGCGTGACTTTCGCCAAGCATCAGACCTACGACAGCCTTTCCGAACGCATCCGCCTTTTGCCGGAGGATTTCGATCCGTCGAACAAGGTGGCGGCTTTCCGTTACGCCCAGGACCAGGAAGCCCTCTACACCGGTATTTTCTATCGTGAACTGCGCCCTACCTTGCAGGACCACCACAACCGGGCGATCGACGAAGCGCGCCACGATCCCTCCGCCGGTGATTTCGAAAAGCTGCTCGACAGTTATGTCTGAGCGTCGCCCCGCCCTGATCGACTGGCGATGACGAAACATTCTTCGTGGGGCGCGGTCCGGAAGATCCTGACATTCCGGCTTCCTTAGTCAACGCGGCTTTACACATCTCCTCTTCCCGTATCGCAAAAAAGCCAGTTTTTCCGAACACGTATTCGCTACAAGCCCTGGCACGTCTTTTGCTGGTTAATCTTCGTACGTTTTCGGCGGAAAGGGAGTCCTCCCATGCGAGGGGTGTTTTTGGCGACGGTTCTAAGCCTGGCGTTGGTTTCGTTCTTTGGCTGCGGCTCGGGCGAAACCTTCACTTTCACGGACGGCGACGGCGCCGCGGATGAAGATGGCGACATGGACAGCCCTGACAGCGATCTTCCGCCCCTTGACGGCGACGAAGACCCGATGACCGAACAGGAAAGGGAAGTCGAGCAGGAGATGGAAGCCGCCGATGGCGACGCCTTGGATGGCGACATCGACATCGTTGACGGCGACCACGACCTCTCCCCCGACGGCGATGAGGAAGTTCCTCCCGGGACGCTCGTTCTCCGCCTCACCAACGTCGGGAGCGACGCCGCCTACGTCACGGACAACGCCGGCTCGTGGGACGGCCACCTGGGCTTCACCTTGCTGAACGCCGAAGGCCAGGAATTGCACCTTTACCGCGGCTGCACCATCGATTGCAGCGAGCCCTGCGTGCCGATCATGTGTGAAGAGATGCCGGAGGAAGTGCGGCAGATTCTCCCCGGCTCGGCCATCGAGTTTAACTGGGCGGGCGAGGGGGTTGAGTTCTCCACCTGTCAAAGCGAGGAGTACGGCGAGGTCAACTGCAACAATCCGTCGCTCGCCCCGGCCGGAAATTACCGGTTGCGCTTTTGCTATTCGACCTTGCTGGATGTGTCCCCGGACAACCTGCCGAGCCGCCGGGGTGACGTTCTCTCTCCCGCCCGCACAGGGGAAACCCAATGCCAGGAATACCCCATCGAATTGACCGCGGAAGGGACTCTATACACGGATACGTTCGCGGCGACGCTGGGCCAGGATGAAAAGCCCTGGGCCTACTGCGGCCAGGCTTGGACTTTCACCCCCGACTGGCACGTCGAGTTCTCGTATGCCGGCGCGTTCCGGGAAGGCTCAAGCGTCGTTCTCGATATTCAGACCCTTGCCGGCGGGACTCCGTACCCTTGCTGGCGCTACGGCGGCGTATTCGGGGACGTCCAACCCGACAGCCGGCAGATTACAATATGGGGCGGAATGTTCTACGGCCAACGCTCGTGCGATATGTGGCAGGAGGAACAGTTTGTTTACCCGGTCCAGCTGCCGCCTCTGCCGCCCGGCGAGTGGACGGCCAACATCCTCACCATGGGAGACTGGGCTCCCTCGCCTTTGACGTTCACCGTCAACGCCTGTCCGGAATGTTCGGAATGCTTGGAAGGAACCCTCGCGCCATACGGCGAGCATTGCGTGGCCGACTGCAGCTGCGCCGACGACTGGGCCTTCTGCTCGCCCGGTCGATTTTGCCAGGCCAACTGCCTCACCAGCCTGGACTGCGGCGAAGACCTTGTCTGCGGTTTCAGCATGTTTACCGAAGCCGTCCAGTACGCCTGCAGCCCGCAAAGCGAGCCTGAATGCATGTGGGATATGGACTGCAAAAAAGGTTTCACCTGTCAGGGATCGCCAGTCACACGATGCATGCCCGATCTGGACACGCGCGTCCTGGCCGAGAATCACGGCCTGGGCATCCATTGCGGCTGCGACGCCGAATGTCCGGGCAAACAAAGCTGCGTGCGCTACGAGTTCAACTTCACCGAGGGGTTCTGCGCCCTGACCTGCCACGACGAGCGCGAATGTCCGCCGGGCTGGCGCTGCTTGGACATGACCGAGAGCGGCCTTCAGGCGATCTGCACGCCGCCGTAAGCGGAGATCAGTTTTCCTCCACCGTCAACGTGTAGTTACCCTGGTTGGCGTTGCGATAGCCGTCCACCGTGATGAACAGCGTGAAGTCCTGATTGATAGTGATTCCTAATTCCTCTACCTGCGTTCCCGCGCCGAATTCCGCGTCCGAGCCGAGGCACTCGTCCGGGCTGCTCCCACACGGCGTCCGCGCCGTCAGCACCGCGTCGAAGTCGGATTCGACCCGGATACCCAGCGACTGACCGGCTCTCGCTTCCAGCCGGTAGACGCGCTCCGGGCCGCTGCCGCCGGACATCGCCCAGCCGTCCTCTTCGCAGCCGGACGCCGTGAGCGTATCCGGCCCGTTCACCGTCGTATAGGCATGCTGGTAAGGCAACGAGGAAATGACGATCGGATCGGCGCAGGCGCCGGTGGCCTGGGCGCTGTCGCTGTCCGGATCGCTGTCAACGTCATTATCGATGTCGCCGTCCGGCGCGGCGCAGTCCGTTGCATCCCAGGCGCATTTTCCGTCGCAGTCGCATGTATCGTTCCGGGCGAAATCGCAGGGATCGTCGAGCGTGCAACAGATGTCGCTGCCGGTGTAACCGGCGCAATAGGCGATCGTCTCGTCGGAGCACCAGCAGAGGTCGTGGGCGTATTCCTCGTCGTAGCTGCACTCGACGAATTCGGCGTAGCCGCCCTCCAGGCACACTTCCAAGCAATCGTACAGGGTCTTCTCGCCGTAATCGCAGACGCACAAACCGTCGCCCTGGCAATCGTAAAAATCGTCGGAGCACGGCCCCGAGCAGCCGGGGTCCTGATCCCCGTCCGGCGTGTCGCCATCCGCATCACCGTCCGGCGTCTGCTGGCAGGAGCCGCTGGTCGGCACGCAGTAAGCGTCGAAAATATCCATGGACTCGCAACGATACCCCGTGGGACAGGCGGAACCCATCGAGCAGTCCGTCGCGCAGCCGCCGTCAATGCATTCGGTGAAAATCGAACCGCAATCGAAGAAACTGTTGCATGGCGAGCAAAGTATATCGACACATTCCAGAAGATCGCAAATCTGACCCGGAGGGCAATCGGAGTCGAAAGTGCATTCGAAGGGCAGATCGCCGTCGGGCCAATCTCCGTCGGGATAGTCGCCGTCGGGATAGTCCCCATTGGGATAATCGCCGTCGGGGACGTCGCCGTCGGGGGAGAGGTTGCGGCAGTCGTTGGAGATCGGCCAGCACTGGCGGACCGTCTCGGAAATGCGCTTGCAGTAGGTGTTCGGGAAGTTGCAGGGCTGGTCGTGGGCGCAGTCCGTCCCGCAATAGGTCTGGCTGTCGGCGGCGGGCAGGCAGCGATCGAAGACGCCGCCGCAATCGTCGTGCGTATCGCAGGGCTCGCAGAAGCCCTGCGCGCCCGCCGGGTGCTCGTCGCCGTCGCCGGAAGCGTCGCAATAGCCGCTCTGGGGCAGGCACTGGCTGGAAGAAACTTCCCCCGTGCCGCTGAAGATGTCGGCGCAACGGTAATCCGACGGGCAGGGGGCGTCCTCGCCGCAGAGCCGGGCGCAGAATTTCGTCCCGGAAAGGTCCTCCATGCAATAGTTCTCCGTCCCGCCGCAGTCCGGGTCCTGCTCGCAACGCTGGCAGAGGTCGCCCACCGGCACGTCGCCATCCGGGACGTCGCCGTCCGGGACGTCGCCGTCCGGAACGTCGCCGTCGGGCGTGTCGCCGTCCGTTCCGGAGAGCGGCACGCATTTGCCGAATTCGCAGCGATGCGCCACCGGGCAGTCGCGGCTGTCGTCGCAGGCGATGGCGGCTTCGTCGCCGTCAGGCGCCTGGCGCGCCTTGCATTGCCCGTCGGCCCTGTCGCAATAGAGATTTTCGGCGCAATCCTTGTCCGTCCGGCAGGCGCGGCGCGCGCAGTAACCGTCAACGCACTGGAAATCCGCCAGGCAGTCGATGTCGATGTCGCAGGGCGTGGCCGGCTGGCAGGCCCCCTCGGTGCAGAACTGGCCGCTCGGGCACTCCGCATCGCCGGCGCAGAAGGACGAATGGACGCAATAGCCGTCCACGCATTCGAAATCCTCCGGGCAATCCTCCGGCAGCGTGCAGGAAGCGGCGGATTCGCACTGGCCGTTGTTGCAGATCTGACCGACGGGGCAGCCGGCGTCGCCGGAGCAGAATTGCGCCGGCTGACACTGGCCGGCGATGCAGATTTCGCCGGCGGCGCAATCGCCCTCCGCCACGCAGGCGGTGGAAGCGCCGTTTTCCGTACAGGCGACGGCTACAACGACTAGGGCCGCAACGGCCAGCACGCGCTCCACGGCCCCACGGATGGTGTTCATGGCTCTACCTCTCGTATCGGCGACGCTCGACGCAGCGAGTCCTGCTCCGCTGTTGCGTGAGAATACACTTTTATCCTAACGAATTTTTAGAGGACCTGAAAGGAGATTTTATAGCGGCGCTGACGCGGTGTGTCAATGTATTTTTTCAGTCGCCTTTTTTGAAGCGACTCCGGCGAGCGGAGCACGGTGCAACCGGGCTGTATCTCAGTTACCCAAACGGCTTGCGTGACGCGGCTGCCAAGGCAACCCCGCCTAGAAAATGAACCCGAAGAAGGCCTGGATGATGGGGAAGGGATAGGCCTGGCCGTTTTTCGGACAACTAGGGGAAGCTATGCACAATGTTTCCCCTTGGAAAGCTGGCTCAGTGCTATGCGCCGCCGCGATGATATTCAGCCCGGTAAAGATCTGTGTATTCGGCTTCCAACGGTAGAGGTAACCGATTTCGAGGTCGAAGTAAGGGCCAGCGCTGTAATGATAGTCGGTGTTGCCGCTCCAACCGTTGGACATCATGCCGCCCAGCACGCCCAGGCCGAGGCGGATCGTATGGCGGCCTTCCGGATCCAGGCGAAACGGCACGCCGGCCATGCTTCCCAGGGCCGAGAACACGGCGAATTCTTCCGCCTCGTCGTCCGTTGGATAAGTGGGCATCCCGCCGACGAAGGGGTAGCCGTGGACGATCTCCCAGAAGAACCACTTCCAGTTGAGGGTAAACGCGCCGATCCCCAGTCCCGCGCCGTAACCCCCGACGATGAACTTCAAGGTGAACCATTCGACCCGCAGGCCGCCGTTTTCGCCTTGCGGGGGAGGGCTGGCAGGCATAGGTTCAGGCTCGGGAGTGACCGTCATATCCTCCGGGCTGATTTCGGGAGGCTGTACGCGGCTGTCGTTTGTCAACTCGGTGGCTACAAGGGTGCGAGAAAAAAGAACGAAAGCCCAAAACGTCGCCCCGGCCAGAAAATACCTAGCTACCCGAAGCACCCGAAGGTTCTTATAAGTACGAGGGGTCATATCTATCCTTTTTAAGGGAAGTTCCGTCTCGTTTCTTCATCTTCTTTCTCCAAGTTGTACGGTTCATCATCCCTTACAAAAGGCTGCTCCATAAAGGTTACTGCTCCTTCATCATTTCTCTTGGAAAGCCTTGTAGAAAGGAACCCTTGAGTAGCATACCCGAGCTTTTTCAGTGAAGCATCTGCATTAATATTAGCAGGAACGAGGAGATAGGGCAATCCTCTTGTTTGCGCACTGTAACGTGGTAAGGAGCGCAAAACAACCTCAGCTCTTTCTGTTTCTAGATAAGCAAGTGCTGTTCTGGTTTCATTTTCGATACCTTGTTTTTTTGCCATTAATCCCATGTAAATTTTTTCTGCGCTTCTAATCTTTCCCTTCTTTACCTTCGAAATAGGCCGCCATAAGACATCAACCCCTGAGATTTCATAGTCAGCCCCAATGTGGACGATGGCGTAGCCCCCCCCAACAACACGCATTCCATTAATTTTTCGGCCAAATATAAGATCAAGCGAAATAACTTTAGTTGAAATTATTTGAGTATTTTTCTCCATGCTGTTAAGCACTGTCTTCGATGTGCCATTGAGTTTTATTTCTTCTCCTTCGCTTGTTTCAATCAAATTATTGGCTTTTAAAAAGACAAGAGCCCGCTCTTTTAGAGTTTCTAGATTTGTTTTTGACTCATCTGGTTCGGTATTCACAGGAAAGCCCACATTAAAGTCGCGATTTCGCCATTCGATATAACCGGAAATGGGCCAATAATACAAAGAAACTCCATCCCTTTCAAAATAACAATAATTATTTGTCGCGATATCGCAATCCGAAGAAATTTCGCTGTTTCCAAGAAGTGAAGTGGTGAGAGCTGGTATATCTGTTTCGGGATCGGGTAATCTGTACTCAACATAAGGCAAATAAGAATTATTCGTAAATACGTTTTTTGCCAGCTGCCGTAATTTGAGTTTTTGGTTGGCCTTGGTCTGAACGGTTCCCGAGCCGAAAGAAAACCTTTCTTCCCCTGTTTCCCAATTTGTCTCAGGCCACTGGTGATAATAGCAATAGTGGGTTATCTTGTTTTCTTTCAAATCAGGCATTGGGCCTGACATATAGTTGTAATAATAATCGTGAAACATTCTTGACTTTGACCAGCAGAGCACATCTCCTGCGCAATCACAATCTTCAGCCGTTAAATAATATACATCTCTATCACTACATCCATCACCCGTAAAGGACTCGTCGATTCCACCCCATGCTTTTGATACTGTCTTTGTTTTCAGATCAGTCCAAAATGTACTCGCCATTCCTTCCCCTGAATTGTCCGATGCATTACATCCCCAGTGAGAATAGCCATGAAACCCTCCGATCCCGTGTACCCCGCTATTAAGAAGGTCTTGCCATGCATAAAACACATGTCGCCAACTTGTTTCAGAATTATCAGGCTCTCCTACATCATTGCCAAGTGAATTACATGCAGTGGTTAAAAACCAATTGAGGTTCTGCGAGCCATAAGGATGTTGTCCATTCGAAAAAAACCTATTTAAAGCGGCACCCCCATTGCATTTTCCGACAGTTCTGCTCGTTACAATGATCTGGGCGCTGTCGCCATTATCATCGAAAGCACCATGACCATTTACCCAAATCAAAGACGCGTCGGCCGCATATTCCCTCCAGTTATCATAGTAGAGTGACAGGAAAGCTTTACTATTATCTCCACACGCTTGTCCACAGGCTCCGCCAGGACATACATCACCACAGTCTTCCTTCTTAGCGTCGCAATTGTCCAAGCCTTTATTACAGGATTCAAAGCAGCCATTAGGCCATGCATATCCTCCATTATTTAAAAGCTTTCGTACCTCGCCGATATTATCGCTCCACTTAATATCAAAATTCTTCCTGGTCCAGGGTCCTTCTTTTGCAATGTTTGCAGCCAGAGATGCTGACTGGTTTTCTGAATCACTTGCTCGGGTAACCATTATGCTTCCATATGTTGCTTCAAATACTTTTATTCCAGTGATTTTACGGGTATATGAAGGGAAAGCGATAGACATCTCCTCAGGAAAGATTGGTTCCTCTTTTTTGTTGCTAAGGTAATCTATCGGCGCAATTCTGCATGAGAGATTGTCTAAACAAAATTGAGCGACCATATCTCCGAATATTCTATAGGAAGTTGTGCGATCCTTCACTGGCGAATCGGTGATGTCAATGTCTGTCGAACTCAATTTAAAGTTTATCCCTTCATAGGCGGGTTGATCCCATAATTCAATATATCCATAGGCTCCGTTTCTGTCATTTCCTATTTCTTCCTTCCGACTGTAATAGTGGTGAAATTTAAAGTAGTTGTCTCTACTGTTTGGTTGAATTAATAGCGATTTGAAGTCGTTTGCCTTTGGCAATCTTCCCCAACTCGGAGGTAAATTTATACATCCTATCGTGGGGGCACTGTCATCATGGTTAAATTGAGCGGAGCATTGCCCCTCAAAGTTTGTATTTTGGCATGCATAAATCTCCCATCCAGGAAATACATATATGGATTGAAGTCCATCATTAACTGTAGATCCGTCGCCAATTTGCTCATCTGCAAGATTGCTTGAATACATATGTCCCAAAGGATTTTGGCGGGGGCCAAAGCAGTCAAAGTTGTTGTATAAAACCGCTCCGCAAGAGTAAATCGGCTTCCCAACACATTGGGCCGAACCGCAAGAATCCTGCGCAGTGCATGGGTTGCCATCATCGCAGTCTTTGCCTTCGTCTTTTATTCCGCAAGGCGATGTAATATTGACTGTTAAAGTTGCATTCTCGCTTGGTACAAATACCTCATAGCATTTGATTCTGTGTTTCGTCGTTTGATTATTAACAAGAGGTAAATCTTTATATGTAAAACTCCGAGTGCCCCCCCCGAAAACTTGGGTTCGCGTTTTGCCATCCCATCCAACGTAAGTAGTTTCACAGAGAACAGGCTCATTCCCTGAACCCGAGAAAGTGAACTTAATATCGCTTTGCAATGAAAAATATGAATTGTTTGCTGGAGTGATGATATCAAAACACCCTATCAAAAGGAATGCTGGAAACAGAAAAGTGCCACCACAAATAAGCGACGCATGTAGGTTCTCCTTTTCACATAATGTTCAAGCTAAAGCGTTTTAGCCCCTATCTCACGCAACGTACATTAGGCGGTACAGGATCCCACCATGCGGGAATCTCTGAATCTATTTTCCCTTCGTCGAAATAGACGAACCACGGATGGTAATTGTCTTCCGTGTTGGCCCTTGAGGCCGAGTAAAAGCCTGTGCAAACCCCTTCAAGTTCAATGGGCCAGTAGCATTCGTCGGGTTCGTAGATATCTGGACAACTGGGAGGATTGCAAAAGCTTTCTTCCCAGCACGCATAACCAATGCAGCTTTCACCGGCCTCCATGCCGCAAGGCAAGCATGAATCGACTACATTGCAAACGCCATTGGTTTCGATAGGAAGGCATCCCCGGATGATGGAACGTAATTCACTGATATTCGGCAAAACCCACCCGCCTCCGGCGAAAGTCAAGTCGTTGCAATATCTGATTGCATCGGGCCAATTCCAGACCGTGCCCGTCGGGAATTGCTGCCATTGCAACCCCGTGAGTGGGTCGGTGCAGACACCTTCAGAGCAAGACAATGGCTGAAACTCAGGAGGATCGGATTCTGGCTCCGAATCAATCTCATCATCAATCGAATCCGCATCTCCGTCCGGCATCCCTATCAATGACCTTGCCACACGGAAGCCGAATTTTAAGTCACTGCGCTCAGGGGGGAGGCCGACTCGAAAAGCTGATCGAGATAACTCCGCGCCGGCAGTCCAAATACCGCTACGAAGGCTACGAAGGGATAGCTCTTGGCATAAACTCCCGTCAGGGTTTTGGCTGGAATAAGTTTCATAGTCGGGGCAGAACGGATCCCAAACCCATTCGGCGACGTTTCCGCTCATATCGTACACACCCCAAGCGTTCGGGGATTTGCCGCCGGCAGGGTGTGTGCCTGCACAATCGGGGCCACCCTGTTCGCTTAAATCTTCGCAGCCGGTTTCGCTATAGTCTATCCCACTATTCGCACAGTACCAGCCGATCGCATCCAAATTAGAATCAGACTCGCATCCGACATGGGCAATCCCACCGCTGTAAAACGCCGTCACCGTTTCTGCGCGGGCCGCATATTCCCATTCCGCTTCCGTTGGAAGGCGGTACCCTTCGCAATCCTGCGGTCTGGAGGCGCCATTCAGCGAAACGGCGGCATATTTGATTCCTCTTTGGAGTTTATTTAGGCAGGCCGTATAGTCTGAGCCTACTTGGGTGTCATCATTGCATCTTACGTTGGAGAAAGTATAGCATTTCCCCCATGTAGTTCCTGATAGTTGATTGCAAAATGCGAGCGCATCGTACCACGTCACCGTTTCCACAGGGCAATTCGGCCCGCACTCCGAAATGAGACTGGGATTCCACTTCATGACTTCCTTAAACTGGCTTTGGAGCGTCTCATATTTCGATATCTCAAAATCTTGCGTTAGCTCCACTTTGTGCAACGCCTCTACCGCGGAGTCTCTTCCCAATTCGTTGATGCATTCTCCCGGGTAACCTTCTGGGCAATTTCCGTCAGGCGATCCCATCCAGAACGACCCGGCAGTGATCGAAACAAAGCCTGGAGACAAGGGAATCTCTTCATCTCCATCATCTAAATCACCATCCTCGGGGAAATCCCCATCCTCTGAAATACCGTCCTCTTCGGATGTGTCTCCATCGTCGGGAAAGTCGCCGTCCTCGACGATGTCGCCATCCTCAAAATTTTCACCATCGCCGGACACATCGCCGTCCATAGATTCGTCACTCTCGGATGCGCCATCGCCCTCCGGCAGCGTGTCGTCATCCGAGCCGTTGCTGATGATTGTGCTCGACGTGCAGGCACCCACAAAAGCTAGAACCACCGCAAGGACCATCAATTGAAAGGTGACGTGTTTCATGTTATTTCCTCGCTTCTTCTCTGAAGAACTTGCTCGGCTGGCGTATTTTTAGTGCTCGTGCTTGATGCGGGTTTTTGCGAAGGCGCAAGAGAAGATCGCTGGCCCCACGATTGTGAGGGCATTTCAATACTCCCGATTTGAATTGAAATGATTTCAGAGTAATTCTGTTATTCAGGATGAGTGTTTTTACCTTAATTAGATCGCTAAACGTTGTCAACAGAAAATTTTATGATTATTTTTTAGTCGCTCGCCCGACTTCGGCCTCATTCCCATTCGATCGTCGCCGGCGGTTTGGAGGAAACGTCGTAGACGACGCGGTTGATGCCGCGCACTTCGTTGATGATGCGGTTGGAGATGCGGGCCAAGAGGTCGTAGGGGAGGCGCGTCCAGTCGGCGGTCATGAAATCGAGCGTGTTGACGGCCCGCAGGGCCAGCACGTTCTCGTGCGTCCGTTCGTCGCCCATCACGCCCACCGCTTTCACGGGCAGAAGCACGCAAAACGCCTGGGCGATCCGGTCGTACCAGCCGGCGCGGCGGATTTCTTCGATGTAGATGTGGTCGGCTTCCCGCAAAAGGTCGCAACGCTCCCGGGTCACTTCGCCCAAGACGCGCACGGCCAGACCCGGCCCGGGGAAGGGATGGCGCATGACGAGCGATTCCGGCAAGCCGAGCGCCAGGCCGATCTTGCGCACTTCATCCTTGAACAGCTCGCGCAAGGGCTCGATGAGTTTCATGTTCATCCGCGCCGGCAGGCCGCCGACGTTGTGATGGCTCTTGATCGTCGCCGAAGGACCCTTGAACGAGGTGGACTCGATGACGTCGGGGTAGATCGTTCCTTGCCCCAAGTATTCGATCGCGCCGAGTTTTTTCGCCTCGGCTTCGAAAACCTCGATAAACAGCCGGCCGATGATTTTGCGTTTCGCCTCCGGGTCCACGGCGCCCGCCAACTCACTCAGAAAACTCTCGCTTGCGTCGGCGACGATCAGGTGGGCGTCGAACTGGTTGCGGAACACGGCCGCCACCTCGGCCGCCTCGTTCTTGCGCAACAACCCGTTGTCCACGAGGATGCAGGTCAGCTGTCCGCCGATGGCGCGGGACAGAAGCGCGGCGGCGACGGCCGAATCGACGCCGCCCGAAAGCCCGAGCACCACTTTGCCTTGCCCGATTTGCGCGCGGAGCCTCTGCACCGACTCCTCGATGAAGCTCTCCGTCGTCCAGTCGCCGCGGCAACCGGCGACCTTGTAGACGAAATTGGCGAGCATCGTCATGCCCTCGGGCGTATGGCTCACCTCGGGGTGGAACTGGACGCCGAACAGCCGGCCGTCTTTTTCCATCGCGGCGACGGGGCAGTTGGCCGTTTCGCCGATGGCGCGGAAACCCTCGGGCAGCCTGGCCACCTGATCGCCGTGGCTCATCCAGACCTGTACGTCGCGCTTCGCGCCCCCCTGCCCTTGCGCCACGCCGGCGAAGAAGGCGCTTTGCGCCTCGACGGCGATCGTCGCGTGGCCGTACTCGCGCCGCGCCGCTTTTTTCACCTCGCCGCCCATGTGGTGCGCCATCAGCTGCATGCCGTAGCAGATGCCCAGCATCGGTACGTCCAGCGACCAAAGCCCCTCCGGGGCGCGCGGCGCGCCAGGGTCCGTGAGGCTCGCGGGACCGCCGGAGAGCACGATCGCCTTGGGCGACCTGGAGCGGATGAACTCCACATCCACCGTGCAGGGATGGATCTCGCAGTACGCCTTCAACTCGCGGACGCGGCGGGCGATCAGCTGCGTGTACTGCGATCCGAAATCGAGGACGAGAACCAATTCGTGCGCGGCCATGACGTCACCTGTTTGCAGCCTGAAAACTCGACGGGCCGGACGCTCGGCCCGGCCCGTTTCGCTGGCGCGATCACGTGCGGTAGTTCGGCGCTTCCTTGGTGATGATCACATCGTGGACGTGCGACTCGCGCAGCCCCGCCGGCGTGATGCGGATGAAGCGTCCCTTCTCTTTCAACTCCTGAATCGTCCGGCAGCCGGCGTACCCCATGCCGGAGCGCAAACCGCCGACAAGCTGGTAGACGTTGCTCGATAGGCTGCCGTTGTAAGGCACGCGGCCCTCGATGCCTTCCGGAACCAGCTTTTCGTCGTCAACCACCCTGTCCTGGAAATAACGGTCCTTCGAGCCCTTCTTCATCGCGGCGATCGAACCCATGCCGCGATAGACCTTGTAGGACCGTCCCTGGTAGATGATGACGTCGCCCGGCGCTTCGTCCGTGCCGGCGAAAAGCGAGCCGATCATCACCGTGTCCGCGCCGGCGACGATCGCCTTGACGAGGTCGCCGGAATACTTGATGCCGCCGTCGGCGATCAGCGGCACGCCCGCCTCGGCGCAGACCTTGGCGCAGGTGGCGATGGCCGAAATCTGCGGCACGCCGACGCCGGCCACGATGCGCGTGGTGCAGATCGAACCGGGACCGATGCCCACCTTCACCCCGTCCGCTCCGGCTTCGATCAGGCGGCGCGCGCCGTCCGCGTCGCCGACGTTGCCGGCGATCACGTTCTGCGCGGGGAAATTCTCTTTGACTTCGCGCAATGTGGCGATGACGTTCTTCGAATTGCCGTGGGCCGTGTCGATGACGAGTACGTCGGCCCCGGCGGCGACGAGCGCCCGCGCCCGTTCCAGCCGATCCACGCCCACGCTGAGCGCCGCGCCGACCAGGAGCCGCCCCTTGGCGTCCTTCACGGCGTTGGGATGCGTGCGCGCCCGCTCGATGTCCTTGCTGGTGATCAGACCCGTGAGGTTGCCCGCCTTGTCAACGACCAGCAGTTTTTCGATGCGATGCTTATGAAGAAGGGTCTTGGCTTCCTCCATGTTGATCGGCTCGACGGCCGTAATCACCTTGGAGGTCATAAGGTCTTTCACTTTCTTTTTGGCGATGGACGCGAAGCGCAGATCGCGCTGGGTCAGGATGCCGACAAGCTTTTTGCGCTTCGTCACCGGCACGCCGCTGATGTTGTAAGTGTCCATCAGGCTCAGCGCCTCGTGGACGGAGGCTTCGGGGCTGATGGTCACCGGATCGACGATGATCCCCGATTCCGATTTTTTCACCTGCCGGACCGTCGTCGCCTGTTCCTCGATGGTCATGTTTTTATGGATGACGCCGATGCCGCCCTCGCGGGCCATGGCGATCGCCGTCGCCGCTTCCGTGACCGTATCCATCGCGGCGGACAGAAGCGGAATGTTGAGCTGGATCGACCGGGTGAGCCGGGAGCGCAATTGCACGTCGGCGGGCAGCACCTCGGAATAGGCGGGGAGCAGCAGGACGTCGTCGAAGGTGAGCCCCAGGGGTAAATTGTCGCTTAACATCAGGCCCTCCTGGCTTGATGGCTTGCGCCGATGCGGCGGCCGGAACCGTTTTGCCGAAAACAGGGCGGGATGGAAGACCGGCCCGAAATTTGAGAGGGGAGAATACTGGCAAACGGTCGGGCTGTCAAGCGCGGCCCGAAATCAAAAAAACGGACATTTCATTTGTTAAAACAACCGGCGCTTCCCTTGAAACCTTGAAAACCCGGATCGACCCGCCCGCGCGGCGAAAAAGGCGCGGCGTCTTGACCGCCCGCCAGCGCCGCCTTTACAATGGCGGCCGCGCCCGGAAGAGCGTTTCTTTTCCGGGGTTTTCCGCCTTTGAGGTGCCGCCATGACGACGTCCCGTTTCCCCGGCCCGAAGAGCGCCGCCTACCTCGACGAGCTGGCGCGCTACGTGATCGCCGAACCGTTCCCGTTCGTGCTTGACCTGGAGCGCTCGCACGGGATGCGGCTGGCCACCGTAGACGGCCAGGAAATCTTCGACTGGGCCGGCTATTTCGGCTCGAAACTGATCGGCCACAATCACCCGGGGCTCGCCGATCCGGCCTATCAGAAACGTCTGCTCACCGCCGCCAACAACAAAACGGCCAACCCCGACTACCTGACGCCGGACTGCGTCGCCTACTATCGCGAACTGCACCGCGTCGCGCCGCAGTGCATGAAGAATGCGCGGCTGGAGGCTTACGTCGTCAACTCCGGGGCCGAAGCCGTCGAAAACATGATGAAGTATTTCATCAACCTCTACAACACCGAGGACCCCGGCCGTTCCCGTCCCAGCGCCTTGCGCCGCTTTCTCTACTTCGACCAGGCTTTCCACGGCCGCACGGTCTTCGCGCTCAACGTGACGCAGCTCTCCCACAACCTCGTGCTCACCAAGGATTTCCACGGCATCGTGCCGGGCAATATCCGCCTCGATTTCCCCGCCATCGACGCTTCCGGTCCCGCCGAAGCCAACGCCGCGCGCACCGCAGAGGCGCTGGATGTCGTCGAAAAATGTCTCCGGAGATACGGCGAGGAGGTGGTCGGGATCATCGTCGAGCCGATCCAGGGAGCCGGCGGCCACCGCGTGGCCGAAGCGGAATTTTTCCGCGGCCTCTCCCGGCTGGCCCACGAGCACCGCGTCAATCTCGGTTTCGACGAGGTGCAGACCGCCGGCGGCCAGACGGGGACGTTTTTCGCCGTCGATCAGTTCGATCTCCCTTTTCCCCCGCAGGCGATCGCGACGGGCAAGAAGCTCGGCAACGGCGTCGTCTACATGCTTTATCCCATGACCGACCGCAACGTGCTCGACTCCACCTGGGGCGGCAGTCTGGCCGACATGGTGCGTTTCGTCCGCGAGATGGAGATCGTACGCGAGGAGAGGCTCATCGAGCAGACGCCGGAGAAAACGGCGCTGCTTGTCCGTCTGCTGAAAGCTCTCACCGCCCGCTTCCCGGACATGCTGACCAATGTGCGCGGCATGGGGCTGTATCAAGGGTTCAGCCTCAAGGCGCCGTTCACGGCCGCTCAACTCGCCGAGTTCGCCCTGGAGGAGGAATCGCTTCTCCTCCTGACCGCCGGCCGCGCCACGATCCGCCTGCGGCCGAACCTGTCCGTGACGGCCGAGGACATCCGGCTGCTTGACGAAATGCTGGAACGGTTGCTTGGGAAAATGAGGCTTTCCGCTTAGACGCCTACCAGCGCGCGGCGTGGTCCTCGCAGACGCCGGGAACGGCGACGAGTTCGAGCGCCGGCCCGTCCGGGGGCTTAAGTCTGCCCGAGAAAGCGCCGAAGGGCTGGTGGAAACGGCTCATCACGAGGCCCGCTTCGATCGTCTCGGCGCGCTCGCCTTCGGGCGTGAAGACGAGATCCACCGCGCCGTCGGCGGTGGAAATATGCCAGGGCGAGAGGATCGCCGCGCGGTCGAAATCGAAATTCGCCTGGCTGACGGGATAACGGCGGCCGTCCACCCACAGGGCGTTCTCGGTGATCGTCGGATGCGGCGTCGGCGCAACGAGGTTGAGGCCGACGCGCTGGCCGTTGCGCGATAGACCCCCCAGCGAGGTCCAACGCCACTCCCAGCGGTAGTCGTGGAAGCCGGCGGTATGATCGATGGCGGCGAAGCACTGACCGCGCGTAAGCCGCCGCTCGCCGAACGGGGCGCGAACCGTCGCCTCGGCGGGCAGCGCGGCGATTTTGTGGGTGAAGGCGAAGCGCCCGCCGGGCGTGGGGGAAACGATCTGGTGCGGTTCGCCGGCGGAACGCGAGGAATCGAAGCTCGCCTCGATCATCAGCCGGCCGCCCGCCACCGGGACGTCCACCTCCAGCCGGTCGCCCTGCTCTGTATAGTGAATGGAAACTTCGGCATCGCCGATGACGACGCGCGCTTCGCCATGCGTCGCGTGATCGGAAATCCGCATCGCCCGGGCCAGGGGGCTCATCGCCTTGAACTCGGCGAGCCGTTTCGACTCGCGGTCCCAGGCGTAGACGAAGGCCGTGCCGACGTAGCCCGAATCGACCACCGCCGCGCCGACGATGACCGACGGCGCATAGAGGCCCACGAAGCGCCAGCGTTTGGCGCGCAGCCGGCGCAGAGCCCAGGGCCAGGCCGGTTTCCAGGCTTGAAGGTTCAGGTCGGCGATTTCGCCGCCGTAAGCGCCGAAGGCCGGCTTGCCGGTTGCGTCGAACAGCCCCGGATTCATCGCCGTCTCACGCGTCGCCACAGAGGCAATGCGGCCAGCAACAACCACCAGGCGGTCGCCGCCTGCGCGGCGCAGCCGGAGTCGTCGGGCGCCGAGCCGGCGTCGATGACGTCATCCGGGTTTGGCGTCGTGTCGGCGTCGCCGTCATTGGAACCGTCCGGGCCGTTGTCGCCGTCAGGCAAGGGGGCGTCGCCGTCGGCGGCCGGCTCGTCGCCGCTCGCGTCGCCGTCTTCGGCCGCGTCTCCATCCGCCGGGGCGTCGTCGCCGTCGATAATTAGATCGGCGTCGCCGTCGGAAACGATTGCATCGCCATCCGCCGCCTCGTCGCCGTCGGGGACATCGCCGTCCTCGGCGGCCGGCGCGACATGGACGTTCACATCCACCGGCAGCGCCCCGCCTTCCGGTTCGATGTGAAAGATGAGCGGCAGCGTCGTCGTGCCGGGATCGAGCGCGGCCGCATCCACCTTGATCGCGACCCGCGCCGTCTCGCCGGCTTCCAGGTGTCCGGCGTCGGGCGACACGTCCAACAGCAGCGCGTCGTATTCGGCCGACCAGTTCACCGCCTGCGGCCCGCAATTGGAAAGCGTGAAGGTTTCCTCGTCGCCGTCGCTCTGCCCCGCCTCGGCAAACAGTTCAATGGCCGGCGCGTCGCCGCATAACTTTTTGGTCGCCGTGGGGATCGTCATCGGGTTGACCGTCAACCAGTAAGCGGAAAGCGCGAAGCAGGAGGAGCCGCGCTTGATTTCGAAAAAGCCGTCGTCGCCCCAGTCGGTGTCCCAGGAATTTTTGGCGATCCACGAGCCGTTGGCGTCGTTCCAGCCGATCAGCAGCACGATGTGGTTGGAGGCCAGCGCGCAGCCGTCGTGCGCGTAGACGCCGGAACGGTAGCCGTAGAAATCGTCGTAGACCTGCATCGTCACGGCCAACGGGCCGAGCAGCAGCTTCTCTTTGATCTGATCCTCCCAGAGTCCGCCGTAGAGCGGCCCCCAGGCGTCGATTTTCACCGCCCGCGCCGCCCAGTCGGAGCAACGGTCGTTGCAGTCGCCCTCGCTTTCCTCGTAAGGGTGGCAGGCCTCGTCGGGGATGCCGACGTTCTTCAGGTTGTACATCACCTCCTCGGCGAAGCCGCCGTAGTCGCAGCTTCCCAACCCGCAGGAAACCATCGCCTGCTCGGAGAGATCGTAATCGAAATCGGCGTCGCCGACGTAGATGTTGATCGCCGCTTCCAGCGCCGCCAGCGAACCGAAGGCCCAGCAGGAACCGCAGCCGCCCTGGCTGCGGACGGGCGTGGTCCAGTCTCGGCCATCCTTGTCGCGCCAGTTGAAATAGGCCGGAAAAGCGCGCGGCGCGGGCGGCGGCGGAGCCGCCGGATCGAAATCGACGCCGGGGACCGGCGCGGGAAGGTTGGGGTTGAGGCGCAGGGCGCGCTCGTCGGGCGTCAGCCGCGTCATGCTGGTCTCGCCCGAGGTCCAGGCGGCGAACGCCGAAGAGGAACATAATCCCAGAAGCACCGCCCACAATACGGTCATCCGTCCGATCATGGCTCACCCCGCTGGAAAAGAAAATCCTATACTGACGCGGGGTTTACCTTAGCACCAATGCCTCTGCGAAGCAACTGGCGCGAGCGGTTTCATTCCGCCGGCAGCACATCCGCGAAGATGAATCCGCCCCGCCGGACGATCTCGCCTTTTCGCACGTCAAGGGGTCGCGAAAACATCGGCCCGGCGTAGGCGAAGCTGTGGAATTCGCCGCGCTCGGCGCAGGGATCGACGCCGGCGGGCAGATCGGCGAGAAAGGCCGCGTCCCACTCGCGGCCGACGAAGCCTTCCGCCAGGATGCGTGGATCAATGCAGGTGACGATGGCCCGCAGGCCGCCGGCCTGCATCTCGCGGGCCAGCGCGGCGGTGTTCAGTCCCCAGAGCGGGAAGTGGGCCGTCATCGCGGCGCGCCCAAGCTGGCGCTCGCGGTAGGCGCGCACGTCCTCCAGGAAAAGATCCCCGAAAGCGACGCCGGTCACGCCTTGCGCTTTCGCCGTTTCCATCGCCTCGGCCATGCGCGCTTCGTATTCCTCGTTCGAGCAGGGATCGGGGATGGGAACGAGGACAAGCGGCAGGCCGCAGGCGGCGGCCTGGGCCTCGACGAGCGTGCGGCGCACGGCGTGCATGGCGGCGCGGTCGGCGGCGGCGTTGATCGTCGTCAGCAGCCCCGCGACGTCCGCTTCATTCCGCTGGCGCAACACATGCAGCGCCCAGGCGCTGTCCTTGCCGCTGCTCCAGGCGAGCCAGATTTTCGGGCGTTCGCTCTTCATCTTTATCCGCCTCCTACGGCCTTATCGCGCGCGGCGGCATTCGCTGTCAAGGACGGAAAACGGCGGCTATTCTTCGCGGGTGATGGCGAGGACGGCGTCCATCTTGCGGATGTCGTGGACGACGCGCAAAAGGTCGCGCTGGCTTTTCACGTCCAGCCGGATGCGCAAGAACGCTTCGTGGCCGACCGTGTAGGCGTTGAACTCCGACATGTTCAGACCGTTGTTGGAGACGACGGAAAGCACCTTGGCCACGATGCCCTTCTGGTCCGAAATGTGCAGGTTCAGCACGGCGGAATCGACCTTCTCGTCCATGTTCCACTCCACCTCGACCCGCTGCAGCTTGGGGACGGTCTTCAGGCTCGGGCAGATGTCGCGGTGCACCGTGATCCCTTTGCCCTCGCTGATGACGCCCACCACCTTGTCGCCGAAGATCGGATTGCAGCACGAGGCGTAGCTGATGAACACGTCGTCGCGATCGAAGCGCCACTTCCCCTCGCTCTCCACTTTTCCGGTGAGCGAGGAAAAAATCTTGTCGCGGATGGAGGCCCGTTCGGCGCTCTTCTGCTTGCGGATTTTCTCCTCCGGCACGATGCCGTGCTGGTGCAGAAAATCGGCGGGCAGAATTTTGCGGAAACCGACGCGGCGGTACAGTTCGTTCGCCGTGAGGTCGAGCTTTTCCAGCAGCTTTTTGAAATCCTCGCTTTCCGTCACGACCTTCGGGTCGCGGCCGTACTTCTCCAGTTCGGCGTACAGCATGTCGCGGCCGAGTTCCACCGCCCGCTGGTCCACCTGGCGGCGCAGATAGCTCTTGATCGCCGAACGGGCCCGCGAGGTGACGGCGATCGCCAGCCACTTCTCCTCCGGATGGACCTTGTCGCTGGTGACGATCTGCACCACGTCGCCGGTGTTGAGGACATAGCCGATCGGCCGCTCGATGCCGTTGACGAAGGCCCGGGCGGCGCGGTCGCCGACCTCGCGGTGCACCTGATAGGCGAAGTCGAGCGCCGTGGAGCGGTGCGGCATGATGTAGAGATCCTTGCGCGGCGAGAAAACGGCGATGCCCTCGACGTGCGACTGGCGCAGGACGTCGTCCACGCGCATCTCCTCGTCGGCGACCAGCTCCTCCAGAAGCCGCATGTAGGTCGTGTAGTAGCCGGAGAGGCGGTTCTGATTCACCTTCCAGTTGTGGACGATGCCGTGCTCGTTGACCTTCTGCATCTCGTGGGTGAGGATCGACACCTGATAGATCCGGCCGCGAATCACGACTTTCGTCTCCAGCGCGCGGGAGCCGTTGGCCATCGGGTTGGCCACCATGTCGCGAATCGCCATGGGCACGGGCGTGAACAGCGAATGGATCACGCCCAGCGCCGTGTAGAGCCTCACCACCTCGTCGATGAGGATCTGGATGCAGACCACGACGTCGGCGCGCGAATTGACGCCCACCTCGGGTTGGTAGAAATCGGCCGCCACCGGCAAGACGATCTCCAGATCCGCCTGGGCGCCATGCTCCAGCAACAGTTTTTTGATGACGTCGAGCGTGGTCTGCAAATCCTCCTTGAGCGGTTCGATCTCCTTGGCGATGCGCGCTTCCGCCTCCTTGTAGGGCTCGGGGTAGAGGTAGGAGAGACAAAGATTGGTCAGTTCGCGCTCGACCTGCGCCATGCCCAGCCGCCGCGTGAACGGCACGTAGACGTCCAGAGTCTCGGCCGACACCCGGCGCCGGTGTCCATCGGGCATGTGAACCATGTCGCGCATGTTGGTCAGCCGGTCGAAGATCTTGATGATCAGCGGGCGAATGTCTTTCGCCGCCGCCATGAGAATGCGCTTGTAGGTGAGCCGTTTGTTCTCCTCGGAGCGTTCGGCCGAGAAAGTGCGGATCTTGGTCAGCGCCTGCACCATATCGGCGATCTGGGGGCCGAACTTGTCGGCGATCGTCTGCCGCGAGGCGACGGTGTCCTCCAGGACGTCGTGCAGCAAGGCGGCGATCAGGCAGTTTTCGTCGAGCAGGGCGTCGGCGGTCAGCTTGGTGACGGCGAGCGGATGGAAAATGTACGGGCGGCCGTTGCGGCGGAACTGCCCTTTATGGAGCAACTCCGCGTAATCCATGGCTTTTTCTATTCTTTTAATATCGTGGCCAGGATAATTGGCGCGGAAAACCCGCAAGATCTCTTCGCGACGTTCGGCGACCTCCTGCTTGTATTCCGCCACCGTGCGAGGCATCAGCGCTTTTCCTTGGCCCCAGAGCCAGCCATTTGGGCTCTTTGGGGGCGGTCCCAATTCAGGATGAAAGAAGGCCCTCCGACCTGCCCTCCCCCTCCCAAGACATTAATAATATTAATCATTTGCGCGCCTCCCGGAACGCGCAATAAAGAAGCCTATAACATACTTTTACCACCATATCTTGTAGCTCGATCCATGTCCAACCCCATGATATTCGTAAAATGCGGAAATTAATGGCCTTTGCCACAAAAGGGTTTGCATTTATAAGGAAAAGTGGTATCATTTCCCAAAATGGCCCAACCGATCCCAAGTAGTCCCACGCTCTACGCGTCAGGGCCATTTAAAGTTCGCCGGAGCGCCTCTCCGGTCTCGCAGGAAATGGTAACACAACGCGCCATCGGGCGCAAGAGTTCGAGCGCATGAACGAGTCCTCCGCCAAACCGCCGCTCCCCGTCTTCCGGGGCATGCACGGCAAACAGATCGACGCCAAGAACCGGATCGGCATCCCCGGTCCGTTTCGCGCCCTTCTACCGGCGGAGGCGCCCGAGACCGTGATTCTGGCCATCGGCATCGACCCCAGCGCGGAATATCTTGAAGCCTGGACCGCCGCGGGCTGGGAACGGGTGTTGGAGGACGTGGCGCGGCTCGCCGATCCCATCGAGCGGCGGGCCATGGAACGCGGCTACGTGGCGCAGGCGGTGGAATGCAAGCTCGACGGCCAGGGCCGGATCGTCATCCCGCCCTATTACCGCCAGTGGGCCGGGCTCGACGCCGATGTCCTCTGGATCGGCGGCGGCAATCTCATGGAACTCTGGGCCAAGAGCCGTTACGAGGCCCAGCAGCGGACGCTCAGGCAAAACGCCTTCCAGGTGTACCTCAACAATCGGGGACACTTCAGGGGTTAGGCGTTTCGATTTTTTTGCGGGATTCGGGAACGTTTCGTCTCATTTTGCGGGGAGATAGGACCATGTTTGTCTTGGAAATCGCCGAACGGGATGTCGTCGTTCTCTACCCAGGGCGCGTTCTGGGGAAAGAAAATCTCCGTGACATCAGGCAATTGCTCGAAGATTGCGAGCGGCGGGGCAAGCGGCGCTTCGTCTTGGACTTCTCGAAGACGGAGCACGTTTACTACCGGCTGGCCGACCTCCTGGCGCACCACAAGAACAAGCTGAGCGCCGAAAACGGCAGCCTCGTGCTTGCGGGCGTAAGCCCCTACCTCAAGGACATTTTCACCGCCGTGGGGTACGGAGACGCCTTCGAGGAATACGACAACCTCGCTGAGGCCGTCCACGAGGCCAACTGCTAGCCGGATGAGCACGAACCATCTCCCCGTCCTGCTGGACGAGGTTGTGCGCGGGCTCGACGTCCGGCGGGGTGGCGTCTTCGCGGATTTCACCCTCGACGGCGGTGGTCATGCCCGCGCCATCCTCGACGCCAGCGCGCCCGATGGGCGGGTGATCGGATTGGATATGGACGCCACGATGATCGAGCGAACGAAACACTCCCTGGCCGCCTACGGCGACCGGCTGCAGACTTTGCACGCCAACTTCGCCCGCGCGGCCGAGGCGGTGCGGGCGGTCTGGACCGGACCCCTGGACGGCGCGCTCGCCGATCTCGGCTTTTCCTCGCTGCAGGTGGACGACGAGGCGCGCGGCTTTTCGTTCCAGAAGGACGGCCCCTTGGACATGCGGCTCGATTCCTCCGCGCCGCGCACGGCCGCCGATCTCGTCGCCGATCTCGATGAGTCTGAGCTTGCACGGCTCATCGCCGATTACGGGGAGGAGCCCTTCGCCCGCCGCATCGCCCGCTCCATCGTCGAGCGGCGGGAGAAACGCGCCATCCGGACCACGCGGGAGCTGGCCGACCTCGTCGC
The DNA here is from genome assembly GCA_003598065.1 of Myxococcales bacterium. Taxonomy (GTDB): domain Bacteria; phylum Myxococcota_A; class SURF-8; order SURF-8; family SURF-8; genus SURF-8. The sequence goes on along the minus strand of QZKR01000057.1, from coordinate 29,450 downwards.
GGCGGCCATTCCCCGGCGGGCCCATCCGTCGCGCATCCATCCGGCCACGCGGACCTTCCAGGCCCTGCGCATTGCGACCAACGCCGAACTCGACAGCCTGGAGGCGATGCTGCCCCAGGCGCTGGAGCTGTTGAAGCCCGGCGGCCGGCTGGCGGTCATCGCCTACCACAGTCTGGAAGATCGGATCGTGCGTCATACGTTCAAACGGTGGGCCAATCCCTGCGTCTGCCCGCCCGACTTGCCCGTCTGCGCCTGCGGCAAGACGCCGCTCGTCCGCATCCTGACGAAAAAGCCGCTTCTGCCCGACGCCGCGGAAATCGCCCGCAACCCCCGCGCCCGCAGCGCCAAGCTGCGCCTGGCGGAAAGGACGGCCGCATGACGACGATCACACTCAAAAAACGCAATTCGGCGACAATCGCCCTGCCGCGCCGGAAAACCGGCAAAGCGGAGGCGATGGCGGTTTCCAAGCCCCGCCGGCAGAAAGCCACGCACCGCAACGCCACGGCGGCGGCGAAAAGCGGCCTGCGCTGGACGGCGGCGAAAACGTCGTGGCGGGTGGAGCCTCTGGAGCGCGCTCTGTTCGTGGTCGTGCTCGCGCTCTTCCTCGCCGTCGCGTCGCTCTTCGCCTGGACGAAGATCGAAACGCGCAGCGCCAAGTTCGGCATCACCGAACTCAAGCAGGAACAGCTCGCGCTGGAGAAGGAACGCGAAAAGCTGCTGCAACAGATCGCCGCCTACAAGCGGCCGGAACTGATTATGAAGCGGGCCGGGCAGAACGGCATGCAGCTTCCCGAAAGCCATCAAGTGATCGTGCTGCCCTAAGGCAGGTGCGCCATGCTGGAGAAAGACTACCGAAAAGTCCGCGTCCGCCTCGTCGTCGTGGCCGCCTGCCTGTTCGTCGCCTTCGGGCTTCTATTCGCCCGCGCCTGGGTGGCGCAGATCGTGGAAGGCGACACGCACTGGGCCGCCGCCCGGCGGCAGACGCTCGGCTCCGTGGTCATTCAGCCGCGGCGCGGCGCGATCTACGACCGGATGAAGCGCGTTCTGGGCACCAATGAGCAGGCGCCGTCGCTCACCGCCCAGCCGCGCTTGATGAGCGACGGCGAGCGCGAAACGGCCGTCAAGCTTTTGCGCCAGCTTTTCGGACCCGCTTCCAAGCACGCCGAACGTCTGAAAGAGGACAAATACTTCGTCTGGGTGGAGCGCTGGCTTTCCCCGGAAGAGGTGGAGCGCTTCAATGCGCTTTACAACGCCCTGCCCGAGGCCGAGCGCCCGACGCATCTGGCGCTGATGGACGAGGACAAGCGTTATTACCCCGACGGCTCGCTGGCCGCCAACGTCCTGGGTTTCGCCGATATCGACCTCGACGGCAAAATGGGCGTCGAAAAAGCCTTCAACGCCGAGCTCGCCGGTTCGACGCTCGTGGTCGAAGGCTTCCGCGACGCCTCCGGTCAGCGCGTCTCCCTCGAATCGCTCGACCTGTCGCTGAACCATCCCACCGGCAACGCGGTCATGCTGACGATCGACCGGACCGTGCAGTACGTGGCCGAGCGCGTCCTCGCCGAAACGATGGCGCAGCACAAAGCCCACGAAGGCGTGGTCGTCGTCATGGACCCGACGACGGGCGAGATCCTCGCCCTGGCGCAACAGCCCACTTTCGATCCCAACGATCTGAACGGCGCGAAGATGGAGCGCGTTCACAACTTCGCCATCGAACACGCCTACGAGCCCGGCTCGACGATGAAGCCGTTTCTGATCGGCAGCGCGATCGATCTGGCGCTCTATGTTCCGGAAGACCGGATCGACTGCGGCCTGGGCGAATTCGCCATCGGCCCGAACACGATTCACGACACGAAGCGCTACGGCTGGCTGACGATCTCCGAGGTCCTGATCAAATCGAGCAACATCTGCACGGCGAAGATCGGAATGGAGATGGGAGCGCAGCGCGTTTACGAGCAGCTTAAGAAATTCGGCTTCGGCGAGAAAACGGGAATCGCGCTTCCCGCGGAGACGCGCGGCCTCATCAATCCGTGGGCCGACTGGTATCCGATCGACCTGGCGACGATCTCCTTCGGCCAGGGATTGAACGTTCCGCCCCTGCAAATGGCGGCGGCGATGGGCGCGATCGCCAACGGCGGCGTGCTCATGCAGCCGCAGATCGTCAAACGGATACTGACTCCGGAAGGGGAAGTAAAGCAGGAATTCAAACCCGTCGAAGTGCGGCGGGTGATCTCCAGCCAGACGGCGGCGCGCCTGCGCGACATTCTCGTCGAAGCCGTCTCCGACCACGGCACGGGCCGGCGGGCGTACGTCTCCGGCTGTCCGGTGGCGGGTAAAACGGGCACGGCCGAGAAACTCGCGAAAAACCATCGCACCGGCACGCGCGATTACTGGACGAGTTCGTTTCTGGGCTTTCTGCCCGCCGATGCGCCGAAGCTGGTGATTCTCGTATTGATCGACGAACCGTCGAACGCCGCGTACTACGGCGGCGAGGTGGCCGCGCCGGCCTTCGCCGCGATCGCGCGCGAAGTCGCGCCGATGCTCGGGCTCTGCGTGCGCCGCTCCGAACTCGCGGAGGCGCCATGAAACTGTCGCGCCTCATCGAGCCCTTCGGCGGCCGTCTCGTCGGCCCCGACGCCGAGATCGCCGTTTTGACGGACGACTCGCGCCAGGTCGCGCCGGGCGCGGCCTTCGCGGCCGTGCGCGGCGCGAAGGACGACGGCCACCGCCATATCCCGGATGCGGCGGCGCGCGGCGCGACGGCGTTCATCGTCGAGGACGCTTCGCTCGTTCCGGCCGGCGCGCCCTGCGCCGTGCTTCCGGACACGCGGCGGCGGGTCGGTCCCCTCGCCGCCCGCTTCTTCGGCGACCCCTCACGGCGGATGTGGGTTTGCGGCGTCACCGGCACCAACGGCAAGACGTCCACCACCTATCTCGGCGAGGCGATGTTCGCGGCGGCGGGAAAAAAGGTCGGCGTGATTGGCACGATTACCTACCGCTACGCTGGCGTCGAGACGCCGGCGGCGACGACGACGCCCGGCCCCATCGAATTTCAAAGGTTGATGCGCGAGATGGTCGAGCGCGGCGTGGAGATTCTGCTCGTCGAGGTTTCGTCGCACGCCCTCGACCAGTTCCGCGCCGACGGCGCGGCCTTCGATTGCGCCGTGTTCACCAACCTCACGCGCGATCATCTCGACTACCATCCCGACATGGACGCCTATCTGGCCGCCAAGCGGCGGCTGTTCGTGCCGCTCTTGAACGACAGTCCCAAACCGCGGCGCACCGCCGTCGTCAACAGCGACGATCCGGCGGCGGAAGCGCTGATCGCGGGCTTCGCCGGCGAGGTATTGCGCTTTTCCACGGCAAACCATTCGCGCGCCGACTTGAAGGCGTCGGCCATCGGCGTTTCGCCGGCGGGAACGCGTTTCGTCGCCGACGGGCGCGGCCAGGGCGTAACCATCCAAACGCCGCTGATCGGCGCGCACAATGCGGCCAACGCGCTTCAGGCGCTGGCGATCGGCCTTGCCTACGGCCTCGACGCCAAGGAGGCGGCGCGCGGCCTGGCGACGCTGGCCAGCGTCCCTGGCCGGCTGGAGCGCGTGCCGACAACGAGCGGCATTCACGTTTTCGTCGATTACAGCCATACGCCCGACTCCCTGGAGCGGGCGCTCTCGGTATGCCGCAACCTCGGCTCCCGCCGCCTGATCACCGTCTTCGGCTGCGGCGGCGACCGCGACCGGGGCAAGCGCCCCTTGATGGGCGAAGCGGCGGGCCGGCTGGCCGATCTCGTCGTGCTCACCAGCGACAACCCGCGCACGGAAGATCCGTTCGCCATCCTCGCCGAAATCGAACCCGGCGTGCGGCGTTCCGGCATGGGCAAGCTTGTCGAACCGGCGGCGCTGGCGGGCGAGCGGGGCTACGTCGTGCTCGAAAACCGCCGCGAAGCCATCGCCCTTGCCGTGCAGGCGGCCGGGCGCGACGACATCATTCTCATCGCCGGCAAAGGCCATGAGGATTACCAGATCTACGGAACGGCGAAGAAGCATTTCGACGACCGCGAGGAGGCGGCGGCGGCCCTGGCCGCGAGCCGGAAGGGAGGCGAGCGGTGACGCCGGCGCCTTTCACCTTCGAACTGATCCGCGCGGCGCTGCCCGAGGCGCGCCTGCTCGGCCCGGCCTCCGGCGCGGCGACGGCGGTTTCCACCGATACGCGCACGCTGAAGGCGGGCGAACTGTTCGTCGCGCTCGTCGGCGACGCCTTCGACGGCCATCGCTTCGTCTCTCGTGCGCTCGACTTCGGCGCGGCGGCGGTCGTCGTCTCCAAAACGGAAGGTCTGGACGCCCTGCTGGCGGCGCATCCGCGCGCGGCGGCGTTCGCCGTCGCCGACACGCTGGCCGCTCTCGGCGCGCTGGCCGCCCACTGGCGCAGCCGATGTGCGCCGCGCGTGCTCGCCGTCAGCGGCTCGAACGGCAAAACCACCACCAAGGAAATTCTGGCCGCGATTCTGCGCGAACGCTCCGCCGTGCTCGCCACGACGGGCAACCTCAACAACCTCGTCGGCCTGCCGCTGACGCTTCTGGCTCTGCGCGACGAGCCCGTCGCCGTCGTCGAGTTCGGCGTCAGCATCCCCGGCGAAATGGCGCAGCTCGCCGCCATCGCCCGGCCCGACGTGGGCGTCGTCACCAGCATTCACCCGGCGCACCTGCAGGACATGGGCGACATCGAAACGGTGGCTCGCGAGAAGGGCGGCTTGTTCGCCGCCTTGGCCGAAGCCGGCGTCGCCGTCGTCAATCTCGACGATCCGCGCATCGTCGCCCAGGCGGCGCGCACGAAGGCTCAACGGCTCACCTTCTCCCGCGAACGGCAGGACGCCGACGTCTGCGCGCAAAAGATCTCGCCCTTGGCCGACGGTTTCGCCGTCGATGTTTCCGTCGGCGGCGAACGCGCCGAGTTTCGCCTGCCGCTGCTGGGCCGGCACAATGTGTCGAACCTGCTCGCCGCCGTCGCGGCGGCGCATGCCGTTGGCGCGCCGCTCGCCTCCATGCCTCCCGCCGTGGCCAAGGTCGTCCTGCCCGGCCGGCGGCTCAAAATCCGGCGCGACATTACCGGCTTCGTGCTCATCGACGACTGCTACAACGCCAATCCCGCCTCGATGGCGGCGGCGCTGGATATCCTCGCCGACGTCGGCGCGGGGAAGCATAAAACGGCGCTTCTGGGCGACATGCTGGAGCTCGGGCCGCTCTCCGCGGACTACCATCGCGCGCTGGGCGAAAAGGCCGCGCAGGCCGGCGTCGATCTTTTGGGCGCGTTCGGTCGGTTCGCCGTCGAGGTCGCCGAGGGCGCGCGGCGGGCCGGCATGCCGGAAGAACGGATCTTCTGTTCCGACGACTGGTCCTGCTTCGCCGCCGCCGTGGACGGGCGCGTGCGGCCGGGCGGCGCAGTGCTCGTCAAGGGCTCGCGCGGCATGCGCATGGAGCGCGCCATCGACGCGCTCGCCGCGCGAACGGAAGGAACTCGCTGATGCTGTACTACCTCTACGAGTTTTTCGGCGATGACACGGTATTTCGCGTATTCAAATACATCTCTTTCCGCACGACGGCGGCCACGCTCTCGGCGCTTTTCATCACCTTCATCATCGCGCCGTGGTTCATCCAGACGCTGAAGAACCATCAGTACGGCCAGACGATACGCGACGACGGCCCGCAGACGCATCTCGCCAAGGCCGGAACGCCGACGATGGGCGGCGGCGCGATCCTCTTTTCGCTCGGCCTCTCCACCCTGCTCTGGGCGCGGCTCGACACGATGTTCACCTGGACGGCGCTGGCCGCCACGACGGGTTTCGGCCTGATCGGCTTCTTCGACGACTATCTGAAAGTGTCGAAGAAGAACGCCAAGGGATTGCGCGGCTCCTACAAGATCGTCGCCGAGTTCGCCTTGGGCTTTCTCTTGATGTTCGCACTCCTGACGCACACGCCGCTGACGGCGGATCTCGCCGTGCCGTTTCTCTGGGAGCCGCTGAGGAATCTGCCGGACTGGTTCTATCTGCCTTTCGGCGCGGTGGTGATCGTCGGCGCGGCCAACGCCGTCAACCTCACCGACGGCGCGGACGGCCTGGCCCTGGGCCCGGTGATGACGTCGGCGCTGGTGTACGCGATTCTCGCCTACATCTCGGGCAACATGGTCTTCGCCGGCTATCTCAACATGCCCTACGTCGCCGCTTCCGGCGAAATGACCGTGCTGTGCGGCTCGATCTTCGGCTCCTGCCTCGCGTTCCTCTGGTTCAACGCCCATCCGGCGTCGGTGTTCATGGGCGACGTGGGGGCGCTGGGGCTGGGCGCCGCGCTCGGTACGGCGGCCGTGGCGACGAAAAACGAATTGCTGTTCGTGATCGTCGGCGGGATCTTCGTCCTGGAGGCGCTGTCGGTGATTCTCCAGGTCGCCTCGTTCAAGCTGACGGGAAAGAGAATCTTCCGCATGGCGCCGTTCCATCATTCGCTGGAGTTGCGCGGCTGGGCCGAGCAGAAGATGGTCGTGAGGCTGTGGATCGTGTCGATCATTCTGGCGCTGGTCGGACTATCGACCCTGAAACTGAAGTTCAACATTTAGGAAGGCGATGCCGCCGAAACACGCGAACATTCACCGGGGGGCGCGACAGATGGACGTCGCGCTATTGGCGGCGGCGCTGCTGCTCGTCGTCTACGGCCTGGTGATGGTTCTCTCCTCCTCCGCCTTCTGGGCGGAGAAGCGCGTTGACGACGCCTTCTACTTCTTTTCCCGCCAGTGCGTCTTCGCGGGTCTGGGTCTTATCGCCATGGGGATCGCGAGCCGCTTCCATTTCAGCAACTACCGCAAGCTCGTCTATCCGCTTCTGGTGTTTACGGCGCTTCTGCTTTCGCTCGTGCTCGTCCCCGGTTTTTCCGACAGGACGCTGGGCGCCAAGCGCTGGCTGGCGCTCGGACCCTTTCATCTCCAGCCCTCGGAACTGGCGAAATTCGCGGTCATCAATTACGTGGCCTATTCGCTCACCAAGCCGAAAGCGCAGGGCGAAGGCTTCATGATCGAATACTTCCGCCATCTCATGATCCCGCTCGTCGTGCTGACGCTGATCGTCGTCGAGCCCGATTTCGGCACGGCGTTTTTGATTCTCTTCGCGGCCATGCTTACGCTCGTCGTCGCCGGCTCGCCGTTGCGCTACCCGATGGCCATGGGGGCGGCGGCCGTGCCCTTTTTGGCGCTGCTGCTCGCCGTCTTTCCGCACGGCATGATGCGGCTGCGAAACTTCGTGGACCAGATCAAATTCATCGGCTCGGAAGGCGATTACAGCCTCTTGTGCTATCAGGTGCGCGAATCGGTCATCAGCCTGGGCTCGGGCCGGCTCTGGGGCATGGGTCTGGGCGACGGCACCTTGAAAATGTTCTTTCTGCCGCAGGCCCACAGCGACTTCATCCTCGCCACCCTCGGACAGGAACTCGGCTTCGCGGGCGTGGCCGCGCTGTTCGTTCTCTTCGGCCTGCTTTTGGCGCGCGGCTACCAGATCGCCTATCGCGTGCCCGACACCTTCGGCTGCTACCTCGCCTTCGGCATTACGACGATTCTGATGCTGCAGATCCTCATCAACGTCGGCGTCGTGCTCGGCGTGCTGCCGCCGAAAGGCATCGCCCTGCCCTTCATCTCCTACGGCGGCTCGTCGCTGGTCGTCGCCTTGTTCATGGTCGGCATTCTTTTGAACATCAGCCGGCACACGGTGAATTTCGTCAATCCCAAGCGAGGCGCGCCATGAAGCTGCTGATCGCCGGCGGCGGCACGGGCGGGCACCTCTTCTCGGGGGTAGCGACGGCGGAAGCCCTGCGCGCCGAGGGCCGGCACGAGATTCTTTTCGTCGGTACGGCGCGCGGCCTGGAAGCGACGCTGCTTCCCAAGCTCGGCTGGCCGGTCCGCTTCGTTACGGTGGGCGGCCTCAAGCGCATGGGGCCGTGGAGAACGGCCGTCAACCTGTTCAAGGTTCCTTTGAGCTTCCTCCAGTCGCTGGCGATTCTTCTCCGCTTCAAGCCCAATGTCGCGCTCGGCGTCGGCGGCTACGCCTCCGGCCCGGCGATGCTCGCCGCATGGCTGACCGGCGTGCCGACGGCGATCGTCGAACAGAATTCCTATCCCGGCGTCACCAACCGCCTTCTCGGGCGGCTGGCGAGAGCCGTCATCATTCATTTCGAACGCGCCGCCGAGTATTTTCCGCCGAAGAAAATACGGCGCTTCGGCAACCCCGTGCGTCAGGCGTTCGCCGCGCTCGCCGCCGAGGAAGCGACGCCGATGCCGGAAGGCAAGCTGCGGCTGCTCATCACCGGCGGCAGCCAGGGCGCGCACGCGATCAACGTCGCCTTCGCCGACGCCGCTTTGAAACTGGCGAAAATGAAAGACCGGCTCGTCATCCGCCATCAGACGGGCGAAGCCGACGCCGAGGCCGTCCGTCGCGCCTACGCCCAGGCAGGGCTTGCGGCGACGGTGGAAGCCTTCATCGACGACATGCCCGCCGCCTACCGCGCCGCCGATCTCGTCGTCTGCCGCGCCGGCGCGGGCAACTGCGCCGAACTCGCCGCCGCCGGCAAACCGGCGCTGTTCGTGCCGCTGCCCACGGCCGCCGACGACCATCAGACGGCCAACGCCGCGGAACTCGTCGGCGCAGGCGGCGCGTGGATGGTTCAGCAGCGCGGATTCACGGCCGACTACGTCCGCGATTTCGCGGAGCGGCTGTTGAACAAGCCGGACGAACTGGCCGCGAAACTCGCCGCCGCCCGCGGCCAGGGCCGCCCCGACGCGGCGCTGCGCACGGCGGCGCTCTTGACCGAACTGGCGCGCGGGAAAGGAGCGCAGCCATGACGCCCTATCATGGCGGCATTCTGACGATCAAGATCCGCCGCGTCCACTTCGTGGGCCTGGGCGGCATCGGCATGTCGGGCATCGCCGAGGTGCTGATCAATCGCGGCTTTTCGGTGTCCGGCTCCGACCTGAAGAATTCGGCGGTCCTCGACCGCCTGCGCAAATTGGGCGCGCGCGTCGCCATCGGGCACGCCGCCGAACATGTCGGCGACGCCGACGTGCTCGTCTACTCCTCCGCCGTGGACAAAGCCAACCCCGAGCTTCTGGAGGCGAAAGGCCGCGGCGTCCCCATCATCCCGCGCGCCGAAATGCTGGCCGAACTGATGCGGATGAAGGAAGGCGTGGCGGTGGCCGGTTCGCACGGCAAAACGACGACCACGAGCCTCGTGGCCTGGATCCTCTCCGAAGCCGGCTTCGACCCCACCTGTATCATCGGCGGCCGGCTGGAGCAGTTCGATTCCAACGCCCGGCTCGGCGAAGGCTCGCTGCTGGTGGCGGAGGCCGACGAATCGGACGGCTCGTTCCTCAAGCTCACGCCGGTGATGACCGTCATCACCAACATCGATCCGGAGCACCTCGACCATTACGGCACGTTCGACAACCTCGAAGCGGCGTTCGTGGCCTTCGCCAACTCCGTGCCCTTCTACGGCATGAACGTGATGTGCCTCGATCACCCCGTCGTGCGCGCCATCCTGCCGCGCGTCGCGCGACGTTACGCCACTTACGGTTTCGGCGAGGACGCCGACTTCACCGCCAAGGACGCGCGCGGCGACGGCATGGCGATGCGCTTCTCCGTGTGGAAAGGATCGGCGCGGCTGGGCGAGGTCCGCCTGCCGATGCCGGGGCTGCACAACGTCCTGAACGCCCTGGCGGCGATCGTCTGCGCCATGGAACTGGAAATCCCGTTTCAAACCATCATCGACGCCCTGGCGACGTTCCAGGGGCCCGACCGGCGCTTCCAGGTGAAGGGCGCGGCGCGCGGCGTCACCGTGATCGACGATTACGGCCACCATCCCGAGGAGATCCGCGCCACGCTGGCGGCGGCGCGCACGGTGGCGAAAGGGAAAATCTGGGCGCTCTTCCAGCCGCATCGTTTTACGCGCGTGCGCGACCTGTTCCGCGATTTCTCGCGCTCCTTCTCGGACGCGGACGTACTTCTGGTGACCGACATCTACCCGGCGAGCGAACGGCCGATCCCGGGAATCACATCGGAGGCACTCTACGAGGCGATCCGCAAAACGGGCCACCCGGACGCGCGCTACGTCGCGGATATGAACGACGCCGCGCGCGCCGCCGCCGCCGAGATGCAGGACGGCGACATGCTGATCACGCTCGGCGCGGGCGACGTGAAGAACGCCGGCGTCCTCGCTCTCAAACGACTTCGGGGCGAGGAGGCTTAGGAGACGCGCATGCAACGCAGTGAAGCCCTGACCAAAAAAATCGGCGTGCTCTACGGCGGGACGTCCAGCGAGCGCTCGGTGTCGCTGGAAACCGGCGCGATGATTCACAAGGCGCTTGTGGCGCGCGGCTACGATGCAATCCTCATCGACCAAGGCCCGGATCTGCCGGCGGCGCTCGTCGCTCATGGAATCGACGTCGCGTTCATCGCCCTGCACGGCAAGTGGGGCGAGGACGGCTGCGTGCAGGGTCTCCTGGAGGTGATGCGCATCCCCTACACCGGCGCGAAGGTCTTTGGTTCGGCGCTGGCGATGGACAAACATCTCTCGAAGATCGCTTTCCGCGAGGCGGGCCTGCCGGTCGCCCCCTATGCGATCGTGACGCGCGATCTGGCGGCGGCGTTCACCGCCGCCGACCTTCCCTTCAACCTGCCGGCCGTCGTCAAGCCCAACGCGGAAGGCTCCTCCGTCGGCGTGACGATCGTCCACGACGAAGCGGCCCTGCGCACGGCGCTGGAGGAGGCGCTGCGCTTCGACGAGCGGCTGCTCGTGGAAAAATTCGTCGCCGGCCAGGAAGTGTCGGCCTGCGTGCTCAACGGCGAACCCCTGGGCGTCATCGGCATCAAGCCGGCGCGCGGCTTCTACGATTTCACGGCCAAGTATCAGGACGACGGCACGGCCTACCCCTACCCCGCGCCGCTGCCGCCCGACCAATACGCCCGCTGCCTGGAAATCGGCCGCATCGCCAACGCCGTCGTGCGCGGCGAAGGCGCGACGCGGGCCGACATCATCGTCGCCGACGACGGCGAGATGGCCGTTCTGGAAATCAACACGCTGCCCGGCATGACCTCGCATTCGCTCGTGCCGCAGGTGGCGCGGGCCGAGGGGATTCCGTTCGAGGAGCTCTGCGAGCGCATCCTCCTCTGCGCTTCGCTCGGGCTTTCCGAGCCGAAGGAGGCGCGGCGATGAGCCGGGATCTGCGCGGCCGGCGCGTTCGCGCCAACGTCAAACGCAGCGAGGCGTCGCCGCCTTACGGGCGGATGGCCCTGGGCTTCGCCAAATTCGTCGGCGTCTATCTGCTGTTCGTCGGCGTCTTCCTGGTCTGGCGCGAAGCCTATTTCTTCGCCGTCGAGCGGCATTGGTTCGACGTGCGCGAGATCGACATCGTCGGCGCGTCGCGCATCCCCGAACCGGAGATCGTCGCTTACAGCGGTCTCAAGACCGGCGTGCCGATTTTCTCGGTCGATATCAAACGGGCCGCGTTGCAGGTGGAGGCGCACCCCTGGATCAAGCGGGCGCGGCTGTCGCGCCGCCTCCCCGACGGGTTGTATCTTGAAGTTTCGGAGTATGTCCCCGTCGGACTCCTGCGTCTCGAACGCCTGTATTACATCGACGCCGAGGGCGTGCCCTTCACGGTGGCGGATCCGCCGCCCGAGGGGTTTGTCGTGATCGAGGGCATGTCGGGGCAGGATTTTGAAAACCTCGAAGCCGGGGCGCGCAAAGTGCGGCGAGCCTTGGAACTCATCGACGCCTATCGCGCCCATCCGATGGCCGATCTGGCGCGTCTCGTTTACGTGCGCTTCCATCACAATCTGTTCGAGCTCGTCGTCGGCGAGGCCAAAACGAACCTTGTGATCGGCAAATCCAACCGCAAGGACGCCCTCGACCGCGCCGCCAAACTGTGGCGCAGGCTGGAGGCGGAGGGAAAAATTCCGCAGGAAATCCATTTGGACAATCGCAATCAGCCGGAACGCGTGTCGGTGCGGTTCGCCGCCGCGCCGCAGGCGTCGCCGGACGGGAAAACCGAAACGGGAACCGAAGGGGCCGAGGGAACGGAACGGAGGTGAGCATGGCTCGACGAGGCGACATCATCGTGGGTCTCGACATCGGCACCACCAAGGTGGCGACGCTGGTGGGCGAGGTGAAGGACGACGGCAAGATCGAGGTGATCGGACTGGGCACGCACCCCTCGAAAGGGATGCAGAAAGGCGTCATCACCGAGATCGAATCCACCGTCGAGGCGATCCAGAAGGCGGTGGCCGAGGCGGAACTGATGGCCGGCATCCAGGTGCAGAGCGTGTTCGCCGGCATCGCCGGCCACCACATCCGCGGCTTCAACAGCCACGGCATCGTGGCCGTCAAGGGCAAGGAGATCACGCGCGTAGACGTCGATCGCGTGCTCGAACAGGCCAAGGCGGTGGCGATCCCCATCGATCGGCAGGTGCTGCACGCCATCGTCCAGGAATACCTGATCGACAGTCAGGACGGCATCAAGGTGCCCCTCGGCATGAGCGGCATCCGGCTGGAGGCGAAGGTGCACATCGTCACCAGTGCCATTTCCGCCGCGCAGAACATCGTCCGCTGCTGCAATAAAGCCGGCCTGGCCGTGGCCGACATCGTGTTGGAGCCGCTCGCCTCCTCGCTCGCCGTGCTCACCGACGACGAGCGCGACCTGGGCGTGGCGCTGGTGGACGTCGGCGGCGGCACGGCAGACCTCATCATCTACCTCAAGGGCAGCGTCGTGCATACGTCCGTTCTGCCCATGGGCGGCGAGTTCATCACCCACGACATCGCCATCGGGCTCTCCACGCCCATGGCCTCGGCGGAGAAGATCAAGCGCGATCACGGCTGCGCCATGGCCTGCATGGTGGACAAAGGCGAGATGATCGACGTTCCCAAGGTGGGCAGCGGCGATCCGAAGGTGATTTCGCGCCAGGTGCTCTGCGACATCATCGAGGCGCGCGCCGAGGAAATCTTCACCCTCATCCACAAGGAAATCCGCAAGACCGGCCTGGAAGACCTGCTCGGCGCGGGCGTGGTCCTGACCGGCGGCGTGGCCAACCTGCCGGGCGTGGGAAAGCTGGCCGAGGAATTGATGGACGTGCCGGTGCGCGTCGCCGTCCCCAACGGCGTGGCGGGGCTCGTGGATCTCCTGCGCAACCCGATCCATGCGACGGGCGTGGGGCTTCTGCACTACGCCGCCAAACACAGCCCGGCGTTCTCCGAAGCCCACCGCCCGCTGTACAAGCGGATGATGGACAAGGTGAAAATTTTCCTTAACGATTTTGTGTAGAATATACTAAAATATACAAACGCTTTTTTTTAGGGAAGGGAACAGGGAACTCTGAAAACCGAGATAACCGATAGAACCCCTTAAGAAAGGGCTTACGGGAGGCACCAGGATGAAGGACCAGGGCAAACTCAAATTCGACTTCGATTCGTCAACCTACAAAGCGGCCCGCCTCGCTGTCATGGGCGTCGGCGGCGCGGGCTCGAACGCGGTGGGCACGATGATCGAACGCAACGTGGAAAACGTCACGCTGGTCGTCTGCAACACCGACCTGCAAGCGCTCGAACACAGCAAGGTGGCGATCCAGCTTCAGCTGGGCGAGATGACGACGAAGGGGCGCGGCGCGGGCGGCAACCCGGCCGCCGGCCACAAGAGCGCCGAGGAATCGCTGACGGCCGTCGAGGAACTGATCCGCGGCGTGGATATGCTGTTCATCACCGCCGGCATGGGCGGCGGCACCGGCACGGGCGCGGCGCCGGTGATCGCCCGCAAAGCGACGGACATGGGCATCCTCACGGTCGGCATCGTGACGCGCCCCTTCCGTTTCGAAGGCCGCAAACGCGACCAGATCGCCCAGCAGGGCATCGAGGCGATGAAGGATTCGGTCAATACGCTGATCGTCATTCCCAACCAGAAGCTGATGGAGCTGGAAGAGGCCGACCTGACGATCATGGACGCCTTCAAGCGCGCCGACGAGGTTCTGGTCAACGCCGTGCGCGGCATCTCCGACCTGATCACCACCGCCGGCTACGTCAACGTCGATTTCGCCGACGTCCAGGCGATCATGGAGAATTCGGGAATGGCGATCATGAGCACGGGCGAGGCGTCCGGCGAGGACCGCGCGCTGGAAGCCGCCAAGAAGGCGATCGCCTCGCCGCTTCTGGACAGCCTCAACATCGCCGGCGCGAAAGGCGTGCTCGTCAACATCACCGGCCCGACCAACATGTCGATGGGCGAACTCGACAAGGCGGTGGGCTACATCCAGGACTCGGCCGACCCGAACGCCACGTTCATCTTCGGCTACGTGCTGGACGAGACGATGAAGGACGCGATCAAGGTGACGGTCATCGCCACGGGGCTGGACCAGTCGGACCACGCCGAGCAGGACGAACGCATCCGCCGCCGGCGCTCCTTCCAGGAAAACCTCGACGTGCCCGCCTGGGTGCGCCAGGGCCGCGAGCGCGAGGCGGTCCGCCCCGGCATGGAGGCGCCGCGCGAACCGCCGGCGCGCGAAACCGTGCCGCGCGAGAAGAAGGTGATCTCGATCCCCTACACGCGGACTTCGCTCATCGAGGCCGACATGATCGAGGAGCAGATCGAGATCCCCTCGTTCCGCCGCCGCGAGATGCAAGCCAAGAAAGGCCAAAGCTGAAACGAGCGCCGACGCCGAAACGAAAACGCCGCGGTCTCCCGCGGCGTTTTCGTTTACAACGGCGTTGCTCAGCTCAGTTTGTCGCGCTCGACGAGTATTTTGATTTTTTCGGCGTCCTCGCGGCGGGCGACGAGCGTGCGGCGTCCCGAGCGGACGACGATCAGATCCCGCACGCCGATCAGCGCCACGATCTCCCGCTCGTCCTCGGCGAAAACGAAGTTGCCTTCCGCGTCGAGGGCGTGCAGGTCGCCGCGCCTCGCGTTGCGCCGGCCGTCCGTGGGATAGAACGTCTCCACGGCCAGCCAGCCGCCGACGTCCGACCATTCGAAATCGGCGCGGGCCATCCGCACGTTGTCCGCTTTCTCCATCACGCCGTAGTCGATGGAGATCCGCGGCAGGGCCGGAAACGCCGCGTCGAGTTCGCGCTCCCATTCCGGCCGGCCCACATGCGCGGCGAGCGGGAAAAGAAGCGACGCGTGCTCGGGCAGAAAGCGGCCGATGGCGTCGGCCATGACCGAGGTCCGCCAGACGTACATGCCGCTGTTCCAGAAGAAGCGTTTGGCGGCGATAAAGCTCTCGGCGGTCGCCTTGTCCGGCTTTTCCTTGAAACGCAGGAGGCTGAAATGCGGCGCCCCTTCCGCCTCGCCGGCGGACTCGCCGGCCTCCAAGTAGCCATAAGCCGTGGCGGGGTATGTCGGCGAGACGCCGAAGGCGTATAAAGCCTCCGACGACGACGCGCCGGCCAGAGCCGAGCGCATCGTCTGCGCAAAGCGCTCCACCGGCTGGATCAGGTGATCGGCCGTGATCACGGCCATCAGCGGGTTGCCCAGCCGCACCCGCGCGACGACGACGGCGAGCGCGATGGCGCCCGCCGTATCGCGGGCCACGGGCTCGCCGATGAGATTGGCGCTCGGCAGATCGGGAAGCTGTTCGGCGACCTGCGGCGCGAAACGCCGGCCGGTGACGACCAGCACGTTTTCGGGGGCCGTCAGCGCCCGGGCGCGCTCCCAGGCCTGCTGCAGAAGCGATTTGTCGCCGTAAAGCGAGAGGAACTGTTTCGGCCGTTCGCTGGTGGACAGCGGCCAGAAACGGGTCCCCGAGCCGCCCGCCAGGATGACGACGACCGGCTTGTCTTCGTCCGGCGTCCGACCGCGCATCGGCTTACTTCGGCGCCGGCGGCTGCCATAGGCCGCCGACGCGGCGCAAGGTCCAGGCGCGCATGTCGCCGGCCGCGTCGAAGTGTTCGCCGGTGATCTGGTAGGTCAGCACGTCGTCCACGTAAAAATAGAGGTTGGCGTCCGCTTCCTCGCGGTTGAAGCCCAGGTTGCAGTCGGGAAGCAGGGGCGCGGGGTCGTTGCAGTCCTGGTCGAAACGCACCTGCACCTCGTAGTTGCCGACGTCCGGGGCGTTGGCGTGGGTGATGATTTCCGTCGTGCACTGCGAGGCCGAGCCGCAGGCGGAAATCTGCAAGGAGCCCGCCCCGGCCGGGGCGAGGCACGACCCCGCCGCGTTGGCCAGCGACTCGTTGCACATGGTGCCGTTGGGCAGAATCCAGGTGAGATCCATGTCGCTCGCGCCGGTCAGGCCCGTAAACTGCATTTCGATGCGGAAGATCGACGATCCGGCCACGGCCAGCACCTGCACGTTTTTCGGGGAGCTTTGCAGCCCCAGTTCGTCCGTAACAAGGAGTGTGAGGATGTAGTTGCCCGCGACGTCGAAACGGACGGAGACGATGGGCGCCTCGTCGTGCGGAATCAGGCTCGCCGTCGATCCGGCGGGCTTGTTCAGCGACCACAGGTACTCAAGGTTGGCCGAATTGCCGTCTGGATCGTGGCTGATATCGCCGAAGAACTCCTGGATGGCGCCGACGTTGACGGTCAAGGGCGCATTGATGTCGGCGCCGTGCGAGGTCTGGGCAATGCGCGCCACCGGCTTCTGGTTGGCCTCGCCGCCCTGGGCGACAATGGGGAAGAAGAAGGTCATGCCCTGGTAATTCGACTCGACCTGCAACTCGGCCGAGTAGTCCGTCACCGCCGCCGGCTTGAAAGTAACCTGGAATTCGATGTATTCGCGCGGCGCAAGCGATATCGAGCCGCCGGCGTTCTCGCTGAAACTGTAGAAGCTGAGCCAGTTGGTCAGGCCGTACAGGCGCAGGGGGCGGATGTCGATCGTCGCGTCGTCGGTGTTGTTGATGAGCTTGACGTCCTGAACGGCGGTCGTCGAAACCGCCACCGCTCCGAAATCCAGGACCGTCGGCAGCATGACCACCGGCCCCGCAATGGCCGTGGCGCGCACGGGGACCATGTAGGTTTCGGTCTGCTCGCTCGAATCGGTGTGAAACTCGCAGACGACCTTGTCCTCGTAGTCGCCGGAGGCGTTGGGCATGAAGAAGATCGTCAAGGGAATGCTCTGCCCCCCGGCGATGATTTGCGGCGTGTCGGGCGTGATCGGAATCACCGTCTCCGACTGCCGATATTCGACGGTGAAGGGCGCAAGCCCCTGCCCTTCCAGATAGGCGCTGGTGAGGACGATCTGGCTGGACTCCGGGCCGGTGTTGCCGAGGCGCAGAAATTTTCGCGCCATGCGCGTGCCGAGCGCCGTGTCGTCGAACGTCACGCCCAGTTCGGCGCTGGGATCGGAGCCGATCTCGGCCTCGCCCTGTTCGGGAATCACGTTGGCGCGCAATTCCAGTTCGGCCTGCGGCGCATTGTCGGAATCGTTGTTGATGCGGATGCGGCCGATCGCTTCGCCCAGGCCCCGCGGCTCCATGCGGATTTTGAAGGCGAACGACGCGCCGGGTTGGATCGAAGCTTCCATGTAATCGACGATGACGAACGGGTTGTCAACCTGCGGCTCCAGCTTGTTGATGTCGTAAAGGTGCATCACGCTGTTGCCGTCGTTGTAGATGGCGACGTCCGCCTCCGGCTTGGTGATCGACTGCACGTCGCCGAAATCGAGCTGCGCCTCCGGGACGACGCGGAAAATGCGCGTCGGGGCGGGCGGCGTCTCGTCGGCGGCCTCGTCGTCGCCGTCGGGGACGTATTGATCGATGCAGACCTTCTCGGGCGAACAGAACTTGCCGATCGGGCAATCGGCGCTGGTGTCGCAGATGATCTGGTCCCGATCGACGGCGTCGGAATCGCCCGCCGGGCCGGCCGAGCCGCCCGAGTCGCACGCGCCGATCACCATTGCCCAAAACGTCAGGGCGAGGACGCCCGACATCCCCCATCCGAGGGTTCGTGTGATACGCATTACCCACACCTCACATCGCTTGTGGCCTTGGAATCGTCATGGATTTCCATCATATGCGCGATTTCGGGAGGTGTCAACAGGGCATGGAAATTGGTTTGAGACGTCCGCCAGTCTTCCGCTCGGCCCTAAAACACTTGACACGCCTATGCACGGGGTGTTACCGTGAGAAGGTATCTATGGGAAATAGTTGAGATTTTGTCGGAACAGCGCCTCGCCACGGGGTGAAAAGAGGCCGATTCCGAATCGTAACGGGCGGGTTGCGCCAAGGCGCGACGCCGGAGGAGGGATGATGCGACGGATGGGTGCTTGGGGGGTCGTCCTCGGACTCCTCGTGATGACGGCAAACACGGCTTTCGCCCAGGACGTAACCGAGCAATCCGGGCCGGCCAAAATCAACTGGACCACGAAACAGATGGTGTTCACCGGCGACGGCGCGGCGAACCTCAACGCGCCCAACGCCGCTTCGGCGCGGATCGGCGCGGAGCGCGCCGCCGAGCTCGTCGCGTTGCGCAACGCCTTGGAAGCCCTGAAAGGCGTGAAAATCAAGGCCGGGATGACCGTCGATGACAAGCTCAAAGCCGAGCCGAGCCTGACGGCCGAAGTGGAGGGCGTGATCCGCGGCTTTATCGTCAAGGAAACGCGTTACTACTCCGACGGCGGCGTGCAGCGCGATTTGGCGATCCCGCTGGACGGCGAACTCGGCCAGCTTCTTCTGAAAACCGAAACCGCAAAAGTTTCCGAAAAGCCAGCCGCCCCGGCGGAGCCCGCCAAGCCGGCCGAAGCGGAAAAACCCGCCAATCAACCTTCGACGGGTCTCGTCGTGGTCGCCCAGGGCTTCAAGCTGACCCCCGTCCTCGCGCCGATCGTGCTCGACGAGGAAGGTAAAACCGTTTACGCCGCCGAGATGGTGGAAAACCGCTCCGCCGGCGTGGCCAGCTACTCGGCCACGGCGCAGAACGCCGCCGCCGATAAAAAAGTGGCGGGCAATCCGTTGGTGGTGCAGGCCAAATCCTCTCCGAACGGGGTGGATGTCGTGGTGTCGAACGCCGACGCGACGAAAATCCGCGAGGCGGCGCAAAAGGCGCCGTTTCTCAAGGAAGGCCGCGTCATCATCGTCAAGCAATAGCTCAGTAGCTGCGCCGAATGAGGCTTAGATAGAAAAGGAGTGCCGAGCATGGCGACGTGGATGAAGGGGTTGGCGGCCGTTGCGTTGATGCTGCTGCTTTGCGGAACGGCGTTGGCCGAAGAGGACAAAACGGTCATCGTCAAGGGCGAAGGCGTGATCTTCCAGAACGATCGCGCCCTGGCCAAGGACCGCGCCATCGAGGCGGCTTTGCGCGCCGCCGTGGAGCAGGTGGCGGGCATCTACATTCAATCCTCGACCCTGGTGCAGAACTACATCACGGTCGATGACAAGATCCTCTCCCAGTCGAAAGGCTTCGTGAAAAGCTGGCGCGAATTGTCCTCCAGGGTCGAGGACAACGTCGTCGCAGTCGAGGTCGAGGCGGTCGTCGCCGTCGCCAAATTGCAGGGCGCCCTCAACGAGATCGACTGGGTGCTGGCGCGCAAGAACTACCCGCGGATGATGCTGCTGATCGCCGAGCAGAACATCGGCCAGACGGGCTTCTCCTACTGGTGGGGCAATACGACCAGCGCGATTTCCATGGGCCAGGCGGAGAATACGCTGATCGACGCGCTTTCCGTGAAGGGCTTCAACTTCGTCGATCCGCAGGTGCTGGCCGGCAAGATCGAGATGCGCGACGCCTACAAGGTCACGAGCGGCGGCATCAGCGACCTCGCGGCGCGCCAGATCGCCAACCTCACGGACGCCCAGGTGGTCATCGTCGGCGCCGCCGTCGCCACCGAGGCCGGCCCGGTGATGGAAGGCTCGAAGCTCGTTTCCGGCCAGGCGGACGTCACCGTCCGCGCCATCAACACCGACAACGGCCAGATTCTGATGACGGCCTCCGTGCATGCCGCCGAGGCGCACATCTCCACCGCCACGGCGGGCAACAAGGCGCTGATCAAAGCGGCGAAAAAACTGGCCGAGGAGATCGCGACCAAGCTCACCGACAAATGGATGGCCTCCGTCGCCACCATCACGCTGGACGTGACCGGCCTGGCGAGCTATCAGCAATTCGACTCCTTGAAAAACGTCCTGACCCACGAGATCCGGGGCGTCAAAGGCGTGCAGGAGCGCTCGATGCGCCAGGACAAGGCGCAGATCGATCTTTTCTTCGACGGCAAAACGTCGAATCTGGCGAAGGAACTGACCTTGAAGGCCTTTCCGGGATTCGGCGTCAAGATCGACGAAGTGACGGCCAACAAGATCAAGCTTGCCGTCGTGAAGAAATAGGAGTTTCCCGTGCGACGCGTGGGCCGGTTGATCGCGGCGCTGGGGGGGCTGGCGATGTCGGCGGCATGCGTCGTGCCGCTGGCCGACAAATACTGGACCGCCCCCGAGTACGACGACCAGGCCATCCGGACGCTCGCCGTGCTGCCGCCCAAAGCCGACACCACCGACATCCGCGGCGAACCGATCGTCCGCGAAATGATCTACGAGCGGATCGGGGACCGGGGTTACAAAACGGCCGCTCCGGACGAAATCGACACGGTTCTGAAGGAGAAATTCGGCATCACCGAGCCGGGCATGATCGGCGCGGCGACGCAGCAGGAGTTGTGCGCGGCCTTCGCGGCCGACGGTCTGCTGTACGGCACGATCCTCAAATGGGGCGTGACCGTGACCGGAGCCTACAACAAAGCCGAGGTGGAGGCGCGTTTTTCCGTCTGGTCGTGCAAAGCCGAGCGCGAGATCTGGTGGGCGCAGGATTACGCCGACCGATCGACGATCGACGTCAACCCGGCGTCGATGGTCGGCAACACGCTGGGCGCGGTGCAGGCCAGCTACTATCAGTTGAGCGAGGAAGTGGTTTACAACTGCATGGACTCCCTGCCGGAGTCCTAAAGCGAGGAAACCGGCGATGCGCGGATGCGTGCGGACAAGCTTGATGGCGGCGCTGGCGGTGTTGACGCTCGTCGGCTGCGCCTCGAAGCCGACGGTCGAGGACCGGTCGCCCGCTCAAGCCGCGCCTCCCGCGGCGGTCGAATGGAAAGGCCCCAAACTCAAAGTGGCCGTGGCCGATTTCGAGGACAAGACGGCCTTTGGCCGCGGCCGCCTGGGCGCCGGCGCATCGGATCTGTTCACGACGCGGCTGGTGCAGAGCGGCGCATTTCTCGTCGTCGAACGCGCCAAATTGAAAACGGTGCTCGACGAGCAGGCCCTGGGCCAGTCGGGCGCGCTTTCCGACGAAGAGGCGGCGCAGGCAGGCCGCCTGCTGGGCGTCTCTCTGCTCCTGATCGGCGGCGTGGCCGACTTCGGCGTAAAAACGGAAAGCTCTTCCTACGTCGTCGCCGCGACGCGCAAGCAGACGGCGCGCGCCGTCGTCACCATCCGCGCCGTGGACAGCACGACGGCGGAAGTCGCCTTCGCGGCGACGGGCGAGGGCCAGGCCGTGACGGCCTCGGAAAAGGCGATGGGCTTCGGCCAGGACGCCGGATTCGACGAAACGATCGCCGGCCGGGCTTTGTCCGACGCCGTCGATCGCCTCATGCAAGACCTGGTCGAGCGGCTCAAGACGTTCGGCTGGTCGGCCAAGGTGGCCGGAGTGGATAAGGGGCTGGTCATCATCAACGCCGGGGCCAAATCGGGGCTCGTCATCGGGACGGCGCTCGCGGTGCATCATGCGCCGCGCCACATCAACGATCCCGAAACGGGCGACCCGATCTACATCCCCGGCGAGAAAAAGGGCAAGATCGAGGTCGTTTCGTTCGTCGGCGAGGACGCCAGCGCCTGCAAGGCGCTGGAAGGCGAGGACTTCAAGCCGGCCGACGTGGTGCGCCTGTCCGATCCGTAACGCTGTTTTTCCGCGCGCGCCGCCACGGCGGCCAAGGAGGGCAAAGCAATGGGACGGTCAGTGTTGCTCATCGTGGCGACGATCCTGATCGGCGTGGCGGCCGTTTCCGGATGCGCGCACACGACGACCACCCCGCAAACCGGCGGGACTGGCGCTAGCGGTCTGATCGTGAAATGCAACCCCTGCGACGCGACGGTGGTGATCGACGGCATGCCGGCGGGGCAGGCGCGGGAGCTTTCCACGGAAGACAGCGCTTATCCGCTCGTCGCCGGACGCGTCTACCGGGTGGAGATCATCCGTGAGGGGTATCGGCCCTACGTGAAAGAGATCAGTCTCGGGAAGGGCCTCGTGACGATCGACGTGTCGCTGCACGAGATGTAGCGCCGCGTCAAAGAAAGGACGGCGACATGGGATGGAGTTTAAAGCGCGCCGGGCGCGCGCGGACGGCGTTTTTCATTATCCTGCTCGCGGCTCTCGGCGGCGCGCTTTTCGCTGAAACCGCCCCCCCGAAAGCGACCGTCAGCCTGCTGGAAGGACAGGCGCAGGCGCGCCAGGGCGCAACCGGCGACTGGAAGCCCGTGGCGCAGGGCGACGCCTTCAGCGCCGAATGGGTGGTCCGCACGGAAAAAGGCTCCCGGCTGGAGTTGAAGCTTCCGGACGGTTCGGTGCTGCGCGTTGCGCCGGATTCGCGCATCCAGCTCAAGAGCCTGCTGGCCACTGGGGAAAAAGACAAGCCGGGCATGAGCTTCAAGGTCGAGGCGGGGAAAATCTGGGCCAATGTTTCCAAAGCTCTGGGGAGCGACCGCAAGTTCGAAGTGGCGACGGACAGCGCCGTGGCCGGCGTGCGCGGCACGGTTTTCCGCGTCGATGTGCTGGAGGATGCGGCGACGATCGTCCGCGTCTATGCCGGCGCGGTAGCCGTCACCAACGCGCCGATCTTCGAACGCAAACCCGAACCGAAGGGCGACCGGGTCCAGGTGCCGGGGCCGCGCGAAGTGACGAAGAAGGAGTTCGAGGAACTCGTCGCCAAGGCGATGCAGGAAGTGCGGGTCTCCGCCGACGGCAAGCTGACGATGAGCGCGTTCACCGCCGGCGACCAGGACGACTGGGTCCGCTGGAACCAGACGCGCGACGGCCAGCCGCCCAAGGGCGAGTAGCCTTTCTTTTCGCAAAACAACAATTTTAAGGACAAAGCCATGAAATCACGCCTATGGCCGATGATGGCGATCTCGCTTGTCTTAATCGCGGGCCTCGGAGGATTCGAAGGCGACGTCAAGGCCGACGACGGCAAATCCTCGAAAGTCAGCCTGACGATCTACAATGCGCCCGTCTACGACGACTATTACGGCTCGCCTCAAGGCGGAGCGAACGGTTACGCCGTCGTACGCGAGTTCCGCTCCATGGAGCTGGAAAAAGGCCGCAACACGGTCCGCTTCACCGACGTGGCGAAAACCATCGACGGGACGAGCGTCAAATTCGAATCGCTGACCGATCCGGAGCGCACGTCCGTCGTGGAGCAGTCGTTCGAATACGACCTCGTCTCCGCCGACAAGATCCTCGATCGCTACATCGATCGGCCGCTTTCGGCCTTCGGCAAGGAAGGGCGGATCGACGGCGCGCTGTTAAGCTACGACGCCGGTTCGCTCGTGCTTTCGACCCAAGACGAGGCCCATCCCGTGCAGATCATCGCCCGCGGCGAAAACGTCCACCGCATCGCCTTCGGCGAGCTGCCGGGGGGACTGATCACCAAGCCGACGCTGGTCTGGGACGTGCAGGCCGGCAAGGGCGGCAAGCACGACGTCTCGGTGGCTTATCAGGCGTCGTCGATCGGCTGGGAAACCGATTACAGCCTCGTGCTCAACGAGGCGGACACCCAGGCCAAAGTCGCCGGATGGGTGACGATCGTCAACCAGAGCGGCGCGACCTACAAGGACGCCGGCCTCAAACTCGTCGCCGGCGACGTGCATCGCGCCGCTCCGCCGCGCCAGTCCTATCCCGGCGCGGGAATGAAGAGCCGGATGGCCGACATGGAATCCTCCGCTCCGCAATTCGAGGAAAAGAGCTTCTTCGAATACCATCTCTACACCCTGCAGCGGACGACGACGCTGGCGGAAAACTCGGTCAAGCAGATCGAGCTCTTCACGCCCGCCCAGAACGTCCCCGCGCGCAAGATCCTTGCTTACTACGGCTCGACATGGCAGTCCTGGTGGGGTTACGGCTCGGTGATGACCGACCGCAATCTGGGCATTCAGTCCAACACCAAGGTGGACATCTACATCGAGATCAAAAACAAGCGGGACAACGGCCTGGGCATTCCCCTGCCGAAGGGCAAGGTGCGCGTTTACAAGGAAGACCCGGCCGATAAATCGCTCGAATTCATCGGCGAGGACGCCATCGATCACACCGCGAAGGACGAGACGCTGCTGTTGAAGCTCGGCAACGCCTTCGACGTCGTGGGCGAGCGGAAGCAGACCGATTTCAAAACGAGCGGCGACAACATCTGGGAAAGCTTCGAGATCACGCTGAAGAATCACAAGGACAAGCCGGTGACGGTGCTCGTCAAGGAGAACCTGTACCGCTGGAGCAACTGGGCGATCGAGAAGGCGTCGCACAAATACGAGAAGCAGGACTACCGGACGATCCACGTCGAACTGGACGCGCCGGCCAACGGCCAGAAGACGTTCGCGTACACCGTGCACTACTGGTGGTGATACCTATCGGGTAACGATGTTGCAGGAATGTTTGTGTAGGGGCGGATGAAGCGTAGCGGAATCCGCCCGTTCGTTGCGGGAGGGTTCCGCGCCGTTGGCGCTCCATCCTCCCCTGCGTTGTTCTTTCTCCCGTCTCGCCCAAACGAAAAACGCCGCGAGCTTTCTCGCGGCGTTTTCGCTTTGAATTTTCCCTTTACGCTTTTACCGGGCTCGTCGCGCCGCCGCGCTTTTCGATCCAACGGTACAGCCAGATCATGATCGGCGAAGCGATGAAGATCGAGGAGTAGGTGCCTACGCCGATGCCGATCAACAGCGCAAACGCGAAATCGAACAGGATGCCGCCGCCGAAGATCAAGAGGGCGATGACGACCAGCATCGTCGTGCCCGAGGTAAGAATGGTGCGCGACAGCGTCTGGTTGATGCTTTCGTTGACCACGACTTCCAGGGGCTTGACCTTCGCCTTGGCGAGGTTCTCGCGAATCCGGTCGTAGACGACGATGGTGTCATTAACCGAGTAACCGATGATCGTCAACAGGGCGGCGATGGTGGGAATCGTAAATTCGAGTTGCAGGATCGCGAACACGCCGGCGGTGATCGACACGTCGTGGACCAGGGCGACGATCGCTCCCGGCGAGAACCGGTAGTCGAAACGGAAGGCGACATAGATCAGGATGCCAAGCATCGAATAAAAGAGCGCGAGAAGCCCCTGTTCCTGCAATTCCGCGCCCACTTTCGGGCCGACGGAGTCGAGCCGCAGAATCTCGAACGAGTTCGGCCCGAATTCCTTTTCCAGGGCCTGCGAAATGTGCGGTCCCAGGCCTTCCAGAACGGCCCGGTAGATAAAACGTCCCTCCGAGCCGGTGACCGTGATTTCATTCGTCGCGGAGTCGGCGTCGGCGAAAATTTTCTTGACCTTCTCCATATCCTCGCTTGTATCGAGGGTGAATTCCACTTTGTCGCCGCCGGCCGAGGCATGATGGAAACGGCGAAAACCCTTGTCGCCGAAGGCGGCTTGAAGGCCGGCCTGGATTTTCACTTCGCGCTCGGTCGTGACGTAGGTGATGTTGGCCAGCTTGATGAGAAACTCGTTCTCCGAAGCCGCCCCGAAGCGCTGCACTTCGCTGGAGATGCCGGTAAGCCCGTTGACGGCGCTGCGGATGCGGCCGACATCGACCTCCTCGTTGAATTTCGCCTGGATCTCCGTGCCGCCGGCGAAGTCGATGCCGTAATTGAAGCCGAAGATCAAAATGACCACCCAGCTCGCAACGACGACAACCGCCGAAATGCCGAAAAACATTTTGGCGTTCGGCACGAAGGGGAGATTGATGTCCGGATTGATCCATTGCATCGCTTCGGTTCCTTCCTTAAATGCTCAGCGTCTCGAGCTCGCGCTTCTGGGTGATCGCGTCGCTGATCAGTCGGGTCACGACGATGGCCGTGAACATCGAGCTGGCGATGCCGATCAGGAGCGTCACGGCGAAGCCCTTCACCGGTCCGGTGCCGTAGGTCCAGAGGACGAAACCGGCGAGCGCCGTGGTGATGTTGGAGTCGAAAATGGTCCAGAAGGCGCGGTCGTATCCGGCGGCTATCGCCGCCTTGACGGTTTTTCCGATCCGCAGTTCCTCCCTGATTCGCTCGTTGATGATGACGTTGGCGTCCACGGCCATGCCGAGCGTCAGCGCGATGCCGGCCAGACCGGGCAGGGTCAGGGACGCTTCGAAGGCCGCCATCACGGCAAAGATGAAGACGAGACTCAGCAAGAGCGCGACATCGGCGATCAAGCCCGAAAACTTGTAGTACATCACCATGAAGACGACGACGAGCAGGAAGCCGACGACGACCGCCATCTTGCCTTTTTCGATCGAGTCCTTGCCGAGGGTCGGGCCCACGGTGCGCGTTTCCTCGAAGCGCACGGGCGCGGGCAGGGCGCCGGCGCGCAGCACGACGGCCAGGTCCTGCGCCTCCTGGAAAAGCTGGTTGTAGCTGGCAAGGTCGTTGAGCGTGATCATCGCCGAGCCGCCGCCGATGCGTTGCTGGATCACCGGCGCCGATTTCACGCGGTTGTCGAGGACGATCGCCAGCCGCTCCTGAACGTGGTCGCCCGTGACCTTCGCAAAGGTGTTGGCGCCCTGGCGGTCGAAGGTGAGCGACACGTACGGCCGGTTGCGCTGCTGGTCGATGGAGACCCGCGCGTCGGTGATCGTGTCGCCGGTGAGCATCGTTTTCTTGATCAGCACGTAGGAGCGCAGACGCGTCTCCACCTTCTTTGTATCCTCATATTCCTCGAACAGCACTTCGTGCGTACCGTCGATTTTTTCCTTGAGCCATTCGCGAGCGGCGGCGATGTTTTTGCCGTCGGGGTCCTTCGCGGCGTCGAGATACGGGACGCGCAGCAGGCCGCCGTTCTCGTCGCGGCGGGATTCGTACTTGAGTTCCCAACCCGGCGGAAGTTCGT
Source organism: Myxococcales bacterium (assembly GCA_003598065.1). Taxonomy (GTDB): domain Bacteria; phylum Myxococcota_A; class SURF-8; order SURF-8; family SURF-8; genus SURF-8. The sequence continues at coordinate 2,405 of QZKR01000057.1, read as the reverse complement.
CGGCGTATTTTCCCAGTTCCGTATAGGCGTCATCGACGATCTTGAATTCGAGCTGCGCCGTCTGGCCGATCATCTTGCGGGCCCGTTCGATGTCCTTGACGCCGGGGATCTGGATCAGGATGCCGTTTTCGCCCTGCTTGGCGACAAGCGCCTCGCGCACGGCCATCTCGTCGATGCGGTTGCGCAAGGTCTCGATCGCCTGGAGCACGGCGTATTGCTTGCGGCTGTCGGCGAAGTCGTCGCGAATGCGGAAGGCGAGCGTATTTTCACGATCCGCCGGAGGCGGCTCCTCCGTCATGTTGCCGAGCCATTCCTTCAGCTTGTCTTTCGAGCCGGCGAGCCGTTCCGCGCTCTCGAAGCTCACGAGCAGAACGGGCTCGTCCTCCAGCGTGCTGACCTTCTTGCAGCCGAGGTCTTCCTCCTCGCAGTACTCGTCCACTTCCTCCGTGAGGCGATCGACGTAGTCCACGACGGCTTTGTCCACCTCGACGCCGAGCACGAGATGGATGCCGCCGCGCAGGTCGAGACCCAGGCTCAGCCGTTTGTTAATCAGCGACGAATACCATTCGGGCGTCTCGTCGTCCAAAACCGTGGGGATAAGATAGGCGACGGCGAGAAGCAGCAGAGCCACGACGACGCCGAACTTCCACCACCATGTCCGTTCCATGAACTCACCTCTTCGCTAGACTGCGTCGATTGCGACTGAAAGGCTTACTTTTGCGGCGGTTTCGGCGCGCTCTCCGCGGCCTTCAGCCCCGCGACGTGGGCGCGCTGGACCTTGATGCGTACGTTGGGCGCGATTTCCAGCGTGACGATCTGGTCGGTGATGTTGGTGATCTTGCCGTAGACGCCGCCCGACGTGACGACCTCGTCGTCGTGTTTGAGTTGATTGAGCATCTGCTGATGTTCGCGGCTGCGTTTCTGTTGCGGGCGGATCAGCAGGAAATAGAAGATCAGCAGGATCAAGCCGATCTGCAGAACGAGGCTCATCATATCCATCCCGCCCTGCCCCGGCGCGCCCTGCGCGAGGATGGCGTTCAACACCTGGAAAGCAGGCACTCGAAACCTCCTAACTAATCAAAAATCCTAGGGTTATTCCGATTCGCGGTCGCCCGGAGGCAAAGTGTGACTCTTCTACCAAAAAACCACCGACGGGTCAACAATTTCTTTCGCTTTCAGTCGATCGCGACAATAAAAAAGCCGCGCCGGGGGCGCGGCCTTGCCTTGTCGTCAGGCGGCGATCAAAACGTGTACTTCAGCATCGGATAGAGCGACAGCGCCATCTCTCCGGATTTGATCATGTAATCGAACTCCACGTCGAAGCCGATGGAGAAGTGCCGCAGACCCGTGTAGTACTCGACGCCCAGGCGCGCGCCGGCAAAGTAATCGATCTCGCTCCCCTCGATCTTGCTGCTGCCGTCTTCCACGTAGATGTCGCCGTCGCTGTCGCCGCCGGAGATGGCGGTCCACATCAGGCCGCCCGTCGGCGCGATAACGGCTTCGAAGCGTTTCGTCGTGAAGTACTGGATGTTCACGGCGAGCTGCACGCCGGCGGATAAGAAATCGGACGGCAACGCCAAGTCGCCCTCCGGCCGCGCAGTCCCATCCGCCGGGGCCGGCGTCTTGTAGACGTCCTGGCTGTACTGGGCGAACAGTCCGTCGATTTCCAACGACAGAAGTTTCGGAACCACGTCGTAGCCCAGTCCCGGCGCTATCGCCAGGCTGGGGCCGAGCGAGTTCGACAGCTCCTTTTTGAGGTAAAGGCGCGGGCCGAGGCGCATGTCGATGAAGAAACCCTTCTCCACCTCCACGAGGTCGTCCGTGCCCCAATAGGTTTCGACGCCCTTGGCGTCTTCGGTCGGGGCATCGACGCGTTGCTTCTCCGCCTCCTCGGCGTACTCGTCCTCCGTGACGGCTTCGCCGCCCAGACCGGCGGAGTCCTCCACCGCTTCCTGATCCTCGGACTCCCCGCTTTCCTGGGCGAGCAACGCGAGCGGCCACAGCAGGACCGCCGTTCCCAGCAGGCACACCAGCCAGCGCTTCATATCAAACACCTTCCGCCTTGAAGATGAAGGGATAGGTGACCACGACGATGCCGCCGCCTTTCGGCGCGGGGAAAACGATGCGCTTGATCGTCTTGGCGACGCATTCTTCGACGGCGACGTTTTTCATCGTCGTGACGCTGACGACGGAGGAGGAAACGGTGCCGTTCGGACTGATGGTGAACTTGATGGTGATCTTGCCGTAGAGTTTCGGATTCTTGTTGAGCTCTTTCTGGTAGCAGTACTTGATCTGCGAGTAGTGCTTCTTGATGATGCGGGCGATGATCGACTTGTCCAGGGAGCCGGCGATCGTCGGGTTGCCCGTGGCGATGTTGATGTCGGAGTTGGCGCCGTAATGTCGGG
>QZKR01000010.1 GCA_003598065.1 Myxococcales bacterium | reverse complement strand
GGGCTCGCCCGATGCGGGAGGCGGCGGCGCGTCCTGCGCGAAAACCAGCGAAGGCCAGAGGACTGCGATGACGAAAACGACGATCGGTAAACGTCTCATGGTTTCCTCCCCTTCTACCGGCCCGATACCACGCGATCCTCTTTGACGAGATGCGCCCAGCCGCCAGGATCCTGCCCTTCGGCCGGCGGCCGGATTTTCACCTCATGCCGCCAACCCGGCTCGTCGCGTTCCGGATAATAATACAATTCCCGATTTTTAGCATTTCCTGCCGCCCAGCCGTCGGAGAGCCGGATGTAGAAGCCGTCCGGATACTGCGCGCGGAACGCAAATGATCGTCGGCGCGTCCGTCTCCTTTTGCGGGCGGCGCGCCGCTTATTATAGGGCCGCCTTGAGACGGAGCAAAAGTTCCTCGTTCGGGTCGAGCGTCAAATCTTTGTAGGCCGCGAACTTGCGCCGGAGCGTGTCTAGATCGTCCTGGAACAAGTCGGGGCGGTCGAGTTCTCCTTGCAGCCGGCCGCGCAAGGCCCACGCCGACTTGTCGCCCCACAACAAGGCGCTGATCGGGTCGTCGATGCACTTGTAGGTCCAGAGCGACCAGGACCAGCCCCTTTCGTTGTACCAGTCGGCGAACAAGGTCAGCCCCTCGTAAGCCCAGTCTGCGTCGTGGATGGTCGAGAAGGAGCCGATGAAGTAGGGCGCGCCCTGGTCTTCCTGCGCGCCGTCAAACAAGGGCTCATAAAAAAACAGCAGCGAGGTGTAATCGTCGTAAGCGTCCGCAGCCCATTCAAAGAGGTGGGTCGAGTAGATGACGTTCTCCCAGCCGTATTCTTCCGGTTCCGGGAGGCTCTGGACGCCCTTGAAACCGTCGTGGATCACAAGCAGGTGGTCGTCGCCCCGCGCGCGGATCGCCTTCACCAGCTTGTCGTACATCGCGTCGCGGGCGTCCGACGATGGCGCGCTCATCGGTTCCGCCAGCAGGCTGTAGGCCGCGACGCTGTTGCGGTCCTTGAAGCGGTCGGACAACTCCTCCCAGAGCTGGACGGTCAGGGCCTGCATGGCTTCCGCCTGCTCGCCTTCGTACAGCAGCGCCGGACCGGAGTAGTCGTTCTGGCCGCCCGGACATTCCTGGATGTCGATGACGGCGTAAACGCCGAATTTCTCGCACCAGTCCAACAGGTCGTTGAGCCGATCGAAGCTCCGTTCGTTCCAGGTGAGCGTCGTCGGCAGGCCGAGGTGAGAATCGGACGTGAGGACGCGATAACCGATCGGCACGCGCACGAGATTGAAACCCTGCTCGGCCAGCCACTGGATGTCGCCCTCGCCGATCCAGGCGCGGAGGAAGGCGTCCACAAGTTCGTCGCGCGCCTCGATCCCAAAGCGGTTCTCCAGAAGTTCGTAGAAAGGTTTGTCGGAATCGTCGTTGACGTCGGGGAGAAACGCCTGCAATTCGGTCATGAACTCGGCCGCCTCGCCTTCGCCGAGGCGCGCGGCCAGCGCCGTTTCCACCATCTCCAGCCATTCCTGTTCGTCGGAGACGACCGTCATGCCGGTGAGACGTTGCGGCCCCACCTCCTGCAAAGTTTCCGTAATTTCTGTCTCGTAGCCTAGTTGGACACCGAGCGCATAGACGCGGGATTGAAGCGAGTAATCCATCGCCGTCAACCAGGTCTCCTGGTAGGTCCAGCCGCCGAGATTGACGCCTTTAAGCACGACGGTTTCGCCATTTTCATCGACCAGGCGCGTTCCGTCGGCGGACAGGCGCGACAGGCCCGCCGGCTCGCCGTCGAGGTCGCCGTCCGGCTGGCTGTCGCCGTCGGCGTCGCCATCCGGTTGGTTGCCGCTGTCGCCGTCCGTGCTTGCATCACCGTCCGTCGGCGACGACGCCTCCTCTCCGCAGCCGTAAAATCCCGCTACGAACGCAACCAGAATCCACGCCACTGGGAAAAGGAATTTGTGCCTCATATGCGCTCCCGTTTGCTCATTCCGAAGTTGCCATTCGCGTCAAACCAACTCGGCGCACCTTAGCGTCGCTCCGAAACACAAGTCAAGTCCGTTTCGACGGGCAACCGCGCTTTAACTCGAATAAGCGGCGGCTCTCGTTTGTCTTATGTTATCGTAGCGACGCCGGCGGGGGAAGGCGCCGGCGCGACTTCGAGGAAAGGGCAAAGCGACATGTGGCGCGAGGTGATCGACTGGCTCACGGAACCGTCGGCGAAAGCCGTGCTCGGGCGCGTCAACGCGCGCCGGGAGGAAACGCGCGCCTTGTCCGACGCCGCGCTGCGGGCCAAAACCGGCGAGTTCAAGGCGCGTTTGGAAAAAGGCGAACGCCTCTTCTCGCTCATGCCGGAGGCTTTCGCCGCCGTGCGCGAAGCGGCGCGGCGGACGATCGGACTGGAGCCTTTCGACGTTCAGATCCTGGGCGGCGTGCAACTCGCCAAGGGACGGATCGTGGAGATGAAAACCGGCGAGGGCAAGACGCTGGTCGCCACGCTTCCCGCCTGCCTGCACGCCCTTGCTGGTCAGGGCGTGCACGTCGTCACCGTCAACGACTATCTCGCCCGCCGCGACGCCGACTGGATGGGAGCGGTGTACGCGTTCCTCGGCCTCTCCGTCGGCTGCATCCAGGAGCGGATGGGCGACTCGCCTTACGAGGAAGGGCGCGCCCGCAAGGCGGCCTACGCCTGCGACGTCACCTACGGCACGAACTCCGAGCTTGTCTTCGATCTGTTGCGCGACAACCTCGCCTACTCGCTCGACGACGTCGTCCATCGCGGCCAGCATTACGCCATCGTCGATGAAGTGGACCTGCTCTTGATCGACGAGGCGCAGACGCCGCTGATCATTTCCGGCAAGGGCGAGGAAGACAAGGGCATCTTCAAGACGGTCGATCGCATCACCCGCACCTTGAAGGAAGGCCCGGATTATCAGGCCGACCGCAAGACGCGAACCGCCGCGCTCACCGACGAAGGGCTGACGCGGGTCGAGCGTTCGCTCGGCGTCGGCTCGCTGTCGCACCCCGACAACCTGCCGTGGATGCACGCCGTCCACCAGTCGCTGCAGGCGCACGCCGTATTCGGACGCGACGTGGAATACATCGTCGAGGACGGACGGGTGTTCATCGTCGATGAGCACACCGGGCGCGTCTCCGAGGACAAGCGGTTTTCCGACGGCCTCCATCAGGCCCTGGAAGCCAAGGAAGGCGTGCCGATCCAGACGGAGGATGTGACGCTCGCCAAGACGAGCTACCAGCATTACTTCCTCGGCTATCGCACCCTCGCGGGGATGACCGGCACAGCCTGGTCGGAGCGCGAGGAATTCGCCAAAATCTACGGCCGGAAAGTGGTCCGCCTACCGACGCACCGGCCGATGGTCCGCAAGGATTACGAGCGGATCGTTTTCAAAACGCTGGAGGCCAAGCACAACGCCGTCGTCGAGGAAGTCGTCGAGGCGCACGAGGCCGGCCGGCCGGTGCTCGTCGGCTCCGTCTCCGTGGCGGAGTCGGAGCGGCTCTCGGCGCTCCTGTCCCGGCGCGGCGTGCCGCACCACGTACTCAACGCCAAACAGCACGCCCGCGAGGCGGAGATCGTCGTGCTGGCCGGCGCGCGGGGCGCGGTGACAATCAGCACCAACATGGCCGGACGCGGCACGGACATCATGCTCGGCGGCAATCCGGAGGCGCTGGCGGCGCGCGAGACCGCGCCTAGCTCGCCGGCGCACGCCGAGGCGCTCGCCCGCGCCAAGCGCCAATGCGCCGAGGAACACGACGCCATCGCCGAGGCCGGCGGGCTCTATGTCATCGGCACGGGCGAACACGAATCGGTGCGCATCGACAACCAGTTGCGCGGCCGCTCCGGCCGCCAGGGCGATCCGGGCAGTTCGATCTACTTCGTCTCGCTCGACGACCCCGTGTATCAGAAGTTCGGCCGCGAGCGGACGCTTCCAGAACTGCGGCGTTTGTTGGAAAACCACCCCGACGACGAGCCGGTTGAGAACCCGCGCGTCGGGTCGGCTCTCAAAGAACTGCGCAAGAAAGTGGAAATCGAGAATTACGCCATTCGGGTGGACGTCTTCAAGTTCGACACCGTGGTCGCCGAGCGCCGAACCTCCATCTGGAACTGGCGGCGTTCGCTCTTGGAGCAAGGCGATCTCGACGCCTGGCGCGGCGAGGCCGAGGAGTTGGCCGCCGACGCGCTCGACGCCGTGTACGACGAGCTTCGCCGCGCGCCGCGCGACGAGGCGGACGCCGGCCCGCCGCCCACCCAGGACGCGCTCTGGCGTCTGGCGCTGGCGCAATTGTTCGGCCGGGCCCTCGACGAAGGAACGACCATCTTCGACGCGGACCGCGCCCACACGTTGCTGGTCGAGCGCTACCGGGCCCGCTTCGGCCTTGGCATGGACGAGCCGATCGCCGGCTGGGAGCGGCGCACCCTGCTGGACACCATCGACCACTTGTGGACGCAGTTTTTGACCGACCTGGAGCGCGTCGAGACCGGCATCGGCCTGCGCGGCTACGCCAGCCTCGATCCGTTCATCGAGTTCCGCAAGGAAGCGGGGCAGCTCTTCGGCCAGTTCATGCGCGACGTGCGGCTGCATGCGGCGCGCGCCTGGCTGGCCGTCGATCCGGCGCAAATCCGGGAGGCGCAGGCCCGCCGGCGCGAAGCGTCGCTCGCTCCGACGCGCGACGGCTCCTCGGGCCGGCCCGTGCGGCCGCGCCGCGAGCGCGCGGTGGATCGCCTGCCGACCTTGAAAGGCGCGCGGCGCAAGCAACGGCGCGGCTGAGGCCGATAAGCCGAATCCCGTTGCGCGCGGCATCTACCCTGATATAATTCCGCTCATCATCCGTACGACGAACAGGAGGCACGTCATGGCGCTGAAGCTGGAATTCAAGGATGAGCTGCCCTTTTCCGCAGCGACGGTATTGGAAAAAATGCTCGATCCGAAATTCATCGAGGAATGGACGGTCGTCCAGCGGGGCCTCAACCCCAAGGTCACGCTGAAGGATCGCAACGACAAAAAAGCCGTGATGCTCATCGATCTCGAAGAACCCCTGCCGGTGGGCACGGTGAAGGCGCATATGACCTTCAACTGGGATCTGGTCAACTCCATGTCCACATGGACGCGGACCGCCGAAGGCTTGGCGGCCAAATCGAAGGTGTGGGGCAATACGAAGATCGCTCCGCAGGGCGAGGGCAAGTGCCTGTTCACCGACGAGATCAACGTGGACATCCCCATTCCGCTGGTCGGCAGGAAAATGGAGGAGACGGTGCTCAAGTACCTCAAGGAGGGCCGGGCGGAAAAGATGGCTTTCCTGCGCCGCAAGCTCGGCGGGTGATGGCGACGCTATCCCGCACGATCCGCAGCAACAAAAAGGCCGCCCATTCGGGCGGCCTTTCTCGTTTGCACGATCAGCCGATTCGTTCTTATTCGGCCTTCTTGGAGAACGGCGCGTAATGGAAGCAACGGCCCTCGGCGATCTCTTCATGCCGATAGGCCGCCCACACGTCCTGCCAATCCATGACCATGATGCCCTTCGCCTGGGCTTCTTCGCTCACGTCGAGCTTCAGGCCGGGAAGAAGCGCCTCGATCTCGCCCGCCTTGGCGGCGATTTTGGCCATGTCCTCGGCCTTCATCTCCTTGATCGAGTTTCTCCAACTCATCCGATAGACGCGGCGCACGAACCACCACGGCTCGAAATCGTCGGCGCGGTCGGAACCCTCTTCGCAGACTTCGGGGTCGGTTTTGAGCGCCAGGGCCGAACGCTGAACGCCGCACTCCTCGACCACTTCCGCCGCCATGCGGGAGTAATTGTCCTGGTCCTCGTTGGTATCGACGCCGGCGATGTCCTTGATGGCGCTTTCCACCGTGTCGCCGACCGCCTTGCCGAGGATCGTGTTGAGCTGCTTGGTGCCGGTGTACTGACGGCAGGCGAGGCCCTCATCCTGCGGCGTCTTCCACACCCACTCCACATGCACGCCCGAGCAGTCCTCCGTCACGAACTTGCCGAGCACCTGCTTCGCGCCGTCCATGTCCTTGGGCGGAACTTTCCACACATGGTAATCTTTGTAGACAGGCTCGCAGGGGTTTTCGCCGCAGCCTGCGAAGCCGAGGCCCATCAAGGCCACCGCCGCCGCCAACAAAATCATTTTCTTCATCGCCAGATCCTCCTTTGCTCCGAGTCGATCAAACGGTTATCACACGCCGCAATGCCAAACATCCGTACGCGACCATGTAAACGCCTTCCGTCCGGCCTTCGCCTCAAACGGTGCGTACCCCGCCGCGTCATTAACCGCGATTCCGCCGCCCCCTCCAAGCGGAGGCGAGTATAGCCAAACTGCCATCCCGCCGCAAGCCAAAAAAGACCGCTTTCCAAGGGGTAAAGCCGCCGTTCGACTGGCCCTCCGATCGCCCCGAGGCGGCCGAACGGCGAAAATTATTCGTTGGCGGGACGATTTTCCGGCTTGTCTTCGCCTTTGTCAACCGGCTTTTCGCCGCTCCGGTCCGTCCCCCGCTCCGGCGGGCGCTGGGCGTAGCGCTCGCTGAAACGGTCGCCGGGCTTTTCCGGCGGATGCGGCTTGCGTCCCGGCGGACCGGGCGGCTTGGCCGGGCCCGGCGCGGCCGGTTGCGTCCCGCTGCGTTCGATCACCTCATATTGTTCCATGTGGAAATAGCTGATGGCGCGCAGCTGGATTTTTTTCTTGTACTGCCGCTCGATCATGGCGATCAGGGCCGCTTCTTCATCGACCAGCATATCGTAAATCTCGGGATGGCAGTTCACCGTCACCACCGGCCCGCGGATGTTCTGGATCTCGCGCTTCACCTCGCGGAAAATCTCGTAACAAATGGTGGTTTTCGATTTCAGATAGCCCTTGCCGTCGCAGTAGAAGCAGGGTTCGCAGAGCGTCCGGCCGAGGCTTTCGCGGATGCGTTTGCGGGTCATCTCGACGAGGCCGAATTCGGAAATCTTCAGGATGTTGGTCTTGGCCCGGTCGTCGCGCAATGCCTCTTCCAGGGCGTTGTACACCTTCTCCCGATGCACCTCGCGTTCCATGTCGATGAAATCGATGATGATGATGCCGCCGATGTTGCGCAACCGAAGCTGATAGGCGATTTCGCGCACCGCTTCGAGGTTGGTCTTGAGGATCGTCTCCTCAAGATTGCGCTTGCCCACGTAACGGCCGGTATTGACGTCGATCGCGGTGAGAGCCTCCGCCTGATCGATGATGATGTAGCCGCCCGATTTCAGCCACACCTTGCGGCCCAGGGCGCGGTTGATGTCCATCTCGATGCCGAAGTGGTCGAAGATCGGCTCCGGACCCTCGTAGAGTTCGACGTTGCTCTTGAAGTTGGGCAGGTTGGTTTTGATGAAGCGGCGGATTTCCTCGAACTGCTTGCGGTCGTCGATCGCCAGGGACTCGACGTCGCTGGTGATCAGATCGCGCGCGGCGCGGCGCACGAGGTCCATGTCGTAATGGAGGACGATCGGGGCGCGTTCTTTGCTGCGGCGATATTGAATGCGCTTCCAGAGGTTCATCAGCAGGGTCATGTCGGCCTTGAGCTTCTTCTCGTTGACGCCCTCGGCGACGGTGCGGACGATGAAGCCCGAGCCGGGCCGGCGGATCTTCTCCACCAGTTCGCGCAGCCGGGCCCGTTCCTTTTCATCGACGATGCGGCGGGAGATGCCGACGTGATCGATGTACGGCATATAGACGAGATAGCGGCCGGGCAGCGAAACGTGCGTGGTGATGCGGCAGCCCTTGGTCCCGATCGGATCCTTGGCCACCTGAACGAGAAGTTCCTGACCCTCCTTGAGAAGTTCTTCGATCTGCCCCACCTGGCCGCGCGCCGGCGGGGCGGCCGGTTCGGGTTCGCCCTCCTCGCTGAAATCCTCGCCGTGCTCGCTGTGCTCCTCCTCGGTATCCTTGCTTTCCTTGTCCACCAGGCTGGTGACGTCCTGGCCGGGAATGAAGATGTCGGAAACGTAGAGAAAGGCGGCCTTCTCCAGGCCCACATCGACGAACGCCGCTTGCATGCCCGGCAGGACGCGGATCACCTTGCCTAAAAAGATGTCGCCGACGTAGCCTCTATCCCGTTTCCTTTCGATATACAGCTCGACGGTCGCCCCGTTTTCCACCAACGCCACCCGTGTCTCGTGGGGGGTGGCGTTGATGATCAGTTTTTGCCCCATGCGCCTTCTCCTTCAATTTATCCGTGTATTTCGTGGGATTCTGCATTTTTCCCGATATTCCATTGTGGATGGTTTTGGGGGGCGCGAAACGGACCGCGACCTTTTCGATGCGGACCTTGCGCCGTTCCGCGTCGTCGAGACCGAAGACGCCGGAGAGAATCTCGGCGGGTTTCAGCGAGCCTTCCGCCGAGGCGCGCACCGCGCATTGCACCGCGCCTTCTCCAAGATCGTCGAGCGCTTCGATCCAAAGCTTCAAATCGAGCCGTTTCTCGCCGTTCTTCATCGGCCGCGTCACTTCCACGGACGCGGCTTCGCCGAAAGCGGCGACGGCGGCCGTCGCCTGTTCGGGCGTACGCGTTCCGCCAAGCGAGATGCGCCAGACGTTGGCGACGATGCTCTCCGACAAGGACGGCGTCGCGGCGGCGATCTGCCGCCCGTCGAGAACCGTCAGCCCGTGCGGCAAGGCGCGGTTGAGCCGCGCCACAAGCGCCGGCACGGGCGCGGGGTCGAAAAGCTCGGCGTCGAAAAACTCGATCGTCGAAGCCGCACCCAGAGGCAACGCCTGACTGAAGGCGATTCGCGGCTTGGGTCGGAAGCCCTCCGACATTTTCAGCCGAATTCCCGCCCGACGAAAGGCGCGGGCCACCTGACTCATGACGTCCAGGTGGCCGAGAAAAACGGCGTAATCCTGCTTTGCGTACTGGAAGCGGACGACGCGCGCCCCCGTCGGCATGGGCGGACGGGCGGACAGAACCGGCGGCGTCTCGCCTGTCGCCACATGCGGCGCGGTTTTCTCTCCCGGCGGCGCAAATAGCTCCCGGCGTATCGTCTGATGATCGCAGACGCCGCAATCGTGGCAGCGGGAGTAGGCGCAGTCGGTCCGGGCGACCTCCGCCAGGGCGTTTTCGTATTCCTGCCAGAGAAAAGCCGGCTCGACGCGGTAATCGAGATGCGACCAGGGCAGGACGTCGTCTTGGCCGAACTCGCGGCCGAGGTAGCTTTCAAAATCGAGGCCGCACTCGGCGAACGCCTGCCGCCAGCGGTCGAGGTTCAACTGCTCCGTCCAGGCGTCGAAACGCGCGCCCAGGCGATAGGCGATCTCGATGACGCGGCCGAGCCGCCGATCGCCTCGCGCCAGCGCCCCCTCCAGCAACGAGCTTTTCGCTTCATGCCACTTGAAGGAGAGCTTGTAGCGAATCATGCCTTCCTTCAGCAATTTCAGCCTGCGCTCGATGTCGTCGGCCGAGGCCATGCGATGCCACTGGAACGGCGTATGCGGCTTAGGCACGAACGTGCCGACGGCGATCGTCACTTCCGCGCCGCGCCGCACGTCGCGGCCGATGTCGCGCACGCGGCGGGCCAGCTCGATGATCGCCAGCACGTCGTCGTCCGTTTCGGTGGGCAGGCCGATCATGAAATAGAGCTTGAGGTGCTTCCAGCCGGCGGCAAAGACCGTGCGCGCCGCCGCCAGCAGGTCCTCCTCGCTGTTGCCCTTGTTGATGACGCGCCGCAGCCTGTCGGAGGCCGTCTCCGGCGCGAGCGTGAAGGCGGTTTTATGGCCCTGGTTCAGGCGCTCCGCCAACTCCGAATTCAAGGTTTCGACGCGCAGCGAAGGCAGTTGCAGGGATACTTCGCCGACGCCGTGCTCGGCGTAGAGCGCCGCCGCCAGGGGTTCCAGGCAGTGGTAGTCGGAAGCCGAGAGCGACAGGAGCCCGAGCGTATCGTGGCCCGTGGCGGCAAGGCCGTCGCGCGCCGACTGCAGAATCGCCTGGGGCGAGCGCTGGCGCGCGGGGCGATAGAGCATGCCCGCCTGGCAGAAGCGGCAGCCGCGCGTGCAGCCGCGCTGGATCTCCACGGCGACGCGATCGTGCACCGGCTCGATCACCGGGACAAGCGGCTTGCTGACGGCGGAGACGCCATCGAGGTCGGCAACGATCCGCCGTCGCGGAAGCGGCAGGCCTTCCACCGTCGGCCGGACGGCGAGCAGCCGGCCCTCGGCGTCCGTTTCCACGGCGAAAAACGCCGGGACGTACACGCCCTCGATTTTCGCCAGTTCCAGAAGCGTTTCGCGCCGGCCAAGGCCGCGCGCCTTCGCGGCGGCGACCGCGTCGCAGACCTCCAACACCGCCTCCTCGGCCTCGCCGAGAAAGAACGCGTCGAAGAAATCGGCCAGAGGTTCGGGATTGGCGGCGTTGGGGCCGCCGCCGATGACGAGCGGATGCGCGTCCGTCCGATCCTGGGCGCGAAGCGGGATGCCGGCCAGATCGAGCATGGCCAGCACCTGCGCGGCGCACAGCTCGTATTGCAGCGAAAAGCCGATCCAGTCGAAGGACGTCAAGGGGTCCTTGGATTCCAGGGCGAAGAGCGGCAGGCCATGGGCGCGCAAGGCCCCGGCCATGTCCAGCCACGGCGCATAGACCCGTTCGGCCCAGAACTCCGGACGATCGTTGAGAATCTGATAGAGGACTTTCAACCCGAGATGGCTGAAGCCGACCTCGTAGACGTCGGGGAAGGCCAGGCAAACGCGGAGGCGGACGTCTTCTTTCCGTTTGATGACGGCGTTGACTTCGCAACCGAGGTAGCGCCCCGGTTTATCGACTTGTTGCAGCACTGCATGCAGCATGAAAATGACATTCCCTCGGCGGCAGAATACCGCCATTTTTGCCCCGCCGTACCCATCCGAAGCATAATCGTACGAGATTTAGCATACTTGGAGGACCGAAACAAGGCTTTTATCCGACGTGCAAAATCGGCCAAACTCGCTGCACAAGCCTGATTGTCGCTGGTTTTTCATGGCGAAAGCGCTGTCGTTCCGCTACAGTAGGGCCACGCAGACACGGCGCGAGAGGTTCGTTATGCGGCTCTTGGTCACCGGCGGCGCCGGCTTCATCGGCTCCAATTTCGTGCAATTTTGGCTCGACCGCCACCCGGCGGACGAACTCGTCGTCTTCGACGCCCTCACCTACGCCGGCAACCTGGAAAACCTTTCCGATCTGAACGACCGCCGCGGCTACCGCTTCGTCAAGGGGCGGATCGAGGATGCGGAAGCCGTGCGTCGAGCGATGGACGGCGGCGAGGTCGTCGTCCACTTCGCCGCCGAGAGCTTCGTCGATCGCTCCATCGTCGGGCCGCAGGTGTTCGTGACGACCAACGTCGTCGGCTCGCAGGTGCTTTTCGACGCCGCGCGCGAGGCGGGGGTGCGGCTGTTCGTACACGTCTCGACGGACGAGGTTTACGGTTCGCTGGGCTCCACGGGCCGCTTCAGCGAGGAAACGCCCTACGCCCCCGGCAATCCCTACTCCGCTTCCAAAGCGGCAAGCGATCTATTGGCCCTCGCCTACTATAAAACTTTCGGTTTCCCGGTCGTCATCACGCACGGCTCGAACAACTACGGCCCCTATCAGTTCCCGGAGAAGTTCATCCCGCTGTTCATCCTGCGGGCGATGGAGGGCAAGCCGCTGCCGCTTTACGGCGACGGGCTGAATGTCCGCGACTGGATCCACGTCCGCGACCACTGTTTGGGCCTGGCCCTGATTGTCGAGCGCGGCAAAGCCGGCGAAACCTACAACTTCGGAGGGGACTGCGAGCGGACCAACCTGGAGATCGCCAGGCGCATCTGCGAACTGGCCGGGCGATCGGACGCGCTGATTCAGTTCGTCAAGGACCGCCCCGGCCACGACCGCCGCTACGCCATCGACTACGCCAAGGCGGCGCGCGAACTCGGCTTCGCCCCGACGACGAGCATCGAAGCGGCCTTGCCGGAGGTGTTCCGCTGGTACGCCGACCACGAACCGTGGTGGCGGCACATCCTCTCCGGCGAATACCAGAATTTCTACGCCCAGTGGTATGCCGAGCGCGGCGGGGGGACATGAGCAACTATGACAACTGCAAATTAGCCTCGTGAAACCTTCCGCGCCCTTTCTCCCGCGCGCTTTTGCGTCCCTTCATGGCCGTTTCCTGGTTCATTTTGCGAGTGGTTCCTTCTACCGTTCTGATTCTACAGCCCTCCCCCCGCCAAATATCTGGCAAATCCATCCAGATCGGCAAACACAGTCCCATCGTGAATCTGGCATAGGCCGAGTTCCTCTAAAATCTTTTTCTTGTTTGCCTCATTTGCAGGAACGACCCATTTTATCATTCTTCTCCACGGTACCCTTTTGTCTGCGTACGGATCTTTGCTACAAATTTTGTCTAACGCGTCTCTACATGTGGAATAGGTGAAACGTCCCGCCTGCGCTTCTATTCTCCGATTAAATGGCCGAGGAATTACCAGGCACGGGGCGCTGTAATCTTCTCTTAGTTCCTTTTTCTCTTCAAGATGCACCGTCGTCAACTGACGATCACTCGGATTCTTCAATTCCATACACCAAACACACCCATCTTTATCATCACATTTACTCACAGCAAAATACAAACCGACAAGTGGATTAAGAGTCCAATCCAGGAGCAAAGTAGGCAATCCATTGTGCTGGGCAACACATAACCACTCGCTGAAATTGTCTCTCAATGTTCCCAGTGTGCCGTCTCGATAATAGGACGATGCATATCTGACAAATCGCTGCAACAGCAAAGCTTGGAGCTTAACTGGCTCGCTTTCACAATACAGCTTCGAAAGAGGCCCCAAAAATTCTTCACGAAGTAGTTTGGGTATTAACTCGTAGTTCGCACATGGAAGGCCTCTAAAATAATACCTTGTGGCAGGCTTGGAAGAAAGAGACAACAAATTAGTTACTGAACGAATCTCAATCAATTCTTCTGTTCCTGAACTACACATTGTTTTCACCTCCCCTTTTATTGACACTTCTTAAATCAATTGTGCAATGTTGTCGCATCCCCTATTCAGCCGCGTCGCCTACGTGAAACTGATACGACTCGCAGCATCATCTCGGGCTCTGTTTTCTCAACGCTCTGGCGTCGCCTTATATCGTCGGCGTGATCAAACCCAAGTACCTCCCCATCCAGTACGGCAAGAGCCAGGGGGTGAGCATCTGCTCGTAGCGGCCATTGCCGTCGCGGTCGAGGCGGTAGGGATTCTCCGCCCAGCGCATGACCTGCTTCTGGTCGTAGGGAAACACCTCCAAGGACTGCGCCTCGCCGAAGCGGTCGGGCTTGGGGTCGAGCGTGTAGTCGGCGCGGTGGCTGTTCGTCACGCCCCACTCGACGCCGTGCAGATACCATTCCTTGAGCGTCCGCACGGAGTTTTCCAGATCGTTCGCCTCGTCGCGCGCCATCCAGGCATAGAGCATGTTGAATTCGGGGTCGCGCTCAGGGCGCTGCACCTCCCAGAGATAGGCCAGCCCTTCCTGCCAGATCGCCATGCGGCAGGGGTCGGTTTCGTAGCGGATCAGGCTCGTCATGGCGAGAAACGACATCTCCTCCGAGTCGTGGTTGATCCGCACTTTGATGTTGATCTGCTCGATCTTGCGCACGTACTCGGCATAACCTTCCTCGAAGGCCAGATACTCAAAGGCGTCCATGAAGCGCGGCTCGCCGCTCATCGCGTAGGTGGCGAGCAGACCGCCTAAAATCATCGCCGAGTTGAGGCCGGCGTCGCCGAAGGGGCCGACGACGTGCATGAAGTCCGGCTCGAAATGGCCGTGCATCGTGGGCTGCCCATCGACGTCGTTCATCGTCCAGCCGTTCGCCATCAAGCCGTCGTGCAGGGCGACGAAGGCGTCGCGGACGCGGGCGCGGTCGGTTTCGTCCGCCGCCAGATCGTAGTAGATCGACAGCCCGAAAATATGGCCCACATATTCGTCGCTGGAGGTGTCGCCCTTCCAGCACCATTGCCCGTCCGCGCTCAAATGCCATTCGCCGCTGCCGGCGGCCTGCTTCGCCGGGCACTGCTCCGGTTCGACCACCGAGCGGGCCATGAGGCCGGGGATGCCGGTGACGGCGTGCAGGCGCAGCATGGCGTCCGCCGCCTCCGCCGCGCGGGCGCGCGCCTCGGCGCTGCCGGTGACGGCGTAGCGCAGGGATTGCGCGGCGACGTAAAGGGCCGTCCATTCGCCGTCGTTGTCGTCGTCGTGGTTTTGGACCTGCGTGAGATCGCCGGGCGCGCCGAGGCTACACCCGGAAAAGTAGCCGAAGCGGTTGTGGCGCGCGTACATCGCCTCGTCGAGAATCGCCGCTTTCTGCTCCAGCGTCATCGCTTCGGCGGCAATGAGCCCGAGCCCCGCGTCGGCGGCGATGACAAGCATCTCGCCGGACACAAGCGCGTCGCGCACCGTCTCGCCGGGGATCCAATAGCGCGAGTGATAGTAGTCCCAGGCCGCCGTGGCCGGAGCGTAGGTCATCAACCCCTTGTCGCTTGGCAGCGCGAGGCGGCCGTCCGACAACGCCTCGACGCCCGCCATGTCGAGATAGGGCGCGCCGGGCGCGACCTCGACCGCTCCGTCTCGGTAACGGGCCAAACCGGCGCGCGTGCCGAACCAGGCTTGCCTCGGTTCCGCATCGGGACAGACGACGCCGGTCGTCTCCGGCGACGGCAGCGCTTCGAGCGCGATAAGTTCGCCCAGCTCGCCGCTTGACGTGTCGATCGTTTTCACGCCGTTGGCGGTAGCGACAAAGAGTCTGTCGGCATCGAAACGGCAGAGGTCGTTGATGGCCAGCCCCTCGTAAGGGCCGTAGCGAACGTCCGCGTTTCCGTCCGGGTCGAGGCTGACCGCCTCCGAAGCGCCGATCAGCCAGAACACTCCGCCCGAATCCCGGAAACGGCGCGGATTGTCGAGCGGCAGAGGAAGAGACTGCGGCGCTTCTTCTATTGTCCCGATCAGCAGCGCGTCTGTCGTAAGGGCGATCACCCGGGCCTCGGGTCCGACGCGCAAATCGAGATATTCCGTGCTCGGCCAGGATTCCACGCGAGCCGGGTTCGCCAAGCGTTCGTCGAAGGCGACCAGTCCGCCGGGCGTGGCGGCGAGCAGACGACCCGTGGACAGCCGCGCCAGGGCGCGTACACCCTGATTGAGAGGTTCGCTTTCGATCAGTTCGGCGCTTTCTTGCAGATAGGCGGCATCAACATACGGCGCAGCCGGCGTCCAAGCACCGGACGGAATCGGCCACGGCTCATCGCAAGCGAGGCCCTCCGGTTCGGCGTCGCCGTCGCCGGTTTCGTCTGCATCGCCGGAATCCTCGCGTTCCTGATCGCCGTCGGCCAGATCGGGATCGGCATCGAGGTCGGTGTCGCCCGATTCACTCGGCGAGGAGGACGACGAACAGGCGACAATGAATGACAGGGACAACCCAAGGAAAGCAAACAGAGCAGGACGAAAGATCATCTTTTTCTCCCGGTGCAAAAAGTGGATACGTCCGGAGGATCTTATCATATCGCCGTCAACGGCGCAGGCGGCTCGCCCGTGTTTGTGTCGAAGCTGCCTAGAACGGCAGGAATTCCGCTCCGAACACCAGTTTTCCACCCAAATGACCGCCCAGCGAGACAGCGAGCGTAGCGGCGAAGACGAGCGCCAGGTAGACCCAGCGCGCCGCGCCGTCCAGCCGGTTTTTCTTCCGCGCGCGCAAGATCACGGCCACCAGCAGAAGCGCGAAAGCCGTGAGCACGATATTGCGATGGGTTTCGGCAAGTTCGTGCGCGTCGCCCGCCAGACCCAAGGCGTTGTAACGCAGAAAGCCGGTCACGGCGGCGGGGATGAAGCTCAGCAAGGCGAGAAAGCCAAGGTAATAACCGCCCGTCGTCCAGGGACGAGCAAAAAGGAAAGTCGCGGCGTCGATCAACGCCAGAAGCAGCAGCCACGCCACCGGGAAATGGACGATCGGCGGATGCAGCCTTCCGAGAAGGTCGAAGAAATTCTTCGGCCCCGGCCCGGCCCGGCCCACATCCTTCACTTCCTGGACTTCGACGACCTCCTCTATTTCCTCCACGGCGGGCGCCATATCCGCCGATTTTTGACCAGGCGCGATGGCGGGCCCGCCTATGGCGTCGGGGGCCTGGGTAACGGTCGGCGTTCCTGCCGGCGACCCGGCGGGAGCGGCGGCGGCATCGCCCGCCGGCTGCGCGGCGGGGAGGACCGCCCCATCGTTCGCCGGCGGCGCGGCGGGCGCGGCGTCGGCGGGCGACGGAAATACCGCGGCCGGCGGCGGGGCCGGCGCTTGGGCCAGCGCGCCCGCGGCGATGAAGAGGACGAACGCGGCCAGCCAGAGGCCGAAGGCGCGGGCGGCGGTCATGGTCACTCCTCCATTTCGATGATGATCCGTTCGCCGTCGAGGGCGGCATTGTAGTTCGGCAGACTCACCGTCGCCGGGCCGTTGAGCACCTGCCCCGCCGGCGTGAACTTCGAGCCATGGCAGGCGCATTCGATCCTCTTTGTGGCCGGATTGTAGGCTACCTGGCATTTCTGGTGCGTGCATTCGGCCGAGACGGCGTTGACTTTCGTTTCCGACTCGCGGATGAAGAGCACCTTCTTGTCCTTGATCTGCAGCACGGCCCAGCCGTCCACCGCTTTCAGCTTTTCCACCTTGGCGAGAGGCACGGCCATTTTTTTCTTCGCGGCGAGTGCGGCGCGGGGGAAGAGCGCGAGGGCGGCCGTCGCGGCGGCCGAGAGCTTCAAAAACACGCGACGGGTCAGACTCATGGCGTTACCTCGCTTGTCAGTCGTTGGCGTTTGTCCATCTTAGCATACGGAGCTTGTCCAGTCTCGGTTACTCAAAACGTAAATTCCCGGATGATGTTGAAGCCGATGATGAGCTCTGAGAAGTCGCGGTCCGAGCCGGCGACGATGCCGTCGGCGTTGATGTAATTCGTGTTGGCCAGCACCAGCGAGAAGATGTGCTTGTTGGTGATGAACTTCACCGACGAGGACCAGCCGGGATAGTCGGCCGTATAGCCGGCCACCGGCGCGAGAACCTCGGCGTTCCAGGCGAGGAAATCGAGAATGCGGATCTCCACCACGCCGCCCGCCGCCAAAGACCAATCCTTGTCGGCGGCGGTCTTCGTGTTCCACGACGAATCGCTGTGAAACTGCGCCACGGCGCAAATCAGCAGGCGGTCGAAGAATTCGTGATCGATCATCAGTTCGCCGTAGCCGCCCGCCGCATCGGCGACGTCCGGCTGATAGAACCAGGTCGCGCCGCCGCGCACCGCCATGTCCAGCCAGTGATCGGCCTGCTTCAGGAAGCACCAGCGCAAATCGAGTTCGTAGGAGTCGAACGGTTCGGCCGTGCCGTTGAGGCGGTAGATGCCGACATCCAATCCATCGACGATGCCGAAACGCAACCCCAGGCCGATTTTCATGGAGCCTGCGTCCAGACCGAAGAAGTCGCGCCAGGTGTTGTCGGTGAACGGCTGGCTGGCGCGGTGGTCGATGACAAGCATCAGCGACAGCGGCTTGAGCGTCCGCGCCGTGAGGATGTTGACGCCGCGATCGATGGCGGGGAAGGCGACGGGATCGGACCAGGATTGGGGGTCCCATGACGGGGCCTGCGTGACTTCGCTGATGTCGGTGATCTCCTCAATCTCCTCCACCTCCTCGGCGGCGGGCGCAGGCTCCGCCGGCGGCGCGGCCTCGGGAACGGTCTCCGCTGCCGGGGCGACGGGCTCCGCCGGCTGGGCGGCCTCTGGAACCGGCGAAGGGGCGGGGGCCGCTTCCTGCGCCCATCCCGGCGCGGCGACGGCGATCGACGCCGCGCAAATCACAAATCCCAAAAACTGGCGAACCCGGCAACGACGTGCATGTTTCATGCGCGTTCTCCCCTGCTTTAATGAAAACGTCTTTCCGGTCCGGCTCTCATTCGGGGGCGACGATCCGCCCCGGCGCGTCGTTCGTTCCAAGCGCCGTATGGCAGTCCATGCAGTTCCGGTTCGTCTGTGCGGTGCTCATCCGCCGTTCTTTCCCGCCCATTTTAAGTGCGACAGTGTAAGGCGTTTTGATGGCGGCGATCGCCGCCAGCCGTCTATCATCATCCGGAGGATAGAAGAAATTGCCGGAGCTGTTTGAAACCAGTGTCGTCTTATTTCCGTCGTCGCCTGTAATTTCCACCGTCACGCCGGAGACGCCGACACAGCGGTCTTCGTCGTGGAAAGCCCCCATGACTGTCCCGGCCAGCTCGAAAACGGGGCCTTCACCCTCTCGTGCGTGACAAGCGATGCAATTTTCACCCGGTCGCATCGTTGCGCTCTCTTCGCCCGTGTAATACCGGCCACTGACGCAGGTGAGTGCGACGGCGTCGCCGTCTCCGTCCACGCCCGCCGGGCAGTCTTCGGGCAAGCCTTCGTCCACCCATTGCTGGAAGGCGTCTTTCTCTTCTTGCGACACCCCTCCGCCCGGCGGCATCGTGCCGTCCTGAATGCGGCCGTTGGCGCGCTCGGCGCTGGCCGCCGCCGCCTCATAGGTGTCGAAGTTCACGTTCGTCGGCGCGTTATTGCGGCTGCCTCCCGTCAGCGCCGAGGCATGGCAGCGGGTGCAATAATTTTCCAGGATCTGCTTGACGGGATAGCAGTAAGTCGAACCATTGGAAGTATCAATATCTCCCCCCGCCGGCGCCGGATCCAGTTTGTCGCCGCAGCCGAGGAAGGCCAGCGTCGTCAAGCTGCAGACGCAGACTACAAGAGCGCCGAGATTTTTCATGATTGCACCTCGCGAGAGAAGGTCATTTCGTCGAAAAACGGAAATCGGCGCGCCGCTGCGGTTCGCGCCGTTCAATGTCGAGACCCGACAATAACGCCAGCACCTGTAAGATGGCGGGAGCATATCGCCGCACTGCGTTGCGTGCAACAAAAAAAATGCAGCTTGGAGATTCGCAACATTTTCTTGCGCGGTTTGGAGATCGAATCAAGCGCACGCCGGCGCACGGTCACAATCCATTTGAAATAGCTTTTGAATCGACCGTATTGAAAGCGAGTTTCGCGAGTCCTGCGGCGAATTCCAACCTAAAAGCGTTATCAAACCTTGGCCAGACGGCGCGCCCAGCCTTTCAGTTCCTGAGATGTCTCCGCCCAGTCGCGCGACAGGCGCGCCTCCAGAAATTCGCCGAGCAGGCTGTCCAGCATCTGCAAACCCACTTCGACGAGCGCCATCTTTTCGTAGAAGTAAGCCTCGCGCTCGTCGGCTTCGTCGGCCGACTCCTCGATGTCGAGCCGCACCTTCGGCGTCTTGAACGAGCCGACGGCGAACGTGTCGCCTTTGAGCGTCAGCCGCCACACCTCCTCGGCGCGCTCGAAGAACAGCGTCGCCTCGGTGAGCGCCTTGCCTTCGGAGAGAGCCGCGCCCAGTTCGCGGAAACGCGACTGCGGTCCCGTGAAGACGATCTTCTGCACTCCGCCCTCCGCGCCGGGACCGACCACGACGAGCCGGCTGTCGATGTGGGCGCGGAACGGCTCGCCCGCTTCGGCCGGCCCGACGCTGCGGATCGCATAGTCCGTCTGGCCTTCGATGGAGCGATGCAGCAGCCACAAAAGGAATTCCTGGCCCAGCCACAGGTTGTCCTGGATCTGGTCGAGCAGGTGATCGGTGCGCGCCTTGTTGAGCTGGGCAAGGGCGGCGCGCCGTTTCGGCTCGACGAGGCGCTGCGCGCGGGCGAAGGGATGGATCATGTCCAGGGACAACGCCTCGAAGCAGTGCTTGAAAAGCTTTTCGATCGCATCCAGCTCGGTCACGGCGAGCGCGCCGACCATGAGCGCGCCGGTCGCCGTGTTCCATACAAAATCGGTGAGCGCCGGCGCGGGAAGGGTTTTGGTCAAGAGGTCGCGATGCACGAGTTCGCGGATCTCGTTGCGCCGGTCCTTGGGAATGCGCCGGGCCTGGCGGTTCTGTTTCAGCCATTCGCGGCAGGCCTGCTCGACGCGGGCATTGAAAATCGCCTTCGGCACCTTGCGCGTGTCGCGCCGGTAGGCCAGGCAGACGTAAGGATGACGCAGAAACAGCCGCGCGTCGTCGAAGGCGTGGTTTTGCAGGTCTTCCAGCGCCACCCAGCCGGCCGCCTTTTCCGCCGCCACGTCATCGATCGGCGTGAACCTTCCACGCAGCAGCCGCTTGCGAAGCCACTCCGTCGCGTCGCCGGCGGGAAACTCGCCGCCCACCATGTATTGCACCAGGCTGATCGTTCCGCCCGTCAGGCCCATTGTTCCTCCTCGTCCCGCGCCATGCTTGCGCTGCGATGTGAAAACCGCCGCTCTTCGCTGCGCGTCGGGTTTACCACATGGGCGGAAACGAGAAAAGGCGAAAGTGGAGGAAGATTACGGCCGCCTGGCGCCCGCGCCGAAACCGACGCCGAGCCAGAATTGATGGTAGGCCAGCTCGCGGGCTGCGCCGGGTTTCTTCGTCCACCAGAGATCGAAGCCCAAGATGGGAAAGACGAGCAGCTCCAGAATCTGCTTGCGCGTATGGATAGGCAAAGGCAGAGACAAGGTCGTTCGCAGACCCGGCGTCCAGCGGTCGTCGGCAAAGGTACCGGCGTCGCCGAGATTCCACGAAGCCAGATGCGCCTGGCTGGCGAGAACGCCGCGCCAGAGGCGCAGGTTGAGCCCGATCGGCAGGAACGAATGGCTCGCCTCGCCTTCGGCCTGATGCGTGAAGCCATAGAGGTCGAGGCTCAGGCCAAAATCCACGACGGCGTTTTTATGGCCCGCGATGGCGAGCAGAAAATAATGGAAAAAGCCGACGGTCGCCAGGCCGTAGCGGGGCGCGTAGGGGCTGATGCCGCCATAAGCGCCAAGCTGCAAGGGCGCGCCTTCGTTTCCCCAGAACGTCCACGGCGCCGGCGTTTCCGCCTGCCGCGCATCCTGGGCAGACACGTCCGCCGCCGGCCAAAGCATCATTGCCAAAAAAGCGAAGACGGCGAACACGGCCCCGCTAAAAGGCATTGGATGCACAGCTTGGGCCGGGGAAGTCGGCCTCAAACTCTTGCTTATTTTTGAATGCATTATTTTCGCCAAATTGCGGGCAAAGCGAAAAATTTACCTGCTCTCCCGCCATTATTTTTTACTGGAGCGTACATTTTTCAACAATGTATACCAAGTTTCTTCCGTTTAACAGAGTTTTCAAAAAATGACCCTCACTGCCAATAACATTTTGGTTTCATTAGCCTATTTTTAGCGGCTTCGATTGACGGGGCCACAAACAAGGAATATTCAGAGGTTATAGAAAAAATGGATTGCTTTTCGGCAAATTTTGGCCGAGTTAGTGCAATAGTGAATCTGCGGGAGCATGGCCTACGTCGAAACGCGCCACGGCGTAGAGCCTCACTGGTGGGGGCGGGGTGCACAGCATGCAGACGCAGACGAGGGGGCTACAATGCTTCTTCCTCCCTTCCTGGAACTCGATGGGCAATGGTGGGTGGTGATGAACTGGTCGCCGTCGATGTCGCGTGACGCAACGGTGAAACTGCGTGCGTTGACTCAGGCGGAGCGCGCATGGGTGCGAAACGCGCTCGCTGACGCCTACGCCGACGTCTACGGCCGCATGTTTCCGGAGGGCGGCGGCGTATCGGGTTCGCAGAGCAGAAGCACCGCCAGTTGAGACAGCGCCTCGCGCTTGGACTTGCTCAGCGACGGCCAGACGCGCGATATCGTCTCCATGCCGATAGCCGAATCCTCCTGCACGCCATCGACGAGGAAACCGGCGCTCACGTTGAGCGCGGCGGCGACATTAATGATCGTCTCCAGCGTCGGATTGCGGCCGCCTCGTTCGATTTCCGCGAGATAGCTGGCGGAAAGCCCGGCATGGTGAGCGAGATCGATCTGCGACCAGTCGCGGCTCTTCCGCAAAGACCGGATGCGTTTGCCGACCACCTCGTATTCCTGCCAGCTTTTCTTGCGGCGCGGCATCCTTCCTTCCGTGGGCGCGGATATCTCCAGCATGCTCATCTCCAATCCTCCTCTGTCCGAAACCGATGCGCTCGAAATTTTCTCCGTATCGCCGCCCATCAGACCGCCCTCCTACTCGCCGGCCATCAAGGACGCGCAGGCGCAGGTCGCGCAGCCATTGAGGCCGATCTGGTAATCCTGGCAGCGATGCCCGCAGGTGAGGGACGGGCAGGCTCCGTCCGCCGCCGTTTCCGCCTCTTCCTCCATCCGCTTGAAGCACGCGCACACGGGACATCCTTCCGCATCCGCGGTATAGCCGTCCGGGCAGCCGATAAGACAGGCGGACTCGAACAGCGCCAGGTCGCACGCCGTCCCTTCCGCATAAGCACGGTCGTTATCGAGCAGCGGCGGCGCGCACGCGCAGGAGGCGCACCCCTTCTCATCGCGGAGATAGTCCTCGCATTTTTGATCGCACCTCACCGCCGCCGGGCAGCCCTGTTCCTCGTCGGCGAGGCTGTAAAAGCATTCGCAGACGGGGCAGCCGCTCCCGTTCGTGGCGTAGCCGTTGGGACAGCCGATGGCGCAGTCCGCTTCAAACTTTTGAACGTCGCACGAAGCAGCCAGGGCGGGGTCGCTCTCGTCGTTCGTAAAATCCGCAAACGCCGGCAGAGCCACGAGCGACATCCCCAGGCACACGGAGAGCATGGCAAAGAACTTGTGCTTCCCCATGACTCGTTCTCCTTTCTCCAAGGGACTCGCTTACTGCTCGTAACGGATTTCGATCATGCCCAGATCGGGCGTGCCGTTCGCCGAGCTGCCTTTACTGATGTATATCGTGAGGGTATACATATAGCTCTCGTTGTCCACGCTGGAGGAAAAATCCGCATCGGCGGAAGTCGCCCCCTGAGACGTCATCGACGACGTGGCCAGGGTTGACATCCCTCCACTCCACGACATCCGTTTCAAATATACCGTGACCGAACTGTAGCTTGGCAGGCCGTTGGCCAGGAAGGTTCGGATGCGCAGCTTGTTCATCGTCACACCCTGGGGGAGTAAAACTGGGCAATGGGCCGTTACCGTGGCTGGCGTAGCCGCTCCTGCCAAAACGCCCAATGCCCCGTAGTAATCCGAATTATCCGATTTGGAGTGATCGACGCCCGTGACGTTGATTGCACAACTGTTGGGAGCGATTTTCCACCACAACGTCGTCGCCAGGGCCGGTTGGCCCCACAAGAGGGCTGATCCGAAGAAAAGGCTCAACGCCGCCAATCCGATCCGTACAACCTTGCTCTTTTTCATTGGATGCCTCCTTACGATAGAAAAATCTCTGAGCTACGGAATGTCGCGGACGCAGACTACATCGACCTTTTCCTGTTTCGAAACCGTGTTCCACTGGCTGGGCTGTATCGCCCACGCCATTTCCGGGTCGCCCGCATACGTCGTGGAACTCCATAGGCCGCTGTCCGGCGTCATGCCCTGGCGGAAAAGCAACAACGATAATTCAGCAATGTTGGGCAGCCGCCAATCCGAAAAGCCGCTAGCCGTGGACCCTTCACAGAGTGAAAGCGCTTCTTTCCATACGACAGCGCCCAGGTCGTCGCTCCACATGAGACCGGAAAGGGTGTCAACTCCTCCTTGGAGAAGAGGTTCTGCTATCGCCAACTCAGGGCCCTTGACACAAAGGGTATTCGCAAATTGTTCAACAACCAGCGAGGAGGGTATTCCCGTGTGTGCATCAATAACTATCTGACTGTTCCCTTCCCCGCCTCGTGTTGATGTCCAAAAAAACTGCAGGGCGCGGGGGGAAATGAATTGCTCATCCAACGCCTTATTTACGGCCCCGAAGTTGACAACCGTCCTCGCCTCTAAAAAGGAGGGAGTACGCCAGCCCGCCGCCGCACAATAATCTTTAGCTTCGATAGCCGTGCAACCGACCACTTGGTCGCAACTGCTCAATTCTCTCATCCATATCAGTCCGGTCACCGGGTCGAACAGTTCATAGATGGAAAGAGTCTCCCAGTCCCGTTCGCCCCGGTATTGAGCATCCTGTCCGCAATACTCCGTTTCCGCGCAGGCATCGCTTCCCGCCTCTCCGGCGCAGTGGCTCAACGCCGTCCAGTCATCGAAACACTCTTCCTGGCCGGAATACGTGGCCGGCCAGTAGGCGAGGCGAAGGGTCGTCGCATCCGCGTCGCCGCTTCCGACGGTTTCCCCGTTTTCTTCCACCGCGAGGCTTCGGACCATTTTTTCGACGAAGAGCCTCCGCTCGGCGGCCGTCTCGGGCACGGAGAAAGACTCGACCTTGAAGCGCACAACCACGTTCGCCCACGATCCGCCCAGGCGATCGACGATAAGGTGCGGCAGCACAATCCCGCCGACGTCGCCGCCGCCCGTATGGTAGTTGGCGCCGTATCCGCCGACGTCGCCGCCGCCCAGATTGACGCCGTGCCCGCCGACATCGCCGCCGCCGACCACGGCTTCGTCGAGCCAGAAATCGACGCGTTGGAATTCGAGCGGCGCCTCCTCGACAATCACCTCGGTGCGCTTAGCCCAGGTGTCGATCACCACGGCGCCGGAATTGCGCTGCAGAAGCCGGTTGTCGGCGTCAAGGAACTCCACGGCGCGAAAGACGCAACCGAGATTGAATCCGTCCACCCGGAAGGAGAGATGCATATCCCGGTTCGTTGCGCCCGTCGGCTTTTCCGCGTAAAGCGTCCGGTCGTCCTCGCCGATGTCGATGTCACGATCGGTTTCGAAATCTATTCGCCCGGAATCGGCGCAGCTAAAGAACCACAATCCGGACAAGAACGCTCCTAAAATGACGATCCAACCCTTCATCGGAGCAGTCTCCTGGCGGCGAGGACGATCTGAACAACGGTGTCCACATCGCCCTCATGGACGGGAGAAACGTCATACCCTTTCTCTTTCAGCTCCTCAATGTAACGGATCACCTTTTCATAGTAGGCCGCATCGGAGGCGCGAAGCCGCTCCAGATCATCTTGATTGCAGGCGTAGTTGAGCTTTTGCGCCGTCTCCACGACAAAATCGGTGCACAACTGCCGCAACAACTCGAAGTGGCGGGATGGAAGGGAAAACGTTCCGAATTTGGTGACGATAATGCTGTCGCTATCGATGGTGGACAGAAACTCGTGAAAAATGTTCACGAAGGTCATGGAGAAGAGAGCCGACTGGATGTCTTTGAGTTGAGCGGAGAACTTGCCGGCGGAAATCAGGGTGGGCTGCTTCTTTTCCCACACCTGCCGGTGATCGGAAAAATTCACGGCGCCGAGTTTCTTCAGCCACTTCCAGGAGATCATGACGCGGGCGCTGAAAACGGCGGCCGAAGGGGCAAGGACGTTGAAAGTCTCCACCCGTTCCGAAATCCAGGCGGTGATGTCTTTTTCATCCGCGGGGAAGCCGGCCACCTCCACCGCATTACGCAAAAGCGGGCAAAGCGGATCCAGCCAGTAGACAAGGCTGGACGCGGCGTCGCCGGAGGGATTTAGGTGAGATTCCAATCGTCCTACCAGATGAAAGGCGCGCTTCAGAAGCTCGACCCGTTTCGACTCGAAGGGATACGCGGCGATGATGGCCAGCAATTCGAAATAGTCGCCTTCCAGGCGCTGAAGCTTCAAAGCCCGCCGCCAGGACGCCACATGCTTGAGCACCCAGTGGGGTTTGCCGGCAAACACAAGACTGACGGACTGGAAGGAGAGCCCGATTTTCGCCGCCAGTTCCTTAAGCGTGAACGCTTCGCGTATCTCGGTGAGAAACACTTCGAGAGTGGGAAACTGAAAGACGTCCAACCGTCTTGACTTTTTGCTACGCGACACACGCATGGTGTTTCTCGACCTCGCTGCAACCTAAACATCACACATCTTCTATCGAATGGCAAGCTAATCTTTGCGAGTTCCATCTATAATAATGCAGAAGTCTAGATTCTTTTATAACTTATTGTAATTACGTAGTTTTATTTTTATAAATATCCATTGATATTTAATCTATATGCGTTGAATTCAATTTGTGAGCTTCATCAGATCTGTATGTAGTGATTCAACACGGGAGTAGGAACTCGTTCTCGCCTCTAAAAATGGTCCGCTCTCGGGGTTGCGCTATGACTCTTTCGGAGTGGAGGAGCGGCTATAGACGAAGAGAAAATGGCGACGCAATAAGTCTCTCCCTCTACTGTAGTCTATGTCTACTGTAGTCTATGTCGATAGTCACGCACCAAGGGAATCTGGGAGTTCGCCGGCCTCGAAGGATCAGGGTTTCACGGCCAAGCAGAGTCCGTCGGCGGTGGGCAGACAGACCGCCGACCATTCGGCGGCAAGGTAGCGATGGAACGCTCGCACGGCGTTGATCTCGGCGCGGCTCCATTCCCGATCGGACTCGCGGCCGGCAAGATAACCGAAAAGATACGAGTTGTCGGCAAGCAGCACGCCGCCCTGGCGCAGATTCGCGAAGGCCCATTTCGCATATTTGAGATAGCCGGCCTTGTCGGCGTCGAGGAAAACCGCATCGAAGGGCGCATGGCTTTCCAGCGTCGGCAGGGCGTCGATCGCCCGGCCTTCCACGACCGTGACGCACTTCGCCACTCCGGCCTTGGCGAAGACGCCTTTCGCCGCCCTGGCGTGGGCCGGATCGGCCTCGATCGTCCAGAGCCGGCCGTCTTTCGACATGCCTCGCAGGAGCCACAGCGCCGAATACCCGGTCAGCGTGCCCAGTTCAACTACTTTGCGCGCGCCGACAAGCGTCATGACCGTCTGCAGGATCTTGCCGTCGGTCGGCGACACCTGAATGGAGGGGATGCCGTGTCGGCGAGCCGTTTTCAAGGCATCCTTCAACGCCGCGTCATGGGCGCTGTAAAGCCTTTCCACGAAGGCCTGGATCTTCGGGCTGTCGTAACGCGTCCCTTTGCGGCTCCGCTCGTCGGCCATAACGCGTCCTTTCCGAACCGATTGGTTCTTCGACACCGTTTCCGGTTGGTTTGGAAACCAAGCGGACGCCACGATAGCCACAGCCGGCGAAGCCGTCAAGGACGCGTGAAGCTCTCGTCGGCGGAGGTCAAGAGACGATCGGATCAGTCGATGGCGACCCGGTTGCGACCCTCTTGTTTGGCTCGATACATAAGCTGGTCGGCGCGGGCGACGATAGAATCCGGTGAGTCGCCCGGCAGTGCGGCGGTCGCGCCAAAGGAAGCCGTAACGCGCAACGTCGTCCGATCGAGGTCCAAATGGGAGCGCTCCACCAGGACGCGCAGTTTTTCGGCGATGGCGCGGACCTGATCCCGCGCCACGCGTTTGACGAGTACGACAAACTCCTCGCCGCCCCAGCGACCGGCCAGGTCGTAGGAACGCACGCCGCCGGCCAGCGTGCCGGCGACCATCTTCAGAACGCGGTCGCCCGCCGGATGGCCGAAACGATCGTTGATGCCTTTAAAGGAATCGATGTCGGCGAAGATCACGCCGAAGGGCCAGTTGAGGCGGCTGGACTCGTTGAGCACGTCGGCTACGGCTTTGAACAGATAGCGGCGGTTGCCGATTTCCGTGAGGGGATCGATCAGCGCCAACGCCCGGAGACGCTGATTCTCCTCCGCCAGGGACTGTTCGGCGGTGTTTTCCGTGAACACCTGCGCCGCGCCGATGACTCGGCCCGAGTTGTCGTAGAGCGGCGAGACGCGGACGGCGACGGCGACGCGGTGGCCGTGCTTGTGGTGCAGGTAAACCGTCTCCTCGCGCACGGCCCTGTCGCGCATCGCCGCGGTAAACGGGCAGCGGGTTTCGCACAACGCTTCACCCTCGCGGTTGACATGGACAAGAATGTGGTCGGCGCAGCAGCGTCCCATCACGTCATCGGCGTGGTAGCCGGAGATGCGTTGCGCCGCTTCGTTCCAATAGGTGATGCGGCGCTCGGCATCGACGAAATACACGCCGTCGTGGAGCGTGTCCAGAACGCTTCGATACAGTTGAGTCTCGCGGTCCGTCGTGGCGTTCATGGTCGGACCCCCTGTCGCGATAGCCGGTTTCGTTTTGGATTCTACCGACAAGAGCGTGGCAAAGTCAAAGAAGCTTGACGGTGTGTCGTTCATGGCCGGTTCCCCGGGAAAAAACCGATAAAAAAACGAACAAAACCCCAATTCCTGGGCCTCTATTCTATCAAGATAGGCGGGAGGCGCTTGGAGTCGAGCGTCCTCGCCCGCTTCCAGGGGGCATTGCTTCACCGATGAGACGCGGTTTGTTTCTTCAATTCAAACTTAAATGGTAAAAATAAAGCAGAAAATCGTCTGGCTTTTCTTGTTGGCCATGATTGCCAAAAACGCCTAAACAAAAAAATCTCAAGTGATTACAAGCATAATAATTGCTTCCTATTGACGCGTCGGATTGACAATGATATGGTCGTTTGGTCAACTTTGACCATACGGTCATCTGCGTTGCCTTTGTCGGGGAAAAATGATGGGAGATCGTTTGGAGCGAAAAAAAGAAACTACTCGGAATGCACTGCTCCGGGCGGCAAAGCGACTCTACGCTCAGCATGGGCTGTATGGAGTCAGCATCGAAGACATCACTTCGGAGGCCGATCTCGGCAAAGGGACTTTTTACAACCACTTCAAATCGCGCGAGGAGCTGATTGCAGCGGTGCTTCAGGAAGGCTTGGACAAGCTCATCACTTCCTTTGGCAAGGAGTCGCCGGACGATTCCGCTTCGCCGGCCGCTTCCAGCCGTATCCTGTTTCAGCGGCACCTGCAATTTTTCCGGGAGCATCCGGAAAACCTGCTTGTTTTCCACCAAGCCCGCGGCTGGCTGAAGATGGCCAAGCCGGATGGAAACCCCATCCGACAAGAATTCAAACGCTACGTGGACGCCATCGCCGAGTTTCTTCCTGTTTCGACGGAGGGCGGTTTCGGACGCGAGCCGCCGAGGCAGACCTTGGCCCGGTTTTTGGCGGGGGCTATCGCCGGAGCGTTGTCTTACGACTTCATTCTCGGGGAGAATAGCGGCCCCCTCTTTCCCGACGCCATCGAATTCGAGAACCTCTTTCAGCGGCTGTCTCCCGTTTCCAACCGGCTCGACGAACAACAGCCGGCCGTACCGGCAAAGCGCGACGCCGCGCCAGAAGTCGTCGAATCCAGCTTTTACGCCATCTCCGATTTGAGCGATTGGAATCAGGAACGCTTTGTAGCGATCGCGGAAGAATGGCGGTCGCTTCTGAGCGCGGCGTCAAGCATCGAGGACGCTCGCCAGCAACTGCTGAATCGGGTGAACCAGCGCCACTTCGAAACGTACAGCGACGGAAACGAGACGCACGAGTCGGACCGCGTCATCGTCCGCGATTGCGCGCGCGCCTGGCGCGGATTGCTGCACTCGCGCAGCGAGAGGCTTTCCGGATTCAGCGTGCTGACGACGATGGTCGATGCCGCTCAAGGCGTGCGCCGCTCCAACCTGTCCCCTGCCTTCTGGGCGGAACTCGGCCACCTCGTGTATGGGATCGAAGGGCGCGTGCGGCTGCACGGTGGGGACAGCCTGGCTCTTTCGGCATCGCTCGCCGGCCGCGAGGCGGCTTTGGTCCGTTCGGCGGAGTTGGATCGGCTCGGGGCGGTCATGAGCGACTGGATGGCGCGTTACGAGGATGGATTGAGCGCTGAAGCCGCCAATCGCCGAGCCGCAAGACGACATGCCATTCTATCGAGGCTGGCGGGGGAAGAGGAGGAATGGCGGGACTGGCGCTGGCAGCTCCGCCACATCGCCCGCGACGCGGAGGGGCTTGGAGGCATGGCCTGCCTCACGCAAGATGAACGGAAGCGGATCGATACTGCGCGCCAACGAGGCATCCCATTCGGCGTCACTCCTTATTACGCCTCGCTGTTCGACGAAGACCCCGGCGCCGGACGAGACCATGCCATTCGGGCTCAGGTCGTCCCTCCTCAATACTACCTGGACAGCTTCAAGCGTCGGCGGGGCGTTGAGGATTTCATGGGAGAAATGGACACTTCTCCCGTGGATCTGATCACTCGGCGCTATGTCGCCATCGCCATCCTTAAACCGTTCAACACCTGCCCGCAGATCTGCGTTTACTGCCAGCGCAATTGGGAGATCAACGAACCGCTGGAGAAAGGTTCGCTGGCCGCCAAGGGAAAAATCAAAGAGGCCATCGATTGGCTTTCGGAGCACCCCGCCATCCACGAGGTTCTCGTCACCGGCGGCGATCCGCTGATCCTGTCCGACGGACGGCTGAAATCCATCCTCGATCAGGTGGCGTCCCTGCCGCACGTGGAACGCATCCGAGTCGGAACGCGCACGCCGGTGACCTTGCCGATGCGGATCACGCCCGCTCTGGCGCGGCTGCTCGGGTCTTACCGGATTCCCGGACGGCGCGAGATTTGCCTGGTCACGCACGTCGAACATCCTTACGAAGCGACTCCTGAAATGGTTCGCGCCGTCAGCCTGCTGCGAACGCACGGCGTCCCGGTTTACAACCAGCTTGTTTACACGTTTTACGTGTCGCGCCGTTTCGAGGCGGCGGCTTTGAGGAGGCTTCTGCGGCGCTGCGGCATCGACCCCTATTACACCTTTTACCCCAAGGGGAAAGAAGAAACCGCCGATTACCGCGTTCCGCTGGCGCGCATGCTCCAGGAGCAGAAGGAGGAAGCCCGCCTCCTGCCGGGACTGGCCAGGACGGACGAAGCCGTTTACAACGTGCCGCGGCTCGGGAAAAACTACTTGAACTCCTGGCAGCATCGCGACCTTATTTCATTGCGTCCCAACGGCGCGCGGGTGTACGAGTTTCACCCCTGGGAGAAGAAAATCACGCCCCAGGACACTTACGTCGGCGACGACGCGCCGATTCTGGATTACTTGATGCGGCTGCAATCCATCGGCGAGAAACCCGAAGAGTACGAGAGCATCTGGTACTATTTCTGAAGCGAACCGAGACGACGCGAGGAGCTGCTGGTGATGTTCAATCGCCATTTCAACTTTCCGAGTTTGTGGAAATGGCTGTTGGTCGGCGGGGCGGTGGGCGTGACGGTCGGCATGCCGGCCGTGGTTTTCCAATTCCTGCTTCAAACGACAAGCATGTTTTTGCTGGAATCTCTCGCCGGCGTTTCCGCCGGCCACCCGGCCGGCGAGCATCCGCTTCTCAAGCTGCCTCGGCGCGAACAGGTTCTCCCGTGGCTTATCCTGCTTCTTCCCGCCGCCGGCGGCCTGATCGCCGGCTATCTGGTGAATCGCTTTGCGCCGGAGGCGAAGGGACACGGCACGGATGCGGCCATCGACGCCTACCATCGCAAGCAGGGGCAGATCCGGCAGCGGGTGCCGATCGTCAAACTGTTCGCATCGGTCGTGACCTTGAGCGCGGGCGGATCGGGCGGCCGCGAAGGCCCCATCGCCCAAATCGGCGCCGGCGTCGGCAGCTTCATCGCGCAGCGTTTCGGCCTGGGCGCAAAAACGCAACGCATGCTGGTGGCCGTGGGCATGGCGGCCGGCATAGGCGCCATCTTCAGAGCTCCGCTCGCGTCGGCGTTGTTTGCGGCGGAGGTGCTTTACTCCGGCATGGAATTGGAATCGGAGGTAATTCTTCCCGGAATCATCGCCAGCATTCTGAGCTACTCCATCTATTGCAGCTGGTTCGGGTTCGGGCCGATTTTCGGAGTGGTCCCGGAATGGGGTTTCTCCAGCCCCGTCGAGCTGATCGGCTACCTGGCTTTGGCATTGGTGGTGGGCGTCGGCGCTCTTCTCTACGTGAACACCTTTTACGGTCTTACCCGCTTTTTCGACAAACTGCCTGTCTCGCCGTATTTGAAGCCCGCTGTCGGCGGGCTTCTGACGGGTCTGATCGGTTTGGGGCTCTGGACCTTGACGCAAAACCAGGAATCCCTGGCGGTCCTCTCCACCGGTTACGGCATTCTCCAGAAAATTCTTACGGGCGACGGTCTCGCGCTGGGGATCGGGTTTTTGTTGCTGGTGGCCCTGGGGAAGATCCTGACCACCTCCCTGACCATCGGCTCCGGCGGCAGCGCCGGCGTTTTCGGTCCTTCCATGGTCATCGGCGGCACGCTGGGCGCGGCGGTGGGATTGGCCATGCATGCGCTTTCGCCGGTTCTTGCGCCGCATCCGGCGGCGTTCATGATTGTCGGCATGGCTGGCTTTTTCGCCGCCGCCGCCAACGCGCCGCTTTCCACGTTGATCATGGTGAGCGAGCTGACGGGAAACTATGAACTGTTGATCCCCTCGATGTGGGTCTGCGCCGTGGCCTTCCTGGTCGGCAGGCCATGGACGCTTTACAAAAGTCAGGTATCGAGCCGCCTGGCTTCGCCCGCGCACTTCGGCGAATACGCCCCCGAAATCCTCTCCTCCTCGCTGGTCTCGGAGGTGTTTAAAGCATCGAGAAAATTCATGGCCATTCCGGAAGCGCTGCCGATCTCGCAGGTATTCGATCAGGCGACACGCTCCAGCCAGCGCATCTTTCCCGTCGTGAGCCCGACGGGGAAGCTTTTGGGATTCTTCAGGCTCAACGACCTGACGACCGCGCTGCACCTCCCGCCGGAGGAGGCGAGCCAGACGCTGGCCAAGGACATCATCGTCCCGGATCGAGCGACCGTCCGCCTGAACGACCCGGTGCAAAAAGCGCTGAACGTCATGGCCAATCTCAACGTGGACGAGCTTCTGGTGACGACCGACGACGATCCCCGGACGGTGTGCGGCATTGTAACCGGGGCCGATATCATGCTTCATTACTCGCGGCAGTATTCCCGCATCAAACATGGGGGAATCCCCGGGACGGAGGAGACTGACGCATCGCTAGGAGTACGGTGATGAGCCACTTTCACGTCAAGGATTGCACGTTGATCGTGCAAACCACGAAGATTCAGGCGATCAACCTGCGGGAGCTTCGGGAGGGGATTTCGCGCTGCGAAGCCGCCTCGATTTACCATCATTTCTACGAAACGCTGCTGCGCCCCTCCTTCGACGATCCCGTCTACCAGAGCGATTTCGCGATCTGGTCGGCCCGCGAGCTTCATGACCCCGTACTGGCGGAACGCCTGAGCATCATCGATCCTTACGCCTTCGAGGACATCGAATCGCTGCGCGCCTACCTTCTCGACATCCTGGACGACCGGCTCAGCGAGGTTCATTTCATTCCCTGGGCGCGGCCCGAGCATCAATTCTATTTCACCAAGGCCGTGACGGTCGTGTTCGACGCCGGCAAGGTCATACATGGGCCGGAGAAATTCCTGGATGGCATTCGCGATCTGTCCTTGGGCAGCATCTTCTACCACTTCATCGAAGCGCGCCGGCGCCACAAACGACGCACCGACGACTTCACCGTCTGGCTGGAGGGCGAGGGGGAAAAGGGAGAGATGTATCTCGCCCCGTTGAAGGAACTGCATCGCTCGTTGGTTTCGCTTGCGGAGTTGAAGGAGCGCCTGGTCAATATGGAGGATAGCCTCCGCAACAATGACGGCGGGGCGAAAACACATGAAGCTTGACGCCTACAAAAAAGTGACGGGAATCGTAACGCTGCGGATGCTCCGCCAGTTGGCGAAGCATCTGAAAGGCGCGAAGGTCGTGCACGTCAACTCGACCCGGCAGGGCGGAGGGGTCGCCGAAATCCTCTCCTGGCTGATCCCGCTCAAGCGCGACCTGGGGATCGACGCCTCCTGGGAGGTGATCGAGGGCGACGAACCGTTCTTCGCCCTGACCAAGATTTTCCACAATGCGCTTCAAGGCAATCCGATCGATGCGTCGCCCGCGGCGCTTCGCGCTTACGAGGAGACGAGCGAAAGCAACGCCGCGCGGCTTCGGCCGCTGCTGGAGGAGGCCGATTTCGTCTTCATCCACGATCCTCAGCCGGCGCGCCTGATTCTGCATTGCCCCAACCGCAAGGGCCGCTGGTTCTGGCGCTGCCACATCGACGCCAGCCGGCCGCATCGGCCGATCTGGAAATATCTGGCGCCGGTCGTTCAGCGCTACGACGCCAGCGTTTTCTCGATGGTCCAGTTCGCCCAGCCGGTAAATCACCCGCAGTTCTTGATCGCGCCGAGCATCGATCCCTTGAGCGAGAAAAACTGCGATCTGCCCCAGGAAGAAATCGGCCTTGCGCTGGAATCCTTTTCTCTCGATCCCGCGCGGCCGATCCTTACCCAGATCTCCCGCTTCGATCGCTTTAAAGACCCGCTCGGCGTCATCGCGGCTTATCGGCTGGTGAAGCAATTCATGCCGGTCCAGCTCGTCTTGGCCGGCGGCGGCGCCAGCGACGACCCGGAAGGCGAAGCGGTGCTCAGCGAGGTTCGCCAAAGCGCCGCAAACGACCCTGACATCCACATCCTGCTTTTGCCGGGCGACGCCCATCGCACCATCAACGCCTTGCAGCGCGGCAGCGACATCGTCATCCAGAAATCCCTCAAGGAAGGCTTCGGCCTCACGGTCACGGAGGGGTTGTGGAAAGGCAAGCCGGTGATCGGCGGCGACGTGGGCGGCATCAAGCTGCAGGTGATTCCCCACCACACGGGCTACCTCGTTCATACGCCGGAAGGGGCGGCGCACTGGATCCGCTATCTGCTTCAGCACCGCCCGCTCCGCGAGGCGATGGGGCGGAAGGGACGCGAGTTTGTCCGCGAGAATTTTCTGCTCTCCCGGCATTTGCGGGAGTATCTGACGCTGATGATGGGTTTCAAGCTGGGAATGACGGATCGGCTCATGGCGGGATAGGAGGCTATGCTGGCCCTCGCTTTTCCGGACGACGCTTTCTTCGCGCGCGTGAAAGCCGCGCCGCGCCGGCTGCTGATGCTGGATTACGACGGCACGCTCGCGCCGTTTTGCGTCGAACGCGATCTGGCCCGGCCGCATCCCGGCGTCGAAGGTCTGCTTCGCGGCATTCTGGCGCAAGGCGAAACGCGCCTGGCGATCGTCAGCGGACGCCCGCTCGCCGACGTGGAGCGCCTGCTGCCCATCGGTCCGCCCCTGGAGTTGTGGGGCAGCCACGGCTGGGAAAGGCGTACGGCCGGCGGCGAGAAAGTCGCGCCTCCGCTCCCGCCGGGGGCGCCGGAGCGGTTGAATCGCGCGAAGCTGTTGGCCGAGAAGGAAATGTCGGAAAACCTGGAAGCGAAACCCGCCGGTTTGGCTCTTCACTGGAGAGGGAAACCGGCCGTCGAAGTGGAACGCATGCGGAACTGGGGATATGCTCATTGGCGACCGTTGACGTCGCCTAGCCTGCTTGAACTGCTCGAATTCGACGGAGGGATCGAGCTTCGCGTTCCTTCCCGAACCAAGGGAACGGCCGTCGAAGAATTGCTCGCCGAGTCCGCGCCGGAGACCCTCGCCGTTTTTCTGGGCGACGACCGGACCGATGAGGACGCTTTTCAAGTGTTGAGGAACAAGGGATATGGAATACTCGTCAATGCGCAACAAAGAGACACCTTTGCTTCCTATTGGATAAACACGACGGATCGATTATTGGAGTTTTTAAAACGATGGGACGAGATCGCGCGGAAAGACTGAAGGCGGCGGCCGACCGCCTGGTGGTGGTGGCCAACCGCCTGCCGGTGACGGTGGCGAAACAGGAGCAGGAGTGGACCGTCCGCCCCGGTTCCGGGGGCCTGGTCACGGCGCTGGCGCCGGTGCTGCGCAATCGCAACGGTCTCTGGTGCGGTTGGAGCGGGACGACAGAGGAAGAAGAAGCGCCGCTGGAGGGATTGTTCGGCGAAGCCGAAAAGCAGGCCGGCTTCAGGCTTCTGCCCGTCACGCTCAGCAAGGAGGAAGTGGAGCTTTTTTATCTCGGTTTTTCCAACGAGACCCTGTGGCCCCTCTTCCATGACCTCCTCGGGCGGACCCACTTTGAGAAGACTTACTGGGAATCCTATCTGAAAGCCAATCAGCGTTATGCCTCCACCCTCTCGGGAGCGATCGATTCGGCCTCGCCGATCTGGGTCCACGACTATCATCTGATACCGCTGGGCGGCCGGCTTCGCGAAGGCGGGCATATCGGCCGGATCGGCTTCTTTCTCCATATCCCCTTTCCGACGAGCGACCTTTTCCGCCGCCTGCCCTGGCGGCGGCAACTGATCGAATTTTTCCTGGCCTACGACCTGGTCGGCTTCCAGACACGGCGGGACTTCGCCAACTTCATCCACTGCGTGCGCGAAATGCTGCCGGACGTCCAGATTTTTCCAGGCTCCTCGCATTATACGATCTTGCTCCGGGGACGGCGGATTCTCGTTCAACACTTCCCGATCAGCATCGATTTTCAGGAATTCAACAGGCTGGCCAAATTCCCATCGACCCAAGAGGCGGCGGCGATTTTCCAGGACAAATACCCCGATCAAAAAATCATCCTCGGCCTCGACCGGCTCGATTACACCAAGGGCGTGGTGCCGCGTTTCCGCGCCTTCCAGACCTGTCTCAAGAAATACCCCGACCTTCGTGGAAAGGTGGTCCTGGTCCAGGTCGTCGTCCCCAGCCGCATCGAAGTGCCGGAATATCAGGCGATGAAGCGGGAGCTGGAACAGCTTCTGGCGCAGATCAACGGCGAGTTCACGCGCCCCGGCTGGGTTCCCATCCATTATTTTTTCCGCTCCCTCTCCCGCCTGGAATTGGCGGCCATGTATCGGGCGGCCGACATCGCCCTGGTCACGCCGATCCGGGACGGCATGAACCTGGTTAGCAAGGAGTACTGCGCCTCCTCGCCGGACGGGGGGGTGTTGATTCTGAGTGAGTTCGCGGGAGCGGCGGAACAGCTCAGGGAGGGCGCCATCCTCGTCAACCCGTTCGACCTGGACGGCGTGGCCGACGCCATTTACGGGGCATTCCACATGCCGATGGAAGAGCAGCTGCGGAGGATGAACCACCTGCGCAACCACCTGCGCCAGAAGAACGTGTACGAGTGGGTAAACGGCTTCCTCGCCGCGCTGCAGGAGGGACAAGTCCCTGCGGCTTCCCGGTCTGCCTGAAAACGGCTTATCCGAAAGCGGCCGTCTCGCTATGCCGAGCTACTCCGCCGCGCCGTACTGATCGCTGAAGTACTCCGCCTCCTCCCGGCCGATCGTGACCGTGATCGACGGCGTCGCCGGGTCCACGTCCACGATGTGGATGTTGTCCGGGTGGCCGCCCAGGTCGCCGATGGAACCCGTCTCGTAGACGGGGATGGTTTCGAACATGGCGTCCCGCTCCCAGATGTGGCCGTGGCCGACGAAGATCCCCAGGATGCGGTCTTTGTGGGTCTCCGCGATGTCGTAGAAACTATCCTCCGGCTCGATGAGGAAGGAATCGAAGACCGCGAACATCGAGTTTTTGCTGTCGGTGACGGGCGGGTGGTGGAGGAAAACGACGACCGGCTCGCCCTGCGCCAGTTCGGACTCGAACCAGCCCATCTGCTCCTCGTCGAAGGAGCCGGTGCAGAAGGCTTCCTCCGTCTCGCCGGCGCAGACCACCGTGCGCGCCTCGCCCCGGTTGGCGTTGAGGAAGACGAACCGCACGCCCTCATAAACCGTCGAATAATAAGGATCGATGCCGAGCACTTTCTTCCACACCGCCTCGACGGCGTCGATGTCGTCGGTGGCGACGCCCTCGCCGAGTTCGGGGTCGTAGCTTTTCTGATAGTCGTGGTTGCCCATGATGGCGTGGTAGGGGACGGAGAGCCCGTCCATCATCGCCTTGAACGTCTCCGCCGGGTTGGGCTCGTCCGTGCCGTAGTCGTCCGGATTTTCGGAGAAGAGCGCGCCCACCATGTCGCCCGTCACCGCCACGAAGGCGGCGTCGGCGAACTCGGCGTTGACGCGCGCGATCGCCCCGTCGAGGTTGTCGAGGTTCAGCTGGTTGTCATAATCGGCGTCGTCCGGATTGCCGGGCAGGCGGACGTGAGTATCCGAAAAGATGACGAAGCGGAACGGCTCGCCCGGCGCTTCGGTCTCGTCCTCGGCGTCCGCGTCGCCGTCTTCGCTCGCTTCCTGTTCCGCGTCGCCGTCGGCGGCGGACTCGTCCTCACTGCCCGCGCAAGCCGGAAACGCCAGCGCCAGAAGGACAGCCATCAGCCATAGCCAGGATAACCGCTTTCGCTCCATGATTTCCTCCCCGACGCCTAGCGCACCGTTGTTTCTAAAGGCCTTCACCCAAAACCGGCGCATGATACATCCTCCCGGCCCGAGCGGATGTTTATTTTTCGTTAGAAATTGCCTCTGAATGAAGTCTCCTGGGGAAAACAATGGCCGCCCCATCCGCCGCAGCATAAGAAAAAAGAATCATCCCCTGCCCTTTGCGGACCCTTGAAGGCCTATCGGATTTCTGTTACATAGATCCAAGCCTGACTTTCACGGGGACCGCTAACACAACTTGGACGCAGATATTTTATGGGAAAGGATCGACGCATGCCGAAGCTGAAGACCGTCGCCGTCGTCGGCGCGACCGGCGCCGTGGGCCAGACGATGCTGGCCGTGCTCGAAGAGCGCAATTTCCCCGTGGGCGAGCTGCGCCCCTTCGCCTCCGAACGATCGCAGGGCAAGACCGTGCGCTTCAAGGGGAACGAAATCCCCGTGCGGCCCATTTCGCCCGGCTGCTTCAAGGGCGTCGATTACGCCCTCTTCTCCGCCGGCGGCGCGGTGTCCAAGGAAGTCGCGCCGCAGGCCGTGCGCGAGGGGGCGATCGTCATCGACAACACCGCCGCCTTCCGCTACGAGCCGGACATCCCGCTCGTCGTGCCGGAGGTCAACCGCCACGCGATCAAGAAACACCAGGGGCTGATCGCCAATCCCAACTGCTCGACGATCCAGATGCTCGTGGCCTTAAAGCCGCTTCACGACGCGGCGCGCCTGACGCGCATCATCGTTTCCACCTACCAGTCGGTGAGCGGCGCGGGCAACCGCGCCATCCGTGAGATGCTGGACAGCACGCGGGCCGCGCTCGACGGCAAACCGTTCGCCAACGAGATCTTCGCCCATCCGATCGCCTTCAACGTCATCCCGCAGATCGACGTCTTCCTGGACAACGGCTTCACCAAGGAAGAGATGAAGATGGTCTGGGAGACGCACAAGATCATGGAAGCCCCGGAGATCGGCGTCACCGCCACCTGCGTGCGCGTGCCCGTGCGCTACGGCCACAGCGAAGCGATCTACGCCGAGTTCGAGCGCGCCCTTTCCGTGGAGGAGGCGCGCACGCTCTGGGCCAAGGCCCCGGGCGTCAAGGTGATCGACGATCCCGCGCAGAAGCTCTATCCGCTGGCGATCCACGCGGCGGGCGCCGACGCGACTTACGTCGGCCGGCTGCGCGCCGATCTGGCCAACCCCAAGGCGCTCAACTTCTGGTGCGTCTCCGACAACCTGCGCAAGGGCGCGGCGACCAACGCCGTCCAGATCGCGGAGTGTCTTGCCGAAGGCGACTAACCCGGCTTAGGAACGCCCATAAAAGGGCGTGGCCGGAGTCCGCGCAAACTCCGGCCACTGGGGATGGGGGAAACCCGACGTCTTACGACGCCGGACGAAAACCCGGCCGGGCAAAGCCGGGTCCTCGCCGAGTCAAAGAGCCTACTCGAGGCCCTGGTAGGAGCCGGCCATCTCGATCGCTTCGGCCTGGCCCCGCGAGAAGTTGAGAATCACCACCTCGTCCCGGTCCGTGTTGGCCACGAGAATCTCGCCCGTCTGACGGTCGATGTCGAAGCCCATCGGCGAGGCCAGCCGCTTGTTCGAGAAGCGGATCTCGTGCGACGCCGGGCCGCCGTAAACGATCATCTGCCGGCTTTCGTCGCCGTGAGTGACGATGTTGGAGACGTTCAGCGTGTCGAGCACGGCCTTCGGGACTTTCGAGATGTAGCCGCTGTCCGCCGGCACGACTTGATCCTCGGCCGAACCGACGAACGGCCAGACGTTGCTCGTGCCGCGATCGGAGAGGACGTAAAGGTTGCCCAGGGCGTCGAATTCCAGAGCGACGCCGTTGACGAAGGCCAGGGCGTCGGAGAGCGCTTCGGGCTCCCGCAGGCCGTCGGCCCACCGCGTCTGGCGCATCAGCTTGCCTTCGCGCAGATAGAAGAGGTCGCCTTCCGGACTGACCGCCGGAGCCGAGACGGCGGAGCTGAGCACGGCCACCTCTTCGCCGAGCGGACCCTGCTCGCTGGAGACGTCGCCGTTCTCCAACAGCCGGAACCTCCGCACTTCCTTCGCCGCGCCGCGCGTGACGTAGAGCCATTCGCCGTCCGGATCGACGACGCTTCCCGAGGTGTTGTCAATGCCGCGATGGTCGTCGTCGCCGCACCAGAACCGTTGCGTGCCGCCCGTCTCGCCGTCGCGGCCGTCCGGAGCGACGGACTGGCCGAGCTGATTGTCGTTCTCGCGGCGCGCGATCTTCCAGATGCCGTCGTCGTAGGAGCCCTTGGAGTCGGTGACGTAGAGGTAACCGGTCGGCGAGAGGGAGATCTTGTTCGGCCGGAAATCCTCCCACGCCGTGTTGGCGTAGGTCGCCTCCGCGAGCGTCACCTGGCCGGTGCGGTATCCCATGGAGCTGATGGAAACGACCACGCCTTTTTCGTTGTTGTCCGAGGAGGAGAGATCGAAGCCGTCCATCGAACCGGCCACGTAGACCGAGCCGTCTTCGTCGATCACGAGGTCCCAGGGCCGCACAAGGCCGTCGTAGAGGGCGGGGAGATCCTCGCCGTTCGGGTCGCACACTTCGCCGTAACCATCCATGTCCGGGTCGTACTGATCGGCGTTGGCCAGTTCGGGGCAGTTGTCGGCGTCGTCCAGAACGCCGTCGTTGTCGTCGTCGGTGTCAACGCAGTCGGCGAGCAGGTCGAGGTCGTGGTTCGCATACTGCTCGTCGATCTGGCCGTTGTCGTTGTTGTCCACGCCGTCGCAGATTTCGACCAGGCCGGCCTGGTCCTCCCAGTTCCAATCCAACGCGCAGCGGAAACCCACGTTGTCGGCCTTCATCGCCGGCGGCAGCTTGTTGCGGAAATAGACGCGCAGTTCGCCGTCCTCGGAGAGGAAGGAGCCGCCGCGCGTCGTTTTCATGCCGCAGTAAGTGAGGCAGGTCGCGTCGCCCTGACAGGTGGCGTTGCACTCCGCCGTTTCATCGATGTCGGGGAACTGAACGGCGTCGTCCGCGCTCTCCGCGTCGGGGTAGGTGTGATAGTAGTCGTTCATCCACTCCTCGACGTTGCCCGCCATGTCGTGGATGCAGGTGAACTGATCGCAGGCGGAGCCGTCCTCATAACCCTGGGTGTTGCCGTCGAAGGAGCCGACCGGCGTGGTGGTCGAGAGCCGCATGTCCACGCCGTTGGCGCGCGTCGCGCTGTACTGATCGCCCCACGGGTAACGGTCGGCGTCGTCGCCGCGCGCCGCGTACTCCCATTCCGCCTCGGTCGGCAGACGCATGCCGTTGGCGACGCAGTACTTCTGCGCGTCGCGCCAATCGACCATGGTCACCGGGTGATCCTTGAAGCTCGGTTTGTAATAGTTGGCTCCCGTTTTGGGCGCGAACTCGCAGCCGGTGGCGCAACGGCCCTCGCTGTTGCAGTAGTGGTTTTCGGGACATTCGCCGTCGGCGCCGCAGGTTTGCACCGTATCGCTGTATTTATCGACGCAGGCTTTGTACTGCTGGTTGGTGATTTCCTTCTGCTGGATCAGGAAGGCGTTAAGCTCCACCCAGTGCTGCTTTTCGTCGGAGAACCGGTCGGTGTGGCCGGACGGGCTGCCCATCTGATAAACGACGTGATCCTTGCCCATGAATCCCGGCGGCGGAGGCGGCAGTTCCTGCTTGTTCTCGTCCACGTTCAGCCGGAAGTGACCCGTCCGGCTCCACAGGCCGCTGCCGTTGCGGCCGCGCACGTGCATCCAGTGGGTCTGCGAAGCGAGGTCGTTGTAGCTGCGCGTCGCCTCGTCGGTGTCGATCGTTTCGTCGGGTTCCGTGATCGGCTCGTCATCGAAGGCGATGCTGTAGCCGACGATGCCGGACAGATCGTTCTCCAGCCACTGCAGCACGGCGTCCGGGTTGTCGTAGGTTATCTCCTGCGAGACGTGGGTCGGCGAACTGATCGCCGGAGGATCGGGCGGCGTGGCGTCGATCTTCACGCGATAGTGAGACACCGGACCCCAGTTGCCCGCGTCGTCCACGGCGCGGACGTGGAAGTACCACACGCCGTCGTTCACGTTGTGGTAGGTGATCGTACCTTCCTTGGTCGGAGTGTGAATCGACGGATCGGGGCAGGGAGGCAGACCGGAACCGCTCTCGCCCACGAGATTCAAGCCGGGGCTGAGCACCAGGGCCGACGCGCCGGAAACGGCCAGACCGGTCAGAACCTTGGTCTTGATCGAACCGCTGGCGATGGACAGGCCGATCTCGATCAGGCTCGGCTCGTCGGCCGCGGCGATCGACTCGACGAACGTAGAAAGAATGGTGTTGCTCAGGGTGGGGTGGCTCAGCCGCACGCGCAGCGAGCCGGTTTTCTCTTCGGTGAAAAGATATTCGCCGTCCACTTCCATGTCGGCTTCGAAGAGTTGATCGTATTCGCACTCGCCGTTCAGGATTTCCAGACCGAAACCGTCGGGCAGCGTCGTCGTGTTGAAGCCGAGGCGGCCGCCGACGACGTCGTTCTTGTTCAACTCGATGCCGGAG
Source organism: Myxococcales bacterium (assembly GCA_003598065.1). Lineage (GTDB taxonomy): Bacteria > Myxococcota_A > SURF-8 > SURF-8 > SURF-8 > SURF-8. The sequence continues at coordinate 48,214 of QZKR01000010.1, read as the reverse complement.
AGCACGGCGCGGGCCTTGGGCAGCATGCAGGTCGCATCCGTACCGACATAGGCGGCCAGGGGATCGCCGCTCGGAACCACCGCCAGAAGCGCCTGGGCGGCGTCGAAGGAGAGCGTTTCAGAGAAGCCGTCGCTGTTGGCGTCGGTGATGGTGAAAGAGCCGGAGGCGGCCAGCGAGTAGCGCTCGTCCACATCGACGACGCAGGTGCAGGCCTGCTCCTCCGCCACGTAATTGAAATCCAGACCCTCGATGGCGGCGATCTTAATGGTGGGATTGAGAACCTCGACGATCACGCCGTCGGTCGGGCGGATCTTGGCGACGGCCGGGTAGCTGTTGCTGCTGTTGTCGATGCCGATATAGAGGAAGCCGTCCGGATGCCAGCCCAACGCCTCGACGTCGGTGTCGTAGGGCAGGTCGGCGACCTTTTCAATCGTTTCCGCCTGCAGATCGATCGCCACCAGGTCGGACGAATTGCCGCTGTTGTCCAGTCCGTACAGGTAGCCCGTGAGACCGAAAGCGCAGCCCTCGATCTCTCCGGTGACACTCATTACCTCGGTGAGCGCGGCGGTCTCTTTATCGATCGTGTAAAGAGCGTTCGAGTGAGTCGAGATGCCGTAAAGCGTGCCGTCGGGCGCGGCGGCGAGGCAGTCCACATCCTGAATGACGGTCGTGCCTTCCAAAAGCTGTCCGACGACTTCGGTCGGCACGATCCCGCCCGCCGCCTGATCCACTTTGATTTTATAGAGCCGGTTGGCGATCTCGCTGTGCCCGTCGTTGTTGACGCCGTAGAACACCCCATCGACGATGGCCAGCGATTCGAAATCGGTCAGTACGCGGTCGCCGGGGCCTTTAAGCACGCCGATCGCCACCGGGGCCGGCGACTGGTCGTACATGTCGAGGCGGTACATCATGCCGTCGCCGTCTTTGACGTAGTAGGCCCTGTAAGGGAACGCGCCGGGGCCGTGGCCGTCGCAGGCGCACTGCGGCTCCACGGCCGTTTCCGTCACCTGCCGTTCGGGCAGAAGGAAATTGTCCTTGGGAATCAGCGAGTAGGCGCTGTCGCCCGGCTTCTTCCAGTAGAGTTGCAAGGCGATGTACCAACGGGGGCCCTGGAAGTAATCGACGACAAAGTCATGGTTGCCGGCGGTGAGGTAGATACTGCCGGTCACGCTGGAAACGGCGTGGACGCCGTCGTTATCCACGACCTTTGTGCCATCCACATAAAGGTTGGAACCATCGTCGGAGGTAACTTTAAAGTAGTAGGCGCCGCTGACGGGGGCGATCAGCGTGGCCTCGAAGTGGATGCCGAACCACTCGACGAGCGTCGAATCGACGCCGGGGAAACCCTCGCTGAAGTAGTGGTTGGGAACGTCCAGCTTGCAGGCGACGATCGTGCTTTGCGGGTCGCCCATGGTGCTGAAGTCGGGCAGCCGGCAAGACCAATCGTGGTTGGTCGGGCACACCGGGAAAACCTGCCCCAACAAACCCTTGCCAACCTCATACTCGCCGTCCGGACAGAAGGAAGAGTCGGTGACGACTTCCAGATTTTGCCCGCAGGTGACGGCGCCCTTGGGAGTGACGACCTGAACGGCTTTGGAGCCGATCCCATCGGGCACGCGGGCGACGACCTTGGTCGGTTCGACCGAGACAATTTGCGCCGCCTGGTCGCCAATCAACACCGAAATGACCGACGACCAGCGGCCGAAGTTGGCGCCGTAAATGGTCACGAGCGAACCCTGCAACGCGACCGAGGGTTCGAAGCTCGTGCATACCGGATCGAGCGGATACATCGACGGCTCGCACTGGGCGGGCTGCATGTCTTCGATGGTTTTGTCCTTCACCGCATCGGGAACGCTGTCGGGAACCTGATCGAAACTGAAAGAGAAACCGTCGATGCCGATGTCGTCGGTGGCGGTCCAATGGAAGGTGGCCGTATCGACCGCGGACCAGATGTTCTGGTTGGGATGGGTCGGCGAGTCCACCGTCGGAGCGCCGGGAGCCGCGTCATCGGCCGGCTCCGAACGGTAAGTGTAAACGTGGATCGCGGGAGTCATGATGTAGCCCGCGCCGGGGCTGTAGTGAATCGACTCCGAAGCGTCCCAGTCGATCAGCATCGTCGAGAGCTGGTCGTCGGAAACCGTGAATTCGAAATGCAGCTTCACGCCGGAAGTGGCCCCGGAAGGAATGAACAAATCGTGGGTCTGGCCATCGACCACCACGGAAGAGTCGGTCACGATCAGGCGAAGTTGATCGTAGGAGCCGGCGGGGATGGTGCCGATGCCGAGCGTATGGGTCACGCCATAGCGCAGGTTGAGCAGGTCGATCGTCTGGTTGTCAACCGAGATATCGATCCACTCGCCGGTCACGGAGTGAACCGAGACCGCGCTGATGGTCAGCCAGACGCTCTCGATCCCATCGATCGGCTTGTCCATCAGCAGGACGCGCAGTCGGGGAGAATTCTCCGTGATTTCAGGGATGTCCAAGAGACTATCTACGTCCAGCCGCATGGGCCCTTCCGCTTCGCTCCCCCCTCCACAACCCGGGAGGCCGACCAGAAGCATGGCGGCGACAAAGACCGACGCCAGCCAGATCCAGCTTCGGGGCAACGTGTTGGTAGTCATGACCGGACTCCTTCCTTTTATTTCGCCTGTCATCGGACGACATTTGCCGCCCTTTTGCCGCTTCTATGAGGAAGCAAATCCAATGCCATCTTGAATCAAGCTTTATACTTGCATGTAAACAGTAATTTCAGCCACTTGCAAAGATGCTGGCAGAAGCCGACTTCTAACCAGTGTTTAGTAATTTTACATTATTTATTAACTGTGTTCATTTTATGAAAATTCTCTTTTCGACACTATCGCCAATTCTAAACTTTCAGAGCACTAAAAAAACACACCCGCCTACCCTCTTTTTTCGGGCCCGCCGGACGACGTTTACCAAAGACAAAAACTCCTACCCCTCTTCCGTCGCGACGTCCTCGGGGCGCTGGAGTTCATAGGCGCGTATTTTTTTATACAACGTGACGCGCGAGATGCCCAGCAGTTCCGCGGCGCGCTTGATGTTCCAGCGGGAGTGACGCAGCACCGCCTGGATATGCTGTCGTTCCACTTCTTCCAGTTTGAGCGCTTTCTCGTCGGCATGGGCGTCTTCGGATTCGTTCGCGTTAAGCAGCCGCTCCACGTCGGCGACGCCGATTTTCTCGCCGGTCACGGTGAAGGCCAGACGCGTGACGGCGTTCTCCAATTCGCGCACGTTGCCCGGCCAGCGGTGGCCCTGCAAACGCACGAGCGCGCTTTCCGTGAAGGTTTTGGCCCAGGGATCGCCCTGGTTGTCGTGACAGTGTTTTTGCAGAAAGTCCGTGGCGAGGATCGGGATGTCGTCCTTGCGCTCGCGCAACGACGGCAGGTGGATGGGGAAGACGTTGATGCGGTAGTAAAGATCTTCGCGAAACTGGCCGGTGCGGATCATTTCGTCCAGCGGGCGGTTGGTGGCGGCGATCAGCCGCACGTCCACCTTGATCGATTGCGCGCCGCCCAAGCGCTCGAAGTTGTGCTCCTGCAGCACGCGCAAGAGCTTCACCTGATTGCCCAGCGACAGCTCGCCGACTTCGTCCAGAAACAGCGTGCCTTCGTTGGCCAGCTCGAAGCGCCCGAGCTTGCGGGACACGGCTCCGGTGAACGCGCCCTTCTCGTGACCGAACATTTCCGACTCGAAGAGCGTCTCCGGCACCGTGCCGCAGTTGACGGCGAAAAACGCCTTTGTCGCGCGCGGCGACAGTTCGTGGATCGCCGAGGCGACCAGTTCCTTGCCCGTGCCCGTCTCGCCGACGATCATCACCGTCGCGTCCGAACGGGCGATGGTGTGGATCATCTCGAAGACGAGTTTCATCTTCGCATCCACGCCGATCATGCCGGCGAAATACTTCTCGCGCACAATGGTGTAACGCTCGACCGTCTGGCTGTTGTCCTTGAGGATCCGCTGCACGGCGGGCAACAGGCCGCCATCGCCGGCGTTCCTGAGCCGATAACCGCGCCCGCTGCGAATCGGCACTTCCTCGATGATGTCCTCGGAGACCATCGGGGCCAGACAGGCCATGATATCGCGCACCAGGATGCCGGCCTTCTTCGACAATTCCGCCGCGTCGAAGGCGCGCGCCGGGTCGGCGGCGAAGGTGGACAACAGGTGCAATCGCAGGGGCGAACGCATCTGATGGTAGAGCGGACTCGAATCGCCGAGTTTGATCTCCCAGGCAGAAGTAGACGACATGGCGCGGTTTCCCATCCGAAAAGTTTACATTGCCCTGTAAAGATTGTTAACAGATTAGACAGGTTCCGTCAAGATAGTTTGGGCAAACTAAGGGAGGGCAGGTCTATAGGCCTACTTCATAAGGCTATAGGCTTATTTTAGGGATTAGAACGAAGCAGCCAGATAAAGTGAGAGTCGCCATAAATCTACATTTGGCGCGTCCGGATGCAGGTGCAAGGGGACGCCGAGCTTGACCTGGAAGCTTTCGGAAAGATAGCCCACCGCCGGGACGAACTCCACCACCGTTCCCTGGTCTGGGGCGAGAACGAACTGGCCGACCGTCTCGGCGAGCAGATGGAGTCGATCGACGAGGCGGACGCCGATCGGCACGCCCCATTCGATGGCGAAGGAATGATCGAACTGGCCATCGATGGCGATGCCGATGGGGAGAGCCAAATAAGGAGAAAAATATAAGCGTTCGAAAAAGCCGAAGCCCGCCACCACCTTTGGAGAAAGCACCAGGCCGTCCACGCCGGCCATCGCCTCCGGATCGGCATTGAGGAGGCTGAAACTGAAATCGGCGGTGAGGACAAAAGGCCGCTTATTGATGACATTGACGTTGAAACCCGCGCCGACGCCCGAGAGAAGAAAAGGCTTAAGTTCCACATCTCTCGTGTTTCCGTCATCGTCCCGCACCGTTTTCTTGGTCGCCCCCGCATAAAAATCGAATTCCGCCAAAACGTAAATCGACGCCATGTCCTTCACAACCGCTACAGAAAAACCAGGCGTGAGGGCCATGGCGTAAACGTTGTCGCCGTCTGACCATTCCTGTTTCTGGAATTCGAAGAACAGCGCCACGGAATGGTAGGCGAACAGCCGCGGACCGGAGAACGGCTCGGGATAGTTGGCCAGCGAAAAACGGGTCGGATCGGGAGGCGGCGCTTCCGCAGGCTTCTCCGGCGCTTTTTCCGCTTCGGATGCTTCGACGAGCGGTCCGACATAAACCGGCGGAGGCGCGCCGTCGCCGAAAAGCTCTTCCACCGCCCCGGGCAGGGCGTCGATCAGATCGTCGATCGGCCCCGACACCTTGCGGCTGGCGCGCTTGAGGACGCGCACCTCGCGCACGGCGATGCGCCGCAGATTCAGGATCCAGACATTGCCCACTTTGCCCAAATCGCCGCTGACCGCCTCGGGAACGCCCAGGGCGTTGCCGATCTCGGCGAGACAGGACGTGTCGTCCACGCCGCAGCGCTGCTTCTTTTCCTCGCCCTTGAGAATCGTGGCGATGTCGGCTTCCGTGATGACGCGGACGCCGGAGACGTGCTCCACCTCCGACGACAACAGCCCGGAAATGGAATCGACGTCGTCCTTGGTCACGCCGCGCTTGGCGTCGAGTTTCCAGACGATGATCCCCTCCGCGCCGGCGGCGAAAGCGGCCGCGCCGACGCCCAGGACGGCGAGAATCGCGAGCGATTGAACAAGCCTTTTCGCGGTCGGATGAACGCGCATGCGCCTTCTCCCCCTTTTCGCGCCCGGGTATTTGCTCGTGTATAGCAGAGTTTACGGCGCTTGGAAAATGAAAAAGCCCTGCGGGGGGCCTATTTCAGATGCGGCAGGATGGCCGTCTCCACCTTCGGGAGCGGCGTCTCGCCGACGAACGCCTCCAACAGTTTTCCCCGGCCATCGATGAGGAACAGGGACGGCAGACTGGCGTCGTCCTCGAAAAAGCGCCGCACGACGATGTTGTAGCGATCGAGCAGCACGGGGAACGACGGTTTTTGCCGGACTACGAAATCGCGGGCCTTTTTGATGCCCTGGTTTTCCTGATCGATGGCGATCAGCACGATTTCCAGCCCGGCGCTTTTGTGCTTCTCGGCGAGTTTCTTGATTTCGGGGAATTCTTTCAAACAGGGCGGGCACCAGGAAGCGAAAAATCCGAGCAGCAGCGCCTTCGGCGGTTTCTCCGCCTTGGGTCCGAGCATTTCGTCAATGAACAGAGTCCGGTCGCCTTTTTTTTCCACCAGCGGCTTGAGGCCGAAAACCCCGATCGAATCTCCCATCTTGAGTCTGAGGGCCGGGGTGGGACTGTTCGGCGGTTCGAGGCTCCAGGCTGTTTCGGCGGCGGCCCAAAACAATGCCGAAACAACGCCCCCCCAAATGGCCGCAATGCCGATGCATCGGCGTATCCTTCCCATTCGTCGTTCCGCTCCGCTCCCAATGTTCATCATCGGGCGTGTTCCCGCCGCTCTTCCCCGAGCTTTTCACCCCCGAAGGTAGCTGCGCGGTCCTCTCTCGTCAAGAATGGAAGCTGGGAGAAAAACAGCGGCCGGCGGAGGCCTTGGAACGATTCACGATCGGGCAAGTCCGACTTGCGCATTCAGGCCGACTAGGTGGCGTCAACGGGCTGCGTTTGCGCCTCGCGCAGACGGGTGAAATATTCGCCGTACTTCTCGTCCAGCCGCGTCATCGTCGCCTCGGCGGTGGATCGCGCCTGCTCGTCGATGTCGAAAGCGGCGAGAATTCTCATCGCCTCCTCGTAGCCCTCCTGCACCGCGTCGCGCACGAGTTTTTCGAAACCATCGACCTGCTGTTCGGCGCTCTGGTCCGCGTGCTTCTGTTTGTAGAGATCGAAGAAGCTGGTCGTGAAATTGAAGATGCGGGTGGCCACGGCGTCCGGCGACATATCCATGCCGGCGTAGGCCGTGATGTCGATGCCGGCGGCCTCCATCGCCAGGCTCACCTTCTGGCCGATCTCCGTGAGCAGCGCTTTCTGGATCTCCTCGGCGGAGATCCCCCGGCTCAGCGTCACCGTGTCCTGGCCGATGGTTACGCCCGCCGTGGCGGAGACCTCGCGCGTTTTTTCGACGCGCTTGGCTTCCCAAACCCCGTAGGCATTCTGGATGGACTGAGTAGGTTCGATCTTCATGACGACCTCCCTGGTCGATGACACCGTCCCTGGTTTCATCCATAGGATCGGCGCAATGGCTAAAAACTTGAGCAAATAATTACGTTTGTTTTCACCGCGCCAACCTTGCCATTTTACCCGCTTTCGGCGATAGTGGGCCCGCTCTCCGGCTCGGCATGGGGCTCCGGCGGGCAAAAAATGATTCACGAGTCGTAAGAACGATGCTCTCCCACGTCGGCGAACTGGCCGCTCTGATTACAGCTTTCTGCTGGACGGTGACCGCCTTGTCGTTCGAGGCGGCCGGCCGGCGCATCGGCTCGCTGGCCGTCAATCTTCTCCGTCTCCTTCTGGCCTTCGTCTGGTTGACGCTTTACAACGCCATTGCGCGCGATCTGCCGTTGCCGACGGACGCCAGCGGCCATGCCTGGCTGTGGCTGGCGGCGTCGGGCGTCGTGGGATTTCTGATCGGCGACCTGGCGCTGTTCCGCGCCTTCGTGCTGATCGGCTCGCGCCTGTCGATGCTGTTGATGGCGCTGGTCCCGCCGATGACGGCGCTGATCGGCTGGTTTTTCTTGGGCGAAGGACTTGGCGCGTTCGACCTGCTCGGCATGACGCTGACCCTCGCCGGCGTATGCTGGGTGGTGGCGGAACGGGCCCCGAACGGCGCGAACGGCCCGACCCGCCGGCCCTGGGGCGGCATCGCCCTGGGTTTCGTCGGCGCGCTCGGCCAGGCCGTGGGGCTGGTTTTCAGCAAGGTGGGCATGGGAAGCTATTCGCCGTTCGCCGCCACGCAGATCCGGGTGCTCACGGGCGTCGTCGGTTTCTCCCTGCTGTTCGCTTTCATCGGCTGGTGGCCCAAGGTGATCGCCGGCCTTAAGGAAGCGCGGGCGATGCGGCTGGTGACGCTGGGCTCCATCTTCGGGCCGTTCCTGGGCGTGTCGTTCTCGCTTTTGGCCGTGCAGCGCACCCAGGCCGGCGTCGCGGCGACGATCATGTCGATCGTCCCCGTGCTCATCATTCCGCCGTCGGTATGGATCTTCAAAGAGCGCGTTTCGCCGCGCGCCGCCTTCGGGGCCGCCGTCGCCGTCGCCGGCGTGGCGCTCCTGTTCTGGCCGAAGTAAGGAAAGCGCATGACCGAAATCCTGCGGACCTTCGTCGCCGTTCCCCTGCCCGAGGCGCTTCTGGCGCGGCTTGCCGCCGTACAGGACGAGCTGCGCCGGCTGGCCCAAGGGAGGGAAGCGCAACTGTTCATCCCCCGCCCCGCCGGCATCCACCTGACGCTGCAATTTCTGGGCGACACCCCCGCCGAACTCGCGCCGGCAATCGACGAAAAATTCCGCGCCGCTCTGGCCGGCCGGGAGGCCTTTGCGACGCAGTCGCGCGGCGCGGGCGGCTTCCCCAACCTCGAACGGCCGCGCGTCCTCTGGGCGGGCGTCCACATCACCGACGAATTGACCGACCTGCACTGGCGCGTCCTCGCCGGCCTGCACGGTCTGCCGCTGAAGCTGGACAAAAAACCCTTCAAGCCCCATTTGACCTTGGCGCGCGTCAAGCGCAGCCGCCCGGGGACGCTGGCGCGGGTTATGGCTCCGCATTTGAAGGAAGAATTCGGAGCGCTGCCGGTGACGGAGGTCGTTCTCTTCCGCTCCGACCTGCAGCCTTCCGGCGCGATCTATACGCCGCTTTGCCGCTGGGAATTGGAGCAAGCGGGAAGCATGAGTTGACGCCGCCGTCCAACTTTTCGCTGACAACGAATTCTCGTTCCCCTGCGGGGAGAAAACCCGGGCGATGCCTCTTGACGGGCGCGGCGGGGGACGCTAGGATGAAATCGTCCTGCCTGGCGCGTGATGGGCGGAACGCTTCAAGCTCTATATCATTTAGCCCGGGACCAGCTTCCATGCGCGGTGAGCAAGCCCTTCGATGGGAAGCCTGAAGCGCAACAGTTGGACCCAGTATCTAGATATACATGGGCTAAAGCCAACCGTTCACACGACCAAGGCGGGTCTTTTTATGCGCCGTCGAATCCTGCCGGGGTAATGTCCCCGGCGCGCCAATGCCGAAACCTGTAGTTACGATTTTCGAGGAGGGAGAAACGGAAAATGGCCAAGGCGAAGTTTAAAGTGGCGGATCTCAAGCTCGCGCCGATGGGATTGTCGAAGATCGACTGGGCCGAGTCGCGCATGCCTGTGATGATGGAGTTTCGCAAGAAGTATTCGAAAACGCAGCCCTTGAAAGGCATGCGGATCGCCGGCTGCCTGCACGTAACGAAAGAGACGGCGGTGCTGATCCGCACCCTCGCCGCCGCCGGCGCGGAGATCTCCTGGTCCGGCTGCAATCCGCTCTCGACGCAAAACGACATCGCCGCCGCCCTGGCCAAGGACGGCTTCTCCGTTTACGCCTGGCACGGCCAGAGCGTGAAGGATTTCTACTGGTCGATCGAGCAGACCCTGGCCTTCAAGCCGACCTTGACGCTCGACGACGGCGCGGACCTGATTTTCACCATCCACAACCGCTTTCCGAAATTGGCCGCAGGGGTGCTGGGAGGCACGGAGGAGACGACCACCGGCGTCCATCGCCTGCGCGCCATGGGCAAGGCCGGAAAGCTTTTGTATCCGGTCGTCGCCGTCAACGACGCCGAGACGAAATGGGACTTCGACAACGTTTACGGCACGGGCCAGTCGAGCATCGACGGCATCGTGCGCGCCACGAACATCCTGTTGGGCGGCAAGACTTTCGTCGTCGCCGGCTACGGCCACTGCGGACGCGGCTGCGCCATGCGCGCCAAAGGCATGGGGGCGAACGTCGTCGTCACGGAAGTAGACCCGATCCAATCGCTGAAAGCCACGCTGGAAGGCTTCCGCGTCATGAAGATGGACCAGGCGGCGAAGATCGGCGACATCTTCATCACCGCCACCGGCATGAAGGACGTGATCGTCAAGCGGCACTTCGAGGCGATGAAGGACGGCGCGGTGGTCTGCAACACCGGCCATTACGATTGCGAGGTCAACATCCCCCAATTGACGGCGCTGGCGAAGAAGGTCCGCGAGATCCGCGCCAACAACGAGGAATTCACGATGAAGAACGGGCGGCGCATCTACCTTTTGGCCAAGGGCCGGCTCGTGAACCTCGCCGCCGCCGAAGGGCACCCCTCGGAAGTGATGGACATGTCCTTCGCCAACCAGCTCTTGAGCATGATTTACCTCGCCAAGCACGGCGGCAAACTGGCGAAGGACGTGCACGATATCCCGGGGGACCAGGATCAGCAGGTGGCGACCTTGAAACTCGCGACCATGGGCATCGGCATCGACAAACTGACGCCCGAACAGTTCGCTTATCGCGACGACTACTCGGCGGGGACCTGACGGGCGTCGTTTTCCGCAGGCAGTGCGACGGGGGCCGGGGCGACCCGGCCCTTTCGGTCTGAAGCATGGGCGACCGCATCATCACCTGGATCATTCGCGCCCGCTGGGGCATCGTCGCCTTTTACGCCGTCCTCGTCGCGCTCGCGGTTTCCGCGCTGCCCGAACTCGGCGTCAACTTCAGCTTCCGGCAGTTCTTCCCGCCTTCCGATCCCGACGTTCAGCGTTACAACACGTTCAACGCCGAATTCGGCTACGACGACACTTACGCCCTGTTCGCCCTCACCTCCCCCGACCTGCTGACGCCGGAAAAGCTGGCCGTCATCGACCGCTTCACCGAACGGCTGAAGCAGATCGACGGGGTGACGAGCGTCGAGTCGATTACGACCTTGAAGCGCGGCGTATGGAAGGACGACCGCTTCTACATGGAGCGGATCTTCCCCACCCTGCCGCCTTCGCCGGAAGAACTGGAATCCGGCAAGCGTTATCTGCTCGCCAACGAATTCACCAAGAGCAATTTCATCTCGGGGGACGGCGCGACGACCGTCGTCGCCGCCGAAGTGGACTACCGCCGGAACGACAGCGAAACGGCTCGCCGACCGATCGTCTTGGCGCTCTGGGCCGCCCTGGACGAAATTCGTCCCCATTTCTCGGAAGTGCGGCAATCGGGCGTCCCCATTGTCCGCAGCCAGTACGGCGAAATCATCGCCAAGAACACGATGGGGCAGCTTCCGCTCGCCACGCTCGTGATTCTCATCGTGCTCATCGCAAGCTTCCGGCACTGGGCGGGCGTCGTGTTTTCACTCCTGGTCGTGTTTCTGGCGATGGTCTACACCTTCGGCCTGATGGCCGCGCTCGGCTACAAAATCACGATCATGAGCAACATCCTTCCCGTGATGCTGATGATCACGGGCATCTCCGACGCGATCCATCTTCATTCGCGATACTATGAGGAGTTGCGCCGCGGCCATCCGAAACTGGAGGCGTTGCGCATCGCCATGCGCCATCTGGCCCTGGCCTGCTTCATCACCAGCTTCACCACCGCCGTGGGCTTCGGCGTGCTGCTCTTCACCTCCATCGACATCCTGCGCGAATACGGCGGCTTCGTCGGTTTGGGCGTGATGATCACCTATGTCATCAGCCTGACCTTCCTGCCCGCCATGCTCGCCATCCTCCCCGCGCCGCCGTCCTCGGTGACCAACCGTTACTTTGAAGGCCGTGCGGGAAGCGTCGTCGCCTGGACGATCCGCCAGGTGCTTCGCCATCAGCGGGCCTGGATGATCGGCGCCGCCGTCGTGCTCGTTTTCTCCCTGGCGGGTTCGGCGATGGTGCAGCGCTCGACGCGCCTCTTCGAGGATCTGCCCGACGACCATCCGATCATCGCCACGCTGCATTTCTTCGAGAAACAACTGGGCGGCGTGCTGCCGATCGAGATCGTCGTCGATGGCGGCGGCGAAGACGCGATGAAAGCCCCCGAGGCGCAACGGCTCGTTGACGACATCAAGCGCTTCCTGCTCACCATTCCGGAAATTCGCAAAGCGATCACGAGCGCCGATTTCCTCAAGGAAATGAACGAACTGTTGAACGAAGGGAAACCGGAATTCTATGCTCTGCCGGACTCGGCCGAGCTGAATGCGCAATACCTGCTGCTGTACGGCATGTCGGAGGACGACCCCACCGAGAAATACCTTACGCCCGACGCCCGCAAGGCCCGCGTCTCCTCGCGCGTCACTGACGTCTATTCAGAGCGGGCCCGGGAAATCCAGGCCACGATCCAGAACTATCTGGACCGGCGCGTCCACGCGCCGTACACCGCCCAGATCACCGGCACCTGGCCCATCGCCCACAAGATCAACCTCTACGTCATCGATCAGATCTTCTGGACCTTCATGATCGCCTTCGTGGTGATCTTCTTCGCCTTGGGCGCGCAGTTCGGCTCGTTGCGCATCGCCTTGCTGAGCATGTCGCCGAATGTTTTCCCGCTCATCATTACGCTGGGCGTCATGGGATGGGGAAGCATCTATCTCAAACCCACTTCCGCCGTAACCTTCGCCATCGCCTTCGGCATCGCCGTTGACGACACGATCCATTTCCTGACGCGCTTTTTGAAAGAGTTCCCCCGCGACGGAAATTACGAGGCGGCGGTCGAGCGCTCCCTTGCCGGCGCCGGCCACGCCATGATCACGACGACGGTCATCATTCTCTCCGGGTTCATGGTGCCGCTCGTCTTTTCGGAACTGGTCAGCAATCGCGTCTTCTCTCTGCTCGCCGGCGTGTGCATCGTCGCGGCGTTGATCGCGGACCTGTTCCTCAACCCGATCCAACTGCTGTGGGTGCGGCCCTCGCTCGGGAAAAAACCGCCCGTGCGCTGAGAGCCATGCCGTGCGTTGATCGCGATTCAGCGCTTGCGGTGTTTTTTCGCGGCGGGAAGAGGCGCGCGCTGCGGAACGATTCCCTTGACCATCCAGAAAAGCATCGCCGCGAGGCAGGCCCAGGCGAAGACGTCGCCGGTGCGCGCGTAGAGCGTCTTTTCCGTCAACCTGGGGACGCTGGCGATCGACAGGGTCCGGGTGAAGAGCTTCGAGTTCTGAACGATCCGCCCCGAAGTATCGATGGCGCCCGTGAAGCCCGTGTTGGCCGTGCGCAGCAGCGCCTTGCGCGCCTCCACCGTGCGGAAGGCGTAGAACGCCAGGTGCTGGTATGGCGCGGCGGAGACGCCGTACCAAGCGTCGTTGGTGATGTTGACGAGGAACTCCATTCCCATCTCGACGTACTCGCGGGTGATCTCCGGGAAGATCCCCTCGTAGCAGATCAGCACGCCGAAGCGATAGCCGTCGAAGCTCAGTCCCTTGCCAAGCTGGCCCGGTTTGAACGAACCGGCGAAGGGCGTGATTTCGTCGATGCCGAAGAAATCGCCGAAAGGCACGAATTCGCCGAAGGGCACAAGGTGGCTTTTGGCGGACTTGCCCAAAACGTTCATCTCCGGGTCGAAAAGGAATCCGGTGTTGTAGTAGTGGCGCTGCCTGCCGACGTTGAGGTAGCTGGAGATGCCGATCAGCATGTGCCAGGGGGCGCGCGACGGCCAGGCCGATCCCATCACCCGCGCCAGGGAGGCGATGTCGTCCCGGATGCCGTAGGGAAACGATGCTTCCGGCCAGATGACGAGTTCCACGTCCTCCGGCGCTTGCAGGGAAAGGCCCTGGTACACTTTAAGGATGTGCGGCGCGTAGGCGGCGGACTGGTTTTTCATCGTCTGATCGATGTTGCCCTGGACCATCGCCGCCTTGAATTTAGGCGCGGCCGCTTCCAGCCGCTCGTTGGCCGACAGCCGGTAAACGCCGTAGGCGTAGGAAAAGCCCAGCAGGGCGACGAGCGTCACCACCGCCGCACGCGGGAAAGGATGCGCGCCTCGGCTTTTCCGCCAGCGCCAGAGTTCGTAGAAAATGCCGTTGGCGAGCACGATCATGAAGGCGATGCCGTGAATGCCCCAGATTGCCGCCGTCTGCAACAGGGGCAGGTTGAGGTACTGGCTGTAGGCCAGGTTCTGCCAGGGAAAGCCGAAATAGAGAAGATAGTTGCGCGTCAATTCGATCGGCGCGTAGCAGACGGCGAAGGCGAACGGCAAGGAGACGCGCAGACGGCGGTGGATATAGAACGACCAGAAGATCCACGAACCCCACATCAGGCCCATGTAGCCCATCAGCAAACCGTAGACGATCAGCGACAGCCATATCGGCAGGTGGCCGTATACGGCCATGGCGATGTTGAGCCAGGCCAGCGACAGGCCGAAATAGACGGTGCTGAAGTAAAATCCCCACAAGAAGAGCCGCCAACCGCGCGAATCCCGCAGGGCGAAGAAGAGCGGCACGAGACCGACCCAGGCGAAAATCTCCTGCCAGCCGGTATTGAGGATGTAGTTGTCCGTGGTGGTGATGCCGGGCAGCGCCGAGGGATGGGCAAGGGACAAGAGCACGCCGGCGAGCGTCAGCAGCCCGAGGGTGGTGAAAAACCGTCCGATCAACGATTACTCCTGGCGAATGACTCTCAGCAGCCTGCGCTCCATCGCCTGCATGCGCCGCCGCTCCGCCGCTTCCCGATGATCGTAGCCGAACAGGTGCAGCAGGCCGTGGACCAGCAGCCGTTCGACTTCCTCATCGAACGAATGCCCCAGCTCGGCCGCCTGGCGCGCCGCCGTATCGACGGAGATCACGACGTCGCCTAAGCTGGGCGAGCCGCCCGCCGGCCCCTCCCCTTCCCGCATGGCGAAGCTTAAGACGTCGGTCGGCTTGTCGATCCCGCGCCAGTCGCGGTTCAGCCGGCGAATCGCCCGGTCGGAGACGAACACCACCCCCACCTCGTTCTCAGTGCATGCCAAGACGCCGAAGATCCTTGTCGTCTTCGTCTTCCAGATCCGTATAGGGATAGGCCGTTTTCTTTGTCGATTGAGCACCTGCACGTCCATTGGCGGCTTTCTCCTGGGCGCGCTCGCTGCCGGGATACTTGGGCCGGTGGTGATAGATGCCGACAAGGGTTTGCGTAAAGGCGCGGGCGATATGGTGCAAATCCTTGAGCGTCAACTCGCATTCGTTGAGCTGTTCGTCCTTGAAAATGGCGTTGATGATCCTCTGCACGAGCCATTGAATGCGCTCCGGCGTGGGATCGTCCAGAGAGCGGGCCGCCGCCTCGACGGAGTCGGCGAGCATCACCAGCCCGGCCTCGCGCGTCTGGGGCTTGGGACCGCCGTAACGGAAATCCTTCTCTTCCGCCGCCGCCTTGGCCGGGTCGGGATGCTCCTTCGCCTTGTGGTAGAAGTAACGCATCAGGCTCGTGCCGTGATGCTGGGCGATGATCGCCGTGATCTTCGGGCCGAGTTTGAATTGGCGCGAAAGTTCCACGCCCTCTTTGACGTGCGACTGCAAAATCAAACCGCTCATGTTGGGGCTGAGGGAATCGTGGGGATTCTGTCCTTCGGGCTGGTTCTCCCCGAAATACTGCGGCGTCTTGATCTTGCCGATGTCGTGATAATACGCCGCCACGCGCGCCAAGAGCGGGTTGGCGTGGGTGTATTCCGCCGCCGATTCCACCAGCGAACCGACGATGATGCAATGATGATAGGTGCCCGGGGCCTGTACGATCAGTCGTTTGAGCAGCGGATGGTTCAGGTTGGCGAGTTCCAGAAGTTTGATGTCGGTGGTGTAGTCGAAAAGAAACTCGGCGATCGGCGTCAGTCCCGTAAGGATGATGCCCGTGGCGACGCCCGACGCGCCGGCGGCCGACAGGGCGTAGAGGAAGTTCATGTTCAGCGGGCTGCTGGTATAGAGGTAGTAGAAAACCACCAGCAGCATGCCGACCAGCGACACGCGCATGCCGGCCATGAACAGCAGGCCGCGCGAGCGGCACTGACCCACGGCGTCGGCGGCGAGAAAACTCAAGATCAGCGCATACGCGGACATGAAGAACGGTTGCGACGCCAGCATTCCGAAGAGCACGGCCACGACGATGGAAAAGATGGAGGCCGTCTCGGAGTTGAGCACGATGCGCACCAGCGCCGCGCCGACCGCAACGGGAATGGCCAGATAGTAAATCTCGGCGCTCACGTCCGGCAGCGCGGCGTCCAGGGCGCCCGCCACCACGGCCACCGCTCGGACGAAGAGGATGAAGGCGACCAGGAGCGAGGCCATCATCACGTAATCCTTGATGGCCGGGTCGAACTTGCGCACGTTGCGCCAGGCGAAGTAACTGAGGCTGGAGATCAGCACGAGGAAGAAACTCGCGTAGCCGAGCATCACCAGCAGCGGGTTGGTGGACAGCAGTTCGCGCTGGATGCCGTTGAGGATCGTCAGGTGACGCTGCTCGAAGCGTTCGCCGTCGCGAATGATCATCTCGCCCTTCTTGACCGGGATGACCATCGTCTTTACGCGGTCGCGCACTTTCGAGCGCCGCTCCATGGTCAAGGCGCGGTTGTAGACGAGGTTCGGCTGGACGAGTTTCCCCGCCAGCCGTTGCAGGAGTTCGCGCTGGCGCTTGCCGAGATTGGAGAGAATGTTGGTAAACCGCCAGAGCGACTGATTGACTTCCTTGAAATCGAGAACGCCGCTCGTGTCGCGCTGGATGAACTCGGGCGGAGGATTGCCCCCGGCGCCGATCATGCGGATCGTCACGGCGCCGGCGTCGGATTTCTCCATCAGTTCCTTGTCGCTGATGATCTTGCGCGACATGACGTCGGCGACGGTGCGCTGCAAGGCGTCCAGCAATTCGTTGGAAAAATAGCTCTGGAAGAGTTGAAGGTAATCCTCCTCGGGAACGACGGCCTGGATCGCCTTGTTGAACTCCAGCCGCGCTTCGAGGATGACGGCTTTGAACCGTTCGGAAAGTTCGGGGCTCTTGGCTATCTCGGCGAAATAAGATTCGATGTTGTCCTGGACGTGTCGCAGGCGCTGCACCTGACGGTCGTCGGCGGTGTCGGCCATCTTGTCGGCCTCTCCCCCCGCCTCCGGCGGCCTGAAGCCCCCCTTGCGAGCCGCCTTGCGCGCCGCTTCCTCTTCGCGCGGCAGGATGAGATTGACGACGATGAAATCATACAGGATCTGTTGCGCCTGGCGGAACGCTTTATCGATGCGGACGTTGATCTCTTCGCCCAGATTGGAGTGGTAATCGTAAAGGGGAATGATGGCCCGCTCGGCGTCGCTGCGTTTCGACTCCGTGGCGGCGTGATCTTCGATGGCGAAATCGCCGGGCGAACGGATGTCGGCGGTGGAGATCTGGTCGAGCCAGCTTTCGTCGTAAAGCACCGTCTCGGAGGTCAGACCCGGCGTGAGGAAAAAGCCGATGGCCAGCACGAGCGCGATCAAAAGGATGATCCGGAATCGCCACGTATCCAGACGGTCCCAGGAAAAAACACTCCGCGCGGATTTCAGCCACTCACGCCAGAAAGGCGGCGGCGGCTGGCCGCCGGACATCGGCGACGGCGCGGGGGTGGGCGTCGGGGATCCCTGGACCGGTTCCTTGGTCATCGCCCGCTCTCTCTGGCGTCGTAAGCCTGGATGATGAGCTGCACGATCGGATGGCGCACGACATCGACGTGGGTGAAACGACTGACGGCGATCCCCTCGACGTTCTCCAGCAGCTTCACCGCATGGATGAGGCCGGAGGTGACGCCGTTGGGCAGATCCACCTGGGTGATGTCGCCGGTCACGACCGCCTTGGAGCCGAAGCCCATGCGCGTCAGAAACATTTTCATTTGCTCGGGCGTGGTGTTTTGCGCCTCGTCAAGGATGATGAAGCTGTCGTTGAGCGTCCGGCCGCGCATGAAGGCGATCGGCGCCACTTCAACGATCCCGCTCTGCATCCAGTTCTGCGCCTTCTCCATGTCCACCATATCGTAAAGGGCATCATATAAAGGTCTGAGATAAGGGTTCACCTTTTCGATGATGTCGCCGGGCAGAAAACCGAGTTTCTCGCCCGCCTCCACCGCCGGACGGGTGAGGATGATCCGCTTCACTTCTTTTCGCATCAACGCCGCCACGCCCATCGCCACGGCAAGGTAGGTCTTCCCCGTACCGGCGGGACCGACCGCGAAAATAAGATCGTTGGATCGAATGGCTTCGACATACTGCTTCTGCGCCAGGCTGCGCGGCGAAACGTGGCGCGTATGGTTGGCGAAAATGGCTTTGTCGGAGAAAAGCGCCACCACGTCGGCCTGCGGATCGCGTTTGAGGATCTGGACGGCGCTGGAGACGTCGGCCGGGCGAAGGTCATGCTTCGCTTCGGCAAGGCGGTAAAGCTGGTTCAGGAGGCCCAACCCTAGCTTCACGTCGTCCAGCCGGCCGCGCAGGATCACCTCCCCGCCCCGATTGTGAATTGAGATACCCAGTTGTTTTTCCAGCAGTTTGAGATTCTCGTTCTGTTGACCGAAAAGCAGGCGGCTCGCCTCATTGTCATCCAGGGAGAGGATTTCCTGTATGGTGGCTTCGGCTATGGTGTGCACACCTGCTCCTTCCCGCCTCGCGGTTGGCGATGGTCTCCGGTCCTCGCCGTTTGGGACCCTATCATTTCCATCCTTATTATGCAATAGAAATCACTGTTTCCGTAATGCTTACAAGTTATTAGAACTGCCACAGACGTCGTCGGCAGGCGGCAGGCCTTCAGCTGTTTAGAATTCGTTCCAAATTAAGATTCGTTGCAGAAATCCGCTCGCTTCTCAGCCCGCGATGACCGATGGGCCGACTCTTTTTCTCGCCAGCCGGCTTGCGCTTCATCGTCGCCATCCGATCAATCCCAAGTTGCGCGAGCTTCCAGGCCGATGCTATAGGTTAGCAAAACGTTATGGCGACCGGTCGCCAAACAAACCGACTCCTCCAGAACCTCATTGCCGGGAATGGAGCAGCAACAGGATGGCGCGCAACACAACCAAGACTTCACCAAAGTCCCCCGTCCGAGGCAGTCTGACGGATCTTGCCGGGGGAGAGATATATGGTCTGATTGTCGAGAGCAGCAACGACATCATCGCCATCGTCGATTCCGAGGGGATTTTCCATTTCATGAATCGGCGCGCCGCCGATGCGTTGGGCGGCAAGGCCGAACAGTTCATCGGCAAGACGATGTGGGACCTTTTTCCTCAGCCCACCGCCGAGCGGCAAATGAATTCCATCCGTCAGGCGATCGAAACCGGCGAAGCTTTGGTTGCGAAGGCGCCCGCCATTCTGCACGGCGAAACTCGCTGGTACCAGACCAACATTCAGCCTCTCAAGTCGCCCCCAAAACAGCCGCCGCGGGCGCTGGTGATCGCCACGGACATCCACAAGCTGCAAATGACGGAAGAAGCGCTTCGGGCCAGCGAGGAACGATACCGGCAAGTTACTGAAAACGCCGGCGAGGGAATTGGCATCGTCGATGAAAACGGAACCGTCTTGTACGCCAACCCAATGATGGAGTGGTTTTTCGGATTTCCAATAGGAAAAATGCCAGGCGCATTGATTACGGATTTTTTTTCCGAGGACCAGATCCCCATTATTCAAGCCCAGATGGAGCGCCGCCGCCGTGGCGAGCCCGGTACTTACATCCTCACCGCCCGGCGCGCCGATGGCAGCCAGCGTCTGATCCAGATCACCGCGACGCCCTGGATGGGCGAAGAAGGCCAGTGCAAGGGCAGTTTCACCGTGATCCGCGACATCACCGAGCAGAGCCGCGCCGAGAAAGAACTGGCCGAAAGCGAGGGAAAATACCGCAATCTCGTCGAACTGGCGTCCGACGGCATCTGCATCATGCAGGATATGTTCATCCACTACGCCAATCCCAGACTGGGCGAAATGCTGGGCACGAGTCCTGAACGGATGTTGAGCAGAACCTTTGTCCCTTTCATTCACCCCGAGGAGCGCACCAAGATTCAAGAACTGTACCGTCGTCATGTGGAGAACGGGGAAAGGGAACTGGGCATCCAGGAGACGCGAATGGTCCGCGCCGATGGGCAGATTATCGACGTCGAGATCAACGGCAGCATCATTGTTTTCGAAGGCAAGCCGGCGGAGTTGGTCACGATCCGCGACGTAACCGATCGCAAGCGGGCGGAGGCGGAGATTGCGCGCAAAGAGAGCTTGCTGAGGCTGTTGATGAACACCACCTCCGACATCGCCTTCCTCATGAAACCCGATGGAACGCTGCTGATCGCCAACCGGTGGCTGGCCGAAAGTCTGGGCCTCTCCTCCGAGTCGCTCGACAATGCAAATTTTTTCGATCTGCGGTCTCCCGAAACTTCCCAGCGGCGACGACAGCTCGCAAAGCAGGTGATCGCTTCCAAAAAACCGGCGCAACTCCTTTACGAGAACGGAGGACGCCATTATGACGTTTTCGCTTATCCCGTGCTCGGACCCCGAGAGGAGGTGGAGGCGCTCGCCGTCTTCGTCCGCGACACCACCGAAAAAAAACGCGCCGAGGAGGAAGTCGCCCGCAAAGAAAACCTGCTTCGCGTACTGCTGGACGCCACCCACGACGTGGCGTTCCTGATGGATCTGAAAGGTACTTTGCTGGCCTTCAACAATCGCTTTGCGGCCGGCTTCGGGCGTTCGCCCAAGGAACTGCAAAACGCCCACGCCTACTCGTTGATTTCCCCGGAAGCCGCGAAGAGCCGGCGGGCGCAAATCGAGAAGGTGCTGACCGAAAAAACTCCGATTCATTTCCGCGACCAGCGCGAGGGCCGTTATTACGACAACAACGTCTATCCCGTCTTCGACGGCGGAGACCGCATCGCCGGTCTGGCCGTCTTCGCCCGCGACGTCACGTCGCAAGTCCGGGCCGAGGCGGAACGCAACCGCTACCAGGAACAACTTCGCCTTTTGGCGTCCAAACTGACTCTCGCCGAAGAGCACGAGCGGCGGCGAATCGCCAGGCTGCTGCACGACGGCGTCAACCAGAATCTGGCTCTGCTCGCCGTCAGTCTGAAGAAGCTGACCGGGGAGACGGATCTCCCCGCGCTGCACCGACGGCTGGAAGAGGCGGCGGCGCAAATCAGCCGCGCGGCGGAGGAGGTCCGAGCCATGACCTTCGAGTTGAGTCCGCCCGAACTGGATTCGCTGGGCTTCGCCGACGCGGTCCGCTGGCTGGTGGAAAAAATGTCCCGGGACCTGCGTCTGGATTCGGATTTCCACGTCCAGTCGGCCGAACTTCCGATCGGAGAGGACGTGAAGGTGCTGCTGTTCCACATCCTTCGCGAACTGCTGATCAACATCGGCAAACACGCCGAGGCCACGCGCGTCTTCGGCTCTCTGGCCGCCGAAGACCAATATCTGCGAATCACGATCGGCGACAACGGCAAGGGGTTCGACCCGCTTCAACCGCTGGCGATGGAACACTCGGGCGGCTTCGGGCTTTTCGCCATCCGGGAACGTCTCAAGCACGTCGGGGGGGAACTGACCATCGAGGCGTCGCCAAGCGATGGAACGCAGGTGACCGTGCGAATCCCCGTGGGATCGGCGCCGCCCGACGGGGAAACCTGAACAAAGGAAGGCCGAGGAGGTCGTAAGCCGGGTTCTGTTCGCGCGAAGCGCGGGCGACCATTCTTCTAGGGCCGTCGTTGCCGACGGTCTCCAGCGACCGTAACCCGAATGCTCGGACGGGCCGTCCTTACTCCCCATGGGGGAGACGCATCCCTATTCGGTCTTGCTCCGGGTGGGGTTTACCCTGCGGTCCGCGTCGCCGCGGTCCCGGTGCGCTCTTGCCGCACCATTTCACGCTTGCCCGGACCTGCCGGGCGCTATCGTTTCTGTGGCACTTTCCCTGGGGTCGCCCCCGCTGGCCATTAGCCAGCACCCTGCCCTATGGAGCCCGGACTTTCCTCCGGATGAAATCATCCGGCGGCCGCCGCCCCTCCTCGGCCTTCGACTATAGTCTAAATTATAAACTGTTTTATTGGCAACTCTTGACGATTTTGCTATGATGCATACTCGACTAAAGGCAGGCCCAGTCGTCCCTGCCTGTCGTGTTCCGCGCGCACGGAATGGGTGACGATCGATGAGTGACATCCGAGCACAAGGTTCAGAAGACGGACGCGTTCCGCCCGAGAGGCGGTTTCGCATCCTCATCGTCGATGATGAGGAAATAAACCTTAAAATTCTGCGTATTTACCTCGAAGACAAGGGCTACGAGGTCATCAGCGCCCTTAACGGCGAGGAAGCCATCAATCTATTGAAATCGGAGGACATCACCGCCTGCATCTGCGACATCCGCATGCCGAAAATTTCCGGAATCGACGTGCTCAATTTCGTCCAGCAGCATCGGCCGATCGTCCCCGTTATCATGCTCACGGGTTTTATCGATATAAACACAGCCGTCAGCGTCATGCGGCAGGGGGCCAGCAACTACCTCACCAAACCCATCGACGCCGGCGAACTCATCATCTCGGTGGAAAAAGCGATCGCCCACCGTAAACTGGTCGAAGAGAAGCTGCGGCTCGAACGGGAAAACCTCGAATACCAGCGGGACCTGGAAAAGAAGATCGAGGAAAAGGCGCTGGCGCTGCAACAGAACATGCTGGACATGGTCGTCAGCCTGGCCAATGCGGTCGAAGAACGCGACCGGTACCTGATCGGCCACTCCAAGCGCGTCGCGCAGTACGGCAACATGCTGGCGCGAGCCCTCGGTCTGGAGAAAGATCAGCTTCGGACCTTGCATACCGCCGCCATCCTGCACGACATCGGCAAGATCGGCATCCCGGACGCGATCCTGCGCAAAGCGGAGCCGCTGACGGCCGAGGAAGCGGAGACCATGCAGACGCACGTCGCGCGCGGCGTGAATATCATCGAACCCGTGGGATTCCTCCGCCACGTCCTGCCCGTCCTTCGCCACCACCATGAGAACTGGGACGGCAGCGGCTATCCGGCCGGACAGGCCAGCGACCAGATTCCCCTTTTGTCGCGCATTATCCGACTTGTGGACTATTTCGACGTGCTGACGACGGCGCGCGCCAACCGCCAGGCGATCGAGGTCGGCCGCGCCATGGAAGACATCCTCCGCAACAAGGGCGTGCTCTTCGATCCGCAGTTGGTCGATCCCTTCCTCGAACTGGTGAAGCGCATGGTCGACAAGCTCCCCCGAACGGAGGAACGCATCGCCTGAGACGCCCTTCGGCAACCGTTTGCGCATGAGAAGAAATCAATAGGGCGGCATGTCCATCAAGCGGCTATACTCCGTGGCGGCGCTTGCCGCAGGCATCACCTTCCTGCTTGTGCTCGGCTTCGTGCTTTTGCGCTGGGCCTTCGGTTACGGCGAAGAGCAGGTGCGGGAACAGGCGTTCGCCGAAAACGCCCAGCAGCTCGAATTGACGGAAACGCACCTTCGCGGCCGCCTGGATGCGTTGGGCCAGCGCCTTATCGACGCGGAGCGCTGGGTCGTCCGCATCGAGCAGGAACAGACGCTTGATTATCGATTGAAGGAATTGACGCGAGCGATCGGCGACCTGACGCCGACCCGGCTTGCCTACCTTGACGCCTCGGCCCGCACCTTGGCCAGCACGCCGGCTCCGGGCGGAGGCGAAGACCTGCCGCCGCCCGAACAACGCCCGGATGCGGCGGCCTTCGGCGAATTGCTCCGCCGGGCGACGCTCACCGGCAAGACTCAACTCTCGGCGATCGGCCGGGCCTCGCGCGACAAACGCTGGTTTGTGGAAATCGTCGTGCCCCTGGCCAGGACAACGGCCGTTTCGCCGGCGGACGCCGCGACGCCGGCCCCCGACCCGGGCGTTTCCTTTCTGCTGGCGCACCTCTTCATGGTTCGCCTGGTGGGCGAACTGGCCCAGTGGGCTCTGGAAGGAGGGGATTTCCTTTGGTTTCTCGATCCGGAAGGCAATCTCGTCTACCACCCCAGCCCCAGTCTTTCCGACGTCAACATCAATCATCTGAACGACGCCGACCCGCGGCTGGTCGCTTTCCTGCAAAAAGCCGTCGAAACGGAAGCGCACCAGGGCGTATTCAGCCCGAACATTTTCGGGGCGGCGGCGCAGGAGGACGAATACGCCGTATCGCGAAAAATGACGCTGGGGGGGCGGAAAGTCGTCGCCGTCCTTTCGACGCCGCAGCGGCCGCTCGTCAGGCATCTCTCGCTGTCCATGCGCGCCGCCTCCATTGCGTTGCTGGTGCTGTTCGTGCTCGTGCTCGCCTTAGGCCAGGTGTGGCAGCGTTTGAAAGCCTCCGAGATCGAAGCCGCAGCCCGCAGCGGCATCTCGCGCGAACTGGAAAAAATGGTCGAGGCGCGCACCCTGGAGCTCAATTTCGTCACGCGCACGATCAAGGACCTTATCGACTCGATCCCTTCGGCGCTGATCGTCCTCGACCGCAACCTGAACATCCTGCTGGTCAACCTGAGCTTTTATTCGATCTTTTCCACGCGGATGGTGAACATCACCGGCCGCAACATCGGCGAAGTCTTCACCGAGTCGTTTCGAGAGCGTCTGCAACGCAGCCTGCGCACCAAGGAGCCGGTGATCGACCTGGAAATGCGCCGGCAGATAGAAGGCCAGGGCGAAAAAGTGCTCCTGGTCAACGTCCTGCATCTGCTGGGCAAGCGCGACCGCCTGCTCGTGGTCATCGACGACATCACCGACCGCAAGGTCCTGGAGCGTCAGCTTATCCAGGCGGAGAAAATGGCCGGTTTGGGCACACTGATGTCGGGCATCGCCCATGAGATCAACAATCCTCTCAACGCCATCAGCGGCATGGCGCAGATCATCCAGGCCAAGAGCCCCGACGAGGAACTGCGCACCGACGCGCAACAGATTCTCCAATACGTGAAGCGCGTGGCCGAGATCGTCAAGGAGCTGTCGCGCTACTCCCGCTCGACGAAAGTGACCGACGCCGTCACCACGGACATCCACGCCGTCATCGAGAACGCCGCGGCGATGGTGCATCACTCGCGAAAAATGAAAGACGTGGACCTGATCAAGAATTTCTCCCATGACCTGCCCGGCATCAAGCTCAACGTGGTCGAGATGGAACAGGTGTTCATCAATCTGCTCACCAACGCCATCGACGCCCTGGAGGACGCCGCCGCGAAACGCGGCCCGGACTATCTGAAGCGAATCACGCTCACCACGAGCCTCTACGATGGGAAAATGATCCAGGTGACGGTGGAGGACAGCGGCACCGGCATCCCGACCAAGAATCTCAAATCGATTTTCGATCCGTTCTTCTCCACCAAGGAGCAGGGCAAGGGCACGGGGCTCGGCCTGTCGATCTGCTACAAAATCATCCAGCGTTACGGCGGCATCATTCTCGTCGAGAGCGACGAGGAATCGTTCACCAAATTCACCATCCGCCTGCCGATAAGCATCTGATTTTTCATGCCGGCCGGATTGGCGCGCAGACTCCGCTTTCTCCTTCTCGTGCTCGCGCTGGGATCCGGCTGCGCCCCTCGGACTTCGGTCGCGCCCACGCCGTCCGACCAACCCCCGGCATCGCCGCCGGAAGCGGAAGACAAAAAAAACGAATCCGCCGAAGCCGTCGCTCCCTACGCGTTCCATACCGCGCCAAATCCAACCTATTTTCAGCCCTTGCCCGAATGGGCCGGCGAAAGAGAGACCGGACGGTCTTATCTCACCGTGCTTCGCGATGCCTGGCCGGCGAGTCCGCCTGGATTCCCGGCGCCGGACGGCGCGCTCGCGCAGGCGGCCGCCGAGTTGGCGCGCTACGTGGCTATGCGGCAAGGCGCGCCTCCGGACGGCCTGGTCGCACGCGCGTTGTGGCGCGCCGGATCGGGCGACGTCAACCCCGAACTGGCCTATTTCGGCCAGCCGAGAAACGGACCCACCGACGAATTGAAAGCGTTCCTGACTCGCTGGGCTCAAAAGGCCCTGGAACGACGCCCCATCGACCGGCTCGGCCTGGGCGTTTACACCCATGCCGCGCCAAACGGCGAAGTCGATTACCTCGTGGCGCTGGGCGTCGAGCGCTCCATCGAAGTCGATCCTTTGGACAAAAATCTTCCCGACGATGGCCGCTTTCGGTTGAGCGGTCGGGTGCGGCAAAGCAACCCGTCGTTGCGGGCGTATCTGGACTACCCCGGCGGCCACATCCTCGACGCGCCGCTGTCTGTAGCCGACGGCCGTTTCGACCTGCCAATCCAGACGCCGACCGTTCCGGCGGTATTCACGCTGGAGATCGTCGCCGAGACCGGCAAGGGGCGACGCGTGCTCGTTTCCGCGCCGCTCTATTATCGGCGTGCGGAACCCGATGGCTTTTCATACGAGTCCGATGAGGCGGATTGCATGGCCCCCGAAACCGGCGAAGCCCGATTGCACGAGACGATCAACGGCTTGCGGCTGGAAGACAAGAACAGCCCGCTTTCCGTATCGGAAGCGCTGGTCGGTTCGGCCCGCGCTCACGCCGCCGACATGCTGGTCCACAATTACAGTTCGATCCTCGACCGCGAAGGCCGGGACCCGATGGCGCGGCTGGCCGACAGTTCGCCTTCCCTCCAACCGCTGCAAGCGGGGGAGATCGTCGAAGGCGGATACGATTTCGCCGCCATCCGCGACAAGCTCCGGCAAAGCCCCAGTTTGCAGAATTTCGTGAAGGACGCGAACCTGACGCACATCGGCTGTGGCATCGCCACGCGGCCGCACGGCGAAGGATGCTACTTCTCCGTCTCCTGCCTGGTCGCCACACGGCTCGATCCGCGCAGCGAGGAAGATTTGCGACAAGCGATTTTCGACCGGATCAATCGACTGCGGCGGAAGGCCGGCCGCGAGCCCTTCGCCGCGGCGCCGCTTCTGAACGAAGTGTCGGATCGAACCATCGCCCGGATGGTCGATCGGCCCGACGCCGTAAGCGACATCCATGAAGAAACGCTGATCGAGGTGGAGCGGCTGGGAGTCGTCAAGGAAAGCTCCCGCTTCGGCGTGTTCACCCTTTACGATCTTTCGCAGTTGGCGACAAATAGCGCCGCCCGTCCCCTTGTCGAGGCCGATCTGGATTATCTGGCGCTTGGCGTTCGAAAGGCGGACGATCCTCGAAACCCTCGCCGCGGCATCTTCGTTTATTTCATCGCCTACCGCTGAATAGTGCGCCTCGGCCGAGCCGTTCCGCCGTCGAGGCGAACCGGGCCGCGAAGCGATTGGCGAGAAGGAGAGCATTTCCGTTTTCGATTTCGGAAAAGGAAACGGGAGGAAGGCTGCTCGCAAGGCCGCCGGATTTTTGCATCGGCATTGTCCGTATATCGTCCAGGGACTCAGACCTCCATTCAAATTGGCTGGGGCGCGCGATATGGATCTTTTCCACTGAAGCTGCCGGAAGACTCGAAGACGAAGCTCCCGGCCGACGCCCCGGACGCGACGGGGCGAAGCACATGGCGGGATCTTGAGGCGGGGGACGCTACTGCCGGGAAGCCGTTTAAAGGCGACGGACGGGGAATCACGGCTAAAATGAGATCAACCATTTAATATTTCATGGTAAAAATCCCGTTTGACTACTTTGACCAGACGGCGTTCTGAAAACGACTACTTAGCGTATTGAGAAGAGCGGACTGATTGGTCTCATTGCCGGAGTCGTGGTAAAAATAGTATCGTTTCTTTCGCCAGACATCCTACGGACGGAGATTGCAGTGGCCAGTTGGAATCTTGAGGCGTTGCTGTTTCTATTCGCCTGTTTTTTTGTCGTGGTTGTCGCTTCCGTTCTCTTGCACTGGCGTCGGGTGCGCCGCGAGCAGCGCGCCATGGACCGCATGGAGGCGCTCCGACAGGCCGGCGTCTCGGTGCCCCCGTCCCTGCATCCGGTGATCGACTCCAATCTGTGCATCTCCTCGGGTAACTGCACCCTGGTCTGCCCGCAGGGCAACAACGTGATCGGCTTGATCGAAAATCGCGGCACGCTGGTGGATCCCTCCGCCTGCATCGGCCACGGGCGTTGCGCCGCCGAGTGCCCGGTGGGGGCCATTCGGCTGGTTTTCGGCACCAGCGAGCGCGGCGTGGACATCCCGCACGTCAAGCCGACCTTCGAAACCAACGTCGCCGGCCTTTACGTCGCGGGCGAACTCGGAGGCATGGGCCTTATCGTGAACGCCGTGCGCCAGGCGAAAAGCGCCATGCACAATCTGGCCCAGTCTCTGAAGGGCGAGGGCGGCGACGATTCGGCCGAGCAGGTCGCCATCGTGGGAGCCGGGCCGGCGGGACTGACGGCCGCTTTAGCCTCCATTGAAATGGGTCTTTCCTACCGTCTGTTCGAGCGCGAACCCGCCATCGGCGGTTCGGTGATGCATTATCCGCGCCGCAAGCTGGTCATGACCTCCCCGGTGGAGATGCCGCTGCTCGGACACGTCTACTCGCGCACGATGAGCAAGGAAGAGCTGCTGGCGCTGTGGGACAAGGCCACGAGGAAACACGCCGTCAAGATCGAGTACGGGGTGTCGGTGACCGACGTGCGCAAGGAGAACGGCGTTTTTGTCCTCGATACGTCGGCCGGGCCCGTGCGCACGCGGCGGGTGCTGTTGACCATCGGCCGCCGGGGCGAACCGCGCAAGCTGGGCGTGCCCGGCGAGGAGCGGGAGAAGGTGGTCTACCTGCTGCGCGACCCGGGAATGTACGCCGGGAAGCGCGTGCTGGTCGTGGGCGGCGGGGATTCGGCCATCGAAGCGGCCGCCATGATCGCCGAGGAAACGGACGCCGAGGTCGCGCTCAGCTATCGCGGACCGGCCATCTCCCGGACCAAGCCGGAGAACCGCGAACGCATCGGACGGCTGATCGAGCAGGGCCGCGTGGCGGCGATTTTCGACAGCCAAGTGACGGCCATCGAAGAAAAATCCGTGATCCTCGCTGTTCCCGGAGGTCAGCGCACGATCGCCAACGACGACGTGCTCGTCTTCGCCGGAGGCTCGCCGCCCAGCGAGTTTTTGCGCCGCGCGGGAGTCCGCATGGAGCGCCACTACGGCGAGGAGACCGAGCACCACCGCACGGCTGAAAAGGAGCACATCTTCGAGCACATCCGCGAGCAACGACGCTCCAAGGGGCTGGCCGACGCCCGGGCGAGCATCCGCCGCGTGTTCGCCGTCCCGGCGGCCTTGGGCGCCCTGGGAGTGCTCGGCCTGACCGCTTTGTTTGTTCTTGGCCGGGCCTACTACTTCGGCCTCCCTGGCAAGCCCTGGGTCGAACTTTTCAAGCCCACCGGCATCATCGGACATTCGCTGGGGGTGGCGGCGCTGGCCTTCATGGCCATCAACTTCAGCTATTTCGCGCGAAAGGAATTCAAACCGCTGCGCGGCGTCGGCGACATCCGCGCCTGGATGGCGACCCATGTTGTTTCCGGCATCCTGGCCCTGTGCATCTTGCTAGTCCATAGTTCCTTGTATTTGAAGAACATTTTCGCCCTGACCCTCTATCTCTCCTTCGGGCTGGTGGTGTTCACCGGGCTGTTGGGCCGGTACCTGTATGCCTTCGTGCCGCTCGATCCCCTGGGCCGGCCGCTGACACGCCAGGCTCTGCGGAGCCTCAGCGAGCGCATGCTCTTGGAAAACGCGCCGCTTTTAGCTCGACTGCCGATCAGCCCCAAGCTGCGGCCGCTGCTTGCGGAACCGCAGATCACGGAACACCGCTGGCCGGAACTTGTATACCGGCTGCTGGTCTGGTGGCCATTGCGCTGGTTCGAACTCAGACGCCTTTTATCCCAAATTAATGGGAATTTGGGGGACGAAGAAACTGTCGAGACGTTCAGACACTACACCCGAGAAATCGTGCAACTCCATTTTCAACAGGAGTTTCTGCCCAAGCTTAAGCGCCTGCTTGGCGTTTGGCGTTCCGTACACGCCGTGCTGGCGTTCCTGCTGTTTTTCCTGGTCCTGGCTCATACTGCGATTGAATGGTGGCTGGGGTACAGATGGGTTTTCTAATTAAAACTGCATGGTTGAGTCGCATTCCGCGGGTGGGGGTAGCCTTTCTCGGGCTGGCCATCGGATTGTTTGGAGCGCGGGCCGAGGCGCAGATCTTTTCACCGGGAGAGCTTTCCGCCCCGCATGCCGATCTCAGCTCGATGACAGCCTGCGACCGCTGCCATTCCACGGAAAGGGGCATCGACCGCAGCGCCTGTCTCTCCTGCCACCAGCCCATTCGTACGGCGATCGAAAAGGGCCGAGGCTGGCACGGCCGGGACGAACGCGGAAACGCGCCCTGCGAACAATGCCATACCGAACACAAGGGCCGCGACGACGCCCTGATCCAGTGGCCGGACGGTTCGAAAAAGGATTTCCCGCACAAGGCGACCGGCTTCGTTCTCTCCGGGGCTCATGCGCGGCAGAAATGCGACGCCTGCCACAACCCCGGCCTGGTCGCGGAGCCCGTGGTGAAAACCTACTGGGGGAGCCATCCGCAGGCCGACATTTATCTCGGCTTGTCCAAAGGCTGCGAGGCCTGCCATTCGGACGAACACCGGGGCCAGCTGAAAGGCGGCTGCGAGCGCTGCCACAACGAGGAGAAATGGTCCCCCGCGCCGGGTTTCGATCACGCCCAGACCTACAAGCTCGAAGGCGCGCACGCACGCGTGGCCTGCACGCTCTGTCATCCGAAGAAACCTGCCGCCGCCGTGACCGGCAAACTGCCGACCAAATCCCAGGACGCGGCGGCGTACAAGCCGACCCCGCATGCCGCCTGCACCGACTGCCATAAAGATCCGCATAGCGGCCGCTTCGGAAAACGCTGCCTCGAATGCCATCAGATGTCCAGTTGGAGGGACATTCTCGCCGGGGCGGACCGTTCCTTCCACGACAAGACCGCCTTTCCCCTGACCGGGCGCCACGCCACCGTCCCTTGTGCGCACTGTCATCGCGTCGGCGCGGATGGCAAACCGAAGCACAAGGGCATCCCCCATAAGCATTGCACGGACTGCCACCCCGGGGCCCATCCCGACATGGATTCCTCCAGACCTGAGCCGCAGGCCTGCGAGGATTGCCACACCACCGCCGGTTTCACCCCGGTCCGCTACAGGCTCGCGCAGCACGAAAAGAGCCGTTACCCGCTAGCCGGCTCTCACCGCGCGGTAGCCTGCCCGGCCTGCCACCTGGAGGCGATGGGGACGCCGCGCGCGGTCCAGAAGGCCAAGGCCGCGCCGGGCCGCCTAGCCAATGAGGTTGTTTCGCCCTGGCGTCTGAAGGTCGAGCCTGAAAAATTCGCACGCTGCGAAGGCTGTCATGCCTCGCCGCACCGCAACCAGTTCGAAAAGCGCGCCTGCCTGGATTGCCACGTCGAAAACACATGGAAGATCGGCAAATTCGACCACTCCAAGACCAGTTACGCCCTGACCGGCAAACACGAGAAAGTCGCCTGCGCGGCCTGCCATGCGCAAGAGCGCGATGCTCAGGGAAGCTTCGCGCGCTATGCGCCCCTGCCCAAGGCGGATTGCCTGCCCTGCCATGCTGACGTGCACTTCGGGCAGTTCCGTCTGCTCGAACCCGTAGCGCCCTGCGCGACATGCCACAAAACCGAGGGTTTCAAAACCTTGGCCTTCGACCATCAGCGGCAAGAATTCAGCGATTTCCCTCTGGAGGGGCGGCATGGCCGTGTCGCCTGTTCAGGCTGCCATCCGAAAATCAAGCTGGCCGAGGAGCGGGAGACGGTCCGCTACCGGCCTACGCCGAAGACCTGCGCCGTTTGCCATGAAGATCCGCACCGGGGCGCGTACCGCGAGGCGGCGAGCCTGGCGATGGACGGCTCGGCCGCCCCGTCGCCGCCGGAAAAGGCAGGCGGCGCCTGGAGCGCCCCCGAGAGCTGGCAGGGCCAGAAATCGGATACGCCCTGCGAGACCTGCCACCGGGCAGGCGGCTGGGACGATCTGCGTTTCCGCCACGAGCGCACCGGCTTTCCGCTGCTCGGACTGCACCGGCGCACCGCCTGTAGTAGTTGCCACAAGAACGGCGAGCGCAAGCTGCCGAAGGACTGCGCGGGTTGCCACCAGGACGTGCATCGGGGCCGCCTGGGCCAGGACTGCAAGAGCTGCCATACGCCGGACGGCTTCAACCGGCCGCTCACCGCCGCCGGCCGCCATCAGCACACCAGCTTCCCGCTTATAGGGGCGCATGCCATGGTCGAATGCCGGGAGTGCCACCGGGACGTGAGCGACCTCGGTTTCGACCGCACGCCACGCCGCTGCGCGGCCTGCCACGCCGACGATCGGCCGCTGGGCGCAAGCGCCGTCCCGGATCACACCAATCTGCCGACGACCTGCGAACAATGCCATACGCCGCTCAATTGGGGCACGGCATCCTACTCGTCGCACGACCGTTGCTTCCCGATCTCGGCGGGGAGCAATCACTCCGGCTTCTCGTGCAAGTCCTGCCACGTCGGAACGATCCCGCAGCCGACGGGGACTTGCCGGAACGCCACATTTTCATGCGTAGCCTGTCACGGATGCGAGACGGGCGAACACCGGGGGGTCAGGGGTTATGAGTGCAAGGACCGGAAGTGTTATCAGTGCCATCCCGGAGGAAGTGAGTAATGCGCAGCATCGCCAAGGATGGGCTGCTTGTCCTTGGGCTGGCGGTCCTGGCGTTCATGATCGCCGCCTGTCAACCCAGGCCCGAATCCCCTCCTTCCAGCCTCAGCGTTGAGGAGCATGATACGACGAAGTTTCCCACCGACCACGGCGCGGCGGAAAACACGCCGATGGACTGCAACAAATGCCATGGAGGGTTCGACAGCTTCAGCGAATTCACCTGCTTCAACTGCCACCGGCACGAGGAAGCGCTGACCCGGGAAACCCATGACGGCGTACCGGAGTTCGTCTACGATTCCCCGACCTGCCTGGAATGCCATCCCATGGGGAGGCTGGGCGACATCGACCATAGCCGCCACTTCCCGATCGATGACGGTAGCGAGCACGGAGACCTTTCCTGCAAGGACTGCCACAACGGCGAGACCTACGGAGATTTCACCTGCATCGACTGTCACGCCCATGCACGCGAGGAGATGGGAGGGGAACACGAATCGGTGGACGGCTACATGTGGGATTCGAACTGGTGCCTGGCCTGCCACCCAAACGGTTCGGGCGACGATGGCCTCCGTCACACCTTTTTCCCTATCGGGCCGGAGGCTACCCACAACCAACAGACCTGCACCGAGTGTCACCCGGAGGGTCCGGGCGCCTTTACCTGCGTCGCCTGCCACGCCCACGGCCAGCCGGGCATGAGCGACGCCCACCAAGGGGTGCCGGGGTATGCGTATGTTTCCTCGAAATGCCTGGAATGCCATCCGAACGGAGAGGGACTCGACCGCGAGTCGCATGACCGCTTCCCCATCGGGTCGGGGTCCAACCACGGCGAGATCGCCTGTCAGAGCTGCCACCCGGATGGATCGGACTCGTTCAGTTGTCTGACCTGCCACAATCATGCTCGGGAGGAAACGGACCCCGATCACATCGCCGTCCCGGACTATCAATACGACTCGCTGCTGTGCCTGGAATGCCACCCGGACGGCGAGGTGCAAGGGCGCGAGGATCATCTCGATTTCCCGATCCGAGCGGGATCAAGCCACGGCGATGTACGCTGCTTGGAGTGCCATCCGGACGGATCGGAGAGCTTCGCCTGCACGAACTGCCACGAGCACCGACAAGATGAGATGGAGGGCGCGCACCAGGGCGTCGATGGGTACCGCTGGGACTCGCCCGCCTGCCTGGCCTGCCATCCGCAAAGCGAAGAAGAAGGACTGCGCCACACGTTTTTCCCCATCGGTCCGGAATCCACGCACCAGGATCAAAGCTGCCGAGAATGCCATCCGGACGGGCAGGATACTTTTACCTGCACCGATTGCCACGAGCATGGCCGGACCGAGACGGACAGCCACCATCAAGGTTTGCCGGGTTATGCCTACAACTCGCCGAAGTGCCTGACCTGCCATCCGGACGGCGAAGTGGTGGGACGCGAGAATCATCCGTACTTCCCCATCACCGAGGGCGAGGCGCACGGGGAGGCGGCCTGCAACAACTGTCATCCGAGCACCGTGAGCGAGTTTACCTGCACGGACTGTCACGACCACGCCCGCGTGACGGCGGATGCCGAGCATCAGGAGGTCGCCGGCTACCGATACGATTCGCCCTGGTGTCTGGCCTGCCATCCGGACAGCGATCCTGAAGGTCTGCGGCATGAAACCTTCTTCCCCATCGACAGCGAGGCGGTGCACAAGGAACAGACTTGCGCGGAGTGCCATCCGGACGGCTTCGATTCGTTTACCTGCACCCAGTGCCATAAGCACGCGGAGGGAGAGACCGACGAACAGCACAACGAGGTGGCCGGCTATGTATACGAATCCCCACAATGCCTGGCCTGCCACCCCGACGGTCGGACCCTGGATCGGCTCGATCACGAAGACAATTTTCCCATCGGTCCGGAAACGGCGCATGCGGAGACTCCCTGCACCGGCTGCCATCCGAACGGGCAGATCACCTTCACCTGCACTGCCTGTCATGACCACGAGCAGGCGGTGATGGCGGTCAAGCATCCCGATGTGCCGGATTACGGTTGGGAGACCACCCAGTGCCGCACTTGCCACCCGCGCGGAGAGGCCATGGACCGCACCGAGCATCTGGTCTACTTCCCGGTCAGCGCCGAAACCGCGCACGGCGAAACGACGTGCGACGGCTGCCACACGAACGGGTATGACGATTTCACCTGCACCGCCTGCCATGACCACGACCAGCCGACGATGGCGGACAAGCATCCCAACATGGAAGACTATGATTGGATCTCGCCGCAATGCCGCCAGTGCCATCCGACGGGCGAGGCGATGAGCCGCGCCGAACACCTTGTTAAATTCCCCATCGACATGGAAACCCCGCACGGCGAGACAGCCTGCACGGCTTGCCATCCGGACGGCATGAACGACTTCACCTGCACATCCTGCCACGACCACGAGCAGCCGACGATGGCGGACAAGCATCCCAATGTCCCGGATTATGTTTGGGAGACCGCTCAGTGCCGCATCTGCCATCCGAGCGGAGAGGCCATGGACCGCACCGAGCACCTGGTCCACTTCCCGGTCAGCGCCGAAACCGCGCACGGCGAAACCAGTTGTGTCGGCTGCCACCCGAGCGGCACGGACGATTTCACCTGCACCGCCTGCCACGATCACGATCAGCCGACGATGGCGGACAAGCATGCCACCGTGGCAGATTACTCCTGGGTCTCGGCGCAGTGCCGCCAGTGCCATCCGACCGGCGAGGCCATGAGCCGAACGGAACACGCCGCCAACTTCCCCGTCGCTACGGGAACTCCGCACGGGACGACAGCCTGCGCCGCTTGCCATCCGAACGGTTACGACGATTTCACCTGCACCGCCTGCCATGACCACGACCAGCCGACGATGGCGACGGAACACACCGGGGTGAATGGCTACGCCTGGACCTCGTCCGAATGCCTCGCCTGCCATCTGGATGGCCTCGTCATGACACGCGAGCGGCACACGATGTTTCCGATTGTTAGCGGTCATCACAGCCGCTATTCGTGTAGCGACTGCCATCAGGCCGCGGGAACCTACCAGAGCTTCTCTTGCACCGAGTGTCATGACGACAACGAGCATAGCTGTATTCGCATGAACGAAAAGCACAAGGAGCGGCCGGACTATGCATGCGAGAACGCCAGGTGCCTGGCGTGCCATCCGAACGGCAGAAGCGATGGCTAACCTGAGGAGCCATTTTTCTTTTCTTGCCTGCGTGGTCGGAGGCTGTGCCGCCGCCGGGCTGCTTTTCGGCTTTTTGGTTTCTTCCGCTTATGCGGCCGCCGAAGGAAGGGTGGTGTATGTCGCCGGGGAGATGGTGTACCTGGATCGCGGCCTGGCCGATGGCTGCGCCGCCGGCGACACACTGACTCTCTCGCGCCGCGGGCGGGAGATCGCCAACCTGCGCATCACGGAAGCGTCGGAACATCGGGCGGCGGGAATCGTGGAGAATCCCACTCAG
Organism: Myxococcales bacterium; assembly: GCA_003598065.1. Classification (GTDB taxonomy): domain Bacteria; phylum Myxococcota_A; class SURF-8; order SURF-8; family SURF-8; genus SURF-8. Next base: position 12,293 of record QZKR01000010.1, on the reverse strand, counting down.
AAGCCGCAGCCGGGCGACAGCTTCGCCTGTGGCGGGAAACCCGTCGAAGAAGCGGCGCCCGCAACCGGAACGAAGCGGACGCCGACACCGCTTTGGTCGGAGGCGGAGATGGGCGGGGCCTGGCCGGGGGCCTTGACGGAGAATCCTCCACAACGGGTGGTCTACAAAGGCGGATCTGAGGAAGGCGATGTTTCGCCGAGCGCCGATGGCGTTGTCGAAAGCTGGTACGAGGGCGGCTCGCAATTCAGTCCGGCGGGCGAGTCGCGCCACGAACAGATTGTCGCGCTGTGGGCGCGCGGCCGGGACCTCGGCGTGCGCGGCCTCGGCCTGCGCGTGCGCGGCGAGGTAGGGCTGCGCTACGACGCCGAGGAAGATCGCTACCTGACTGGCCAGCGGGCGCTGCCCCTGATCCGGCAACTTGAATTGAAGTACGAAAATGAACCCACGGGGATCGTCGTGGCGGCGGGCCGCGTGGTCCCCTCGGCGCGCCCAGCGGGCCTGCTTGACGGCGGCGAACTGGGCTGGTCGAATCCGAGTTTATCCTTTTTCGCCTATGGCGGCCTTCGCCCAACCTCCCTCGACCTGATTCCCAGCGCCGAGCGGCCGGCGGGCGGGGCGGGCGTCTCGGTTCATCCCGTCTCCAAGACGGCGGACTGGCGTGTCACCGGCGGCTATCACGGGGAGTTCGGCCAGGGCCAGCGGCACGCCGTTTATCTGGACAACCGGCTTGGCCTGGAGGACGCGCTGCTGCTCATCCAGACGGCGACCCTGGAACTGTTCACGGCCGACGAATCGGCCTACGGGAATTCGGGGCCGAACCTGGCGGACGCGGCGCTTCTGGCGGCAAGCCATCCCCTGGATTGGCTGGATCTCGAAGCCAATGTGCGGTACGTGGGCGCCGAACCGCTCGTGGAAGAGACGGCCGACCTTCCCGCCGAATGGCTGGCCGCGCTCAAGGACAGCGATTCGTTGCGGGCCGACGGGGCGATCGGATTCTGGGTGACCGAGAAGCGCCGGAGACTGCGGCCCTATGGCTACTACCTGCGGGAATCGGACGCGACGGGCTCGACATGGGCGGCTGCCGGCGGCCTGGCTTACCTCGAGCGGGAGCCCGGCGGCGCGCCGCTCGAAATCGAGGTGAGCGGCGATTACGGCGAAGGCGATGCGCGCCGGGCCCAGGCCGCGCTCGATGTGACCGGCGAATTGCTGCGCGAGCGTATTTGGGCCGGCGCCGGCTACCATGTCCTCTGGCTTTCCCCCGATGGGCGCGACTTCAGCGAGATGGAGCACCTCGGCACGCTCAGCCTGTCCGGCGAACCGTTCGACGCTTTCACACTCTGGTTGCTCGGCCAAGCCGCCTACGACCATACTCTTGTAGCCCCCTCTTTCAGCCGCGGCTGGTACATACTGCGCGCCGGTCTGCGATACAGTTGGTGATCCTTCTGTACGACCCCGATTGATCCCGTTAGTAAATTGCCCTGTCTCTGAACCCTTGCCCAATACCTATATACTCTTTCCACGCAGACCGGGATCCGCTCGAAAGCGATTGGCGGGGCGGTCGCCTGAATGGGAGTGCGGATGAGTGCGGATGCGAAATCCGTCGGACAGTCTTCGGAATGGGCAGTGCGAGCGGACGGCCAAACGGCGCGCGTATAAGTATTAATGGAAGAATTGAGCCCGACAAAAAATTAGAAAAAATGCGAAATATCCACGCGCCCGGTTCGCATCTACTTTTGCGGCTGGACAAAATGGGGGCGAGAGATTCTCACCACTGTGAGAGTTCCTCTAAGGCATGGGGAAGAGTACTTGCTGGGAAGTTTGACCTCCGAGGCTCGATACGCATTCATCGATCCCGCATTACATGTATGCGGGGGCGAGAGAATCTCGCCGAAGTAAAGGGTCGCCGAAAACACGGGGAAAGATGTTTGCTAGGAGGTTTGACTTCCGAGGATTGAGGCATGGTCATCGGGCCCACGCTAAATAGGGGCGAAAGACTCTCGCCGAATTAAGGGGTCACCGAAAGGCATCGGGAAGGGCGTTTGCGGGGAGGGTTAACCTCCGCGAGGCTGGAGGTATGTCCACCGCGGCCGCAACACAACGAAGCCTGACGGTAGGGGAGTTAAAAAGGGATCATCAGAATAAATAAGGAGGGTCATCAAATGGCAAGCAGACACGGCAGGCATGCCCTACAGTTGCGCGGACCAACAGCGATCCTGGCTTTCCTCGGCCTGACGCTGGCAGTCCACGCAAACGCCTGGGCCTTTACGGTGCGTGTGGTGGACGACAATCAGAATCCTGTCAGTGGTTTCCGGTGGCTAGTTGAGGAGGACACGACGCTTCCGGTCTCGCCGGGAACCAAAGACACAAGCAGCCTGGCGCTGAATATTCACCGCACCTACGCTCCGGTGCTGGAAAGCGGGCAAACGGGCAATTCCTCGGTAGAGGTTCCCGTTTCCACAAGCGGTCGCTACTACGTTTCGGTGCTCCCGAACGGCGGCTATACCTTGGGCGGCGCGCAGGTGAATGCCGGCCAAACCGACGTGACGGTCGTGGTTCACGCCAACCCCATCCCCACGGCTCAGATCCGGGTGCTGGCCTTTCACGACCATCAGAGCCTCAACTCCGCCCCCGACGTTCCGGCGGAGGAGGGACTTGAAGGTTTCAGTGTCATTCTGAAGGATTTTGCCGGGCAGGTCTCGGTGGACGCTTTCGGCAACCCGCTCGGCACCGAGTACGACTCCGACGGCGAGGTGACCATGATGGGCGACGGCGTCATCATCACCGGTCCCGACGGTGAAGCGCTCGTCAAGAATCTGGCCCCTGGCAAATACGGCGTCCTTGTGGCGCCGCCGCTCGGCGAGGGCTGGATTCAGACCTCGACGATAGAAGGCACCCCTACCGTCGATGCCTGGGTCAAGGCCGACGAGCCGCCGTTTTTCGCGGAATGGGGCTTTTTTGAGCAGCACGTATTCACCGGTTTTGCCAAAGAAACGGTCTTTCCGGACATAACGCCTGCGGACGGCCCGCCGGGAACGATCACCGGCCAGGTCGTCTATGTCCATATGAACAGACCGCCGCTTAGCCCCGGCTTGAATCCGGGACTGCCGGCGCCGAACTGTTATGTGGCCCTAAACGACCTGGATGCAGCTGACGAAATGGTCTATCTGCAACCGTGCGAGGAGGATAGCACCTTCACGATTACGGACGTCCCGCCGGGGCAGTATTTGCTGACCATGTTCGACAAGTACCTCGATGGCATCATCGACTTCCGTACGGTTGTCGTTCAACCGAGTGAAACGGTGGAACTCGGACCGCAGGCGATCTATGGCTGGTTCGGGACGCTGGAAGGCAACGTGTTCTTCGACAGTGACCTGAACGGGAGGATGGATCCCGGCGAGCCTGGCATCTCGGGGCAGAACATCAACATCCGCTGGCCGGACGGTTCCATTTATTCCGCCACGGCCACCAACGGCGACGGCGAATACTCCTTCGACGAGTATTTCCCCTTCTTCCACTGGATGGTCGTGGAAGTAGACTTTCTGCGTTTCAAGGCCACCGGCGCCACGGTCTTCGTGGACGACGGCGGGCCGCTGCCTCCAGGCGAGAAGCGCAACCCCCAGCCCCAGCCCGAAAACGGCGACTTGGGCTGGCGCACCGAGACCGGCGAGGTGCTGCTGGAGGGCATGCTGCTGTACAGCGATTCGAACAACCGCATCGACTTCGGCAAGAACGCCTACGCGCCGGGCGAGAACGGCGGCATTTCCGGCGTCGTTTTCTATTCGACGACGCGCGCCGAGAACAACCCCGCCTACGGCGTGGGTGAGGAGTGGGAACCGGGCATCCCCGGCGTGCAGGTCAACCTGTACCTCGATGCCGATCGCAACTTGGAGCGGGACGATCTGAACGGCGACACCATCATCGACCTGGACGACGCCATTCAGACCGTCTTCACAGATAGCTGGGATAATTCGCTTCCGACCGGCTGCGTTGGGGATCCGCAGGTCGTTTACGGCGATCCGGTCATGGATTGCGCCGAGACGATCGCCACCTGGAACCAGGTCCGGCCGGCCGTCTTCGACGGCGGCTACGCCTTTACGTCCTTCGTGCCCGGCGGCCTGGGCTCCGGAAATGAGGAGGTGGAGGGACTGCCGAGCGGCGCCTACATCGTCGAGGTCATCCCCCCGACCGGCTACGTCATCGTCAAGGAGGAGGACAAAAATGTCGATTACGGCGACGAGTTCGTTCCCTCCAACAAGACCCTGCCTGTCCTCTGCGCGGGCGACGACCATGAGGTCCCGCCGACCCTATCGCTGTTCAACGACATCGAAGCGCCTTCCGCCGGTCAGATGAAACGCCTCTGCGACCGCAAGCAAGTGTTTCTGAACAGCGGCAGGAACGCGGCGGCCGACTTCTTCTTGTTCACACCCGTGCCCAAGGCGGGACGGATTTGGGGCACGGTGCTCAACGACGTCCTGTTCGAGTTCGACCCGAACAGCCCGAATAAAGGCACGAACTTCGCGCCGTCCTGGCTGCCGGTCGCGATCCGGGATTGGACCGGCGTCGAGGTGGCGCGCGTGTACACGGACGAGTGGGGCAAATACAATGCTTTGGTTCCCTCGACCTACACGGTCAATGTGCCTTCTCCCTCGGGCGTTTCGCCCAATATACTGGAGGCCTGCCTGAACCACCCCGGCCCGATTACGGATCCCAACAATCCGAGCCGCAGCATCCTGGATCCCTGGTATGATCCGCGCTACTCCCAGATCTGCACCAGCTGGGAATTCTGGCCGGGCCGCACCACCAGACTGGACACGCCGATCCTGCCCATCGCGGCCTTCGCGGGCAGCCAGAAGCGGCTGGACTGCGAGTATCCCGACATGACGCCGATTATCCACTCGGTTAACGGACCGAGCGACTTCGGGCCATGGGTCTCCAGTCGGGGCGGAATTATCACGATCCAGGCCGTGGGCGACGTTAAGCTGCCCAACCCTGACTACGACCGGCTGAATCCCGTGGGCGACCCGCTCGTCACGCGTAATTTCGGTTTCGGCGCCATTCGAGGTTCGGTCACGCTGAATGGGGAAACGCTGAGGATCGTGTCCTGGTCGGCGGATGGCCTGACCATTAGAGCGACCGTGCCGCGCAGCAGGCGCAGCGGTCAGCTTATGGTCAGGCGCGGCGACAACGGCGCTACCACCGTGGTGGGCGTCACCCTGCACATCGGCGGCGACAGCCCCCTGCGCGTAAGGGAGGGCGAGTCCATCCAGGATGCGATCGACGCGGCCGACGCCAACGATCTCATCCTGGTCGAGCCGGGCGTGTACCGCGAGAATCTGATCCTGTACAAAAAGGTCAAGCTGCAGGGTTCCGGCGCCTTCTCGACCTTCATTCTTGCCGGGCCGCTCACGCCTTCGGAACAGACGGCCTGGGAAACAAGGATGCAGGAACTCATCGACTCCGGCGACATCGATCTGATCCCCGGAGAACGGCCCGATTTTTACCTGGAGACGGCGGCTGGCGTCACCGTCGCCACGCGTGAGGGGCTCTTCGGGCGCGGCAACCCCGCGCGCATCGACGGCTTTACCTTTATCGGCGCGGTCAAGGGCGGCGGCATCCTGGTCAACGGCTGGGCGCGCTACCTCGAAATCACGAACAACCGCATCACCGGCAATCAGGGCAACTTCGGCGGCGGCATTCGCGTCGGAACCCCGGCCCTGGTTAATGATGCCGGAACCGGATACAACCCCTCCAAGAACGAGAGACTGATGATCCGCTACAACCACATTGCCACCAACGGTGCGGTGGACGGTGGTGGCGGCATCGCCCTGTTTAGCGGTTCCGGCAACTACAACGTGGCCGAGAACTACATTTGCGGCAACTTCACGCTGTCCTACGGCGGCGGCATTGCGCACGTCGGTTTGAGCCACGGCGGAGTGATCCAGGACAACAAAATCCTGTTCAACCAATCCTTCGACGAGGGCGGCGGCATCATCGTGAGCGGCGAACTCGTGCCTGCCGGGGCTCCGGCGAACACGCTCACCGAAGGGGCGGGGTCCGTCACCATCGACGGGAACCTGATCCAGGGCAACCTGGCGGGCGACGACGGCGGCGGCATCCGCACCCTGCTTTACAACGGCCAGGATGTCCAGCGTCGGCCCGGCAACCCGAACCGCTGGTACAACCTGCTGGTCGTCAACAACATCATCGTGAACAACAGTTCCGCGGACGTGGGCGGCGGCATCTCGCTGGACGACACGGCCTCTATTTCCATCGTCAACAACACCATCGCCCACAACGACAGCACCTCGACGGGCGTGGACGCCTTCGGCGGTCCCTGCACGCCCGGCCTGCCTCCCGGCAATATCTGTCCGCCGGAGGTCGAGGGCCAAGGCGGGTTGACTACCTCCGTTCCGCAGGTGGCCGGCATTGCCTCCCGGCGTCACAGCAAGGACCTGCTTGGGGCTTTCCAGCCGTCCACCTACCAGGAGTTCTCGGATCCTTACCTGGTCAACAACATCATCTGGCAAAACCGCACTTTCTACTGGGACGCAACGTATAACGGCGACATCGGCGGACTCCGACCGGACATTGAGGGCGGCGAGGATCCGCTGTACTGGGACCTGGCCGTATACGGAACCCTGAGCACGGAGTTTCTCAACCCGATGTATTGCGTCCTGACCGACCCATCCGGTTACGACGGCGCCAACGAGACGGGTGATCCGGACTTCGTGAGCGACTATTTCAACACCTACGAGGCGACCAGCAAGGGCGCCGCGTTCGGCAACATGGTCACGACCACGTTCCTGCCGATCACGCCGACCGGTGACTATCATATCGGATCGGGGTCTTCGGCGGTGGGTATCGGCAGCTTCTCGGCCCTCTCGGTGTCTTCGCGGCTGCAAAACGATTTCGACAACCAACGGCGCAGGGCTCCGGTGGACGCCGGAGCGGATGAGAACGCGCCGCTGGACGCCAGACGCGGCAAGGAAACGACTTTGTCCGAAAACGACGAATCGACGGGATTTTTCGACAGAATCCTTCGATTCTTCACGATCGAGTCAGCGGAAGGAGCAAATCCATGAAACGCCTCATCTTAATGTCCCTGGCCGGGCTGCTCCTAGGCGTATTCGCCGGAGGGAGCGCTCTGGCGGAAGTGGTTTCCCAGTGTCCGTCGGACACGGACGGAATCGACACGGATCTCGACGGCGATCCGGACAACGACCATGTCTGTTATCACCTTTCCGCGGGAGACGGATTCGTCACGATGGCTGACGGCCGCCTTCAGTATATGTTCGGGTTCGGCGATGCGACCGGCATCCCGGATTCGATGGTCATGATGGAAAAGATGCTCGGCGCCGAAGCCTCTGGGCCGACCATCACGGCCCGTCAAGGCCGGAAACTGTTCATCAGCCTCACCAACGTGGGCATGATAACGCGCCCGGACCTGTTCGACCCGCACACGGTCCACTTCCATGGCTTCCCCAACGCCGCGCCGTACTTCGACGGCATGCCGGACGCCGCCATTTCGATCAACATGGGCGCCACCTTCACCTACTTCTACGACCTCGTGGAACCGGGCACCTACATGTATCACTGCCACGTGGAGGCCAGCGAGCACATGCAGATGGGCATGCTCGGCAACCTCTACATCACGCCCGTTCAGGACGGCCAGACCTTCGAATACCCGGCTGGATCCGGCCGGACCTACACGAAATTCGCCTACAACGACGGGGACGGATCGACGGGCTACGACGTGGGCTATCCCATCCAGATCACCACCTTCGACCCGGAGTTCCACGACGCTTCCATGAACGTGCAGCCTCTGCCGTTCGCCAACATGCACGACACCTACGCCCTGCTGAACGGCCGTGGTTATCCTGAGACGGTCGATCCCGACCCCCTGGCCACCGACGCTTCCGAGGTCACGGGCGACCCGGAACCGCTGCTGTCGCAGAAGGTCAGCTCGCTGATCGAGGCCCGCCGGGGCGAACGCATCCTGCTGCGTCTCTCCAGCTTGTCCACCACCGAATTTCTGACGCTCACGGCCCAGTGCCTGACGATGCAGGTGGTGGGGAAGGGCGCGCGCATCCTGCGCAGCCGGACGGGACAGGATCTGTACTATTACACGAACTCCGTTACGTTGGGCGGCGGTGAGTCGGCCGACGTGATCATCGACACAGAGGACGTCCCGGTCGGGACCTACTTCCTGTATACCACCAACATGAATTTCCTGAGCAACAACACGGAGGACTTCGGCGGCGCGATGACCGAGATCCGCGTCTTGTCCGCCGCCAAGGCTCAGAAGGGAGGTGCGAAATGAACCGGAGAATCACGCTGCCGACAGCGCTGTTCTTCCTGGCCTTGGCGATCCCCTCGGGCCGCGCGCAAGCCGCCATCGACGGCATTGAAGGGACGACCTTCAACCTCGTGGCCGACGCCGGCTACATCAGCGGAGGCGATGGCCTGAGCCTCTATTTCTGGGGTTACGGCGACGCCGACGGCACAGGGAGCGCCCAGTACACTGGCCCGACCCTGAAAGTCCAGCAGGGAGAACTAGTCACCGTCAATCTGACCAATAATCTGCCGGAGCCGGTTTCCATCGTCTTCCCCGGACAGGAAAACGTAGAGTCCTTATCCGGCGTCCCGGGCTTGATCGCCTACGAAGCCGCGCCTTCCGGCGGAACGGCGCAGTACCGCTTCCTCGCCAGCCAGCCTGGCACCTACCTCTACCATAGCGGCACGCACGCCGACCTCCAAGTGCCCCTGGGCCTGGTGGGTGCGCTGATTGTCTACCCGCCGGCTGCCGGCCAGGCGTACGCTCAGGCTTCCACGGCCTTCGACCATGAGTATCTATTCCTGCTCACGGAGATGGACCTGCGATACAACCAGGCCGTTGAATGGGGTCTACCCGTGGACACCTCGGATTTCAAGCCGGTCTACTGGTTCATCAACGGCCGCAACGCACCCGACACCATGCTGGAACCGGGCGTTCCCTGGCTGCCCACCCAGCCCTATAGCTGCATGCCCATGATGCGTCCGGGCGAGGTGATCCTGATGCGCCTGATCGGCGGCGGACGCGATTCCCACCCCTTCCACCACCACGGCAACCATACGACCTCCATTGCCATGGACGGCCGGGTGCTGGGCGGCGACGCCGAGATGGGACATACGGACTTCACCCATACCGTTTCCCCCGGGCAGACCATCGACACCCTGTTCACCTGGACGGGGGAGGCGCTCGGCTGGGACATTTACGGCCACGCCCCGGGTGATCCGCCGGTCGCCGGCGAGTACATGCCCGACCACGGGAAACCCATCCCGGTCCTGCCGCCCGAACAGCTCGACCAGACCGTTGGCGACTTCTACAGCGGCTCGCCCTTCCTGGGCGTCTCCGAGGACCTGCCGCCTGGAACCGGGCCCATGGGTATGGACGGGGGCTACTTTTTCATGTGGCATTCGCATGCGGAGAAGGAAATGGTGAACAACGACATTTTCCCCGGCGGCATGATGACCATGGTCGTGATCATTCATCCAGACGCCATGATGCATCCGTAATGGTCGTCGCCGAGAAAATAAAAAGGAGAAACCCATGATCAATACACGCTTCTTCCTGGCGCTGCTCGTCGCCTTCCTGCTGTCGCCTCTGTCGGCGAACCCGGTGTGGGCGATGGGCTGGCTGCCGCAAGTGTTTATCGAGAACGATTCGCCCGAGCCGGCCTTGGTGGACAGGGCGACCGCCCCAACCACCGAGCCCTCCAGGCTTCTCCAACTGGCGAAGCCCGTTTCGGGCCTCACCTCCGCGACGGAAGGGAGACCCTCGTTCACGGTCGCGCTCCTCCCGACGGATCCGACGGAAATCTTCCTGCGCGCCGACACGACGACCGTCACCATGCCGGATGGCAATGAAGTTGTCATGTGGGGTTTCGCCCAGGACTCTGCTTTCGGGGCCGAGGACGGAGAGGTCACCATCCCCGGGCCGCCGCTCGTCGTGGAGACGGACAACGCCAGCCTAACTATCCATTTGGACAACAACCTGCCGGTCCCGGTGTCGCTGGTCATCACCGGACACGTTGAGACGGGTGGCATGGAGCCGGTGTACGAGGAGAACCGCGTTCGCGCCTTCACCCACGAGACCCCTCCGGGCAACGAGGAAGCCGTCGATTACGTCTGGAATCTCAGGAAAGGAACCTACGTCTATCACAGCGGCTCGCATCCCCAGGTGCAGGTGCAGATGGGTCTGTACGGCGTGGTCGCCCGGAAACACTCCCCCACACTGGCCTATCCGGAGACTCCAGCCTATACCGACGAAGCCACGCTGGTCTTCAGCGAAATCGACCCCGACCTGCATGACGCCGTGGCGACGGGAAACTACGGTCCCGAAGAGACGGTCACCAGCACGATCGAGTACAGCCCGAAGTACTTCCTCATCAACGGCAAGCCCTATTCCAGCGAAGTCGGCTTCGATCCGGAAATCGCGCTGGGTCAGACCGGCCAGCCCAAGCTGCTGCGCCTCGTCAACACGGGTTTCAAGGCATACCAACCCGCCTGGCTGAACCTGCACATGACTCAGATCGCCGAGGACGGCAATACGGTTCCCTATCGTCCGAACCGCCAGACGATAGATCTGCCTCCCATGAAGACGGTTGACTTCATCGTTACGCCGTCGCAGGCGGGCCGCTATCCGATTTACGACCGCCGCCTCTTCCTGGCCAACGGTCCCGGCAGCCCGGGCGGAATGCTGCGCTACCTGACGGTTGTGGAGTAAAAACATGACGCGAGACGCGAGAAAGCCGAATAAGCGCATTCTCGTCGGGGGAGTGGCCGCCGCGTTGGCGGCGGCCCTCCTCCTGCTCGCCGTTCACGCAGCTTCTTCGCCGGCCACCCCGGCGGGATTTTCCCCCGCCAGGGAGCCGAGCGAGGAGGAGCTGCGCTACGGCCTGCAGCCCGACGGCGTATTCCTGTCGGCCGGCGGTTACATCCTGGATTTCCGTTACCGTGTCCTCGATGCCGAAAAGGCCGCAGCGATCATCAACCGCCAAGTTGCGCCCGTCCTCACGGACGTGGAGAGCGGTGCGCGCTTCCTGGTGCCCAACACGCCGAAGGTCGGGGCTCTGCGCCAGACCCGGATGGGGCCGAAACGCGATGGGAAACACCAGTTCATGCTGTTCGCCAACCCCAGCGGGAGGGTCAAGCGCGGACAGACCGTGAGAGTTTCCATTGGAGACTTCACCACGGGCGAGTTGCAGGTGCGCTGAACCCGAATCTGCGCCAACGCCGTCATCGTGGGTATACGGCGTTTCGACATGAAACCCCTCCGACAGTCTAGAACGGAATCGATCGTGTTTGTTCTGGCGCACGGACGCAGCAAGAATAGCTCTGGCGCGCCGGGGAAAGGGAATAGTTTCGGCCCCCGCGAATGCCAGTTTTTTGCATCGGCATCGTCCGTATATTGTCCAGGCGGGTGCGGTGGTTTACAAACGCCTGTAATTATAAGAAGAATTTGGCGGAGGAGGAGGGATTCGAAACCGCCGAAAAGGAAACCTAAAACCCCTGTGGTTGAGCGACCTTGGCTTGTACTCGCTTAAAACCACTGAAATTTTTCGTTCCGTCCTGTTCCGTTACGTTCCATCTATTTCCGTCTCGCGGTGCGGTGTCATCGCACGTATATCGCACGGGGTCCAATCGACCCTCAACTAATAGCCCCTTACGTAAGTTGTCTTTTTCAGATCAAGACTGGCACCTCTGCGGCAATCTGATTCAAGATTGGCGTGTAAATGTCTACATCAATGGCTGGTGTCTTGATAGACACTAACAACGTGTATCGGGCCTTTTTCTCTGATCGACCGAGTTGGTGGCGCTCACGCCACCAGCCGATCACCGGGTATACCGCAACCTGATTTCGCTGTGCTAATTGGGCGGCTGATCCTTTCCACCAATCCGAATGGATGGAACCTTTTTTCTGAAGGTTACTTCCTAAATACCACGCCCCTGAATCACTACGGCTACGGGTTTGATCCTCCTCCTCTTCTTCAATAGCCCTGTTTACCCGTTTCATAAATTGCGAAGGGCTCTCTTCGGGAGTTTTCACATCAAATCGTAGACTGTACGAGGAATACCGGTGGCGGTACGACCACCCGCGTCTGCCGGGGCTGGGTTCGATGAAATAAGATAACGTCGCTTTTAGAATGACATCCGCTTGGCCAAGTTCTTCTAGGACCTGCACGGGCCAAGGCAGGGCGTGGAAGTGCATTTCATTCATCTTGTTACCTGCGAACGGCTGTAACTCTCCTTGA